>NZ_JCAMOP010000052.1:0-54082 GCF_059512345.1 Bradyrhizobium sp. Unk1
GCCAGCACGCCCGGCGCCGTCGGCGGCATCGCCAGCCGCATGCTCCAGGAGCGCGGCGTGATCTCGCGCAACATGCTGGATGCCATCGCCATCTGCCCGCCGCTGATCGTCACCAAGGCTCAGATCGACGAGCTGATCGCGGCCATTGCCGGTGTGTTGAACGACATGAAGCCGGAAGTGGCGAAGCTGACGCCGGCGTAGAGCGGCATCGGAGTTAGCTGACCCTCACCCTGAGGAGCGCGCTCTTTGCGCGCGTCTCGAAGGGCGGGGCCGAGGGCCGGGCCTTCATCCTTCGAGACGCGCGTTCAGCGCTCCTCAGGATGAGGGTTTGGCTCCGTCGGCGGTCGGGATGATCTCGCTGGCCGTCTACGCCCGCTGAACCCCGATCACGCGACCCTTCTCGATCGCCAGCGCCAGCTCGCCGCGCTTCAGTTTCAGCGCGGCATCGCCGAACAGCTCGCGGCGCCAGCCGCGCAAGGCGGGGACGTCGGCCTCATCGTCGGCTGCGATCTCTTCGAGATCGTCGACGGTGGCGATCACCTTGCTGGCGACCGCGTGGCGCTCCGCGGTCATGCGCAGCAGGACCTTCAACAGCTCGACGATGGCGGCGCCATTGTTGTTGTTGCGCGGCTTCTCCAGCTTCGGCAGCGTCGCAAAATCCCGCGCCAGCCCGCGCTCGACCGCGGCGACGATGTCCGCGCCCCATTTGGATTTCTCGAACCCCTTCGGCACCGAGCGCAGATGGGCGAGCTTCTCCAGCGTGTTCGGCGCGTGGGTCGCGATGTCGCTGATGGCTTCATCGCGCAGCACACGGCCGCGCGGCACGTCGCGGCTCTGCGCTTCCTGCTCGCGCCAGGCCGCGACCTCCATCAGGACCGCGAGGTCCTTGGGCTTGCGGACCCGCGTCTTCAGCCGTTCCCAGGCGCGCTCGGGGTGGAAGTCGTAAGTGCGGGGCGAGGTCAAAACCTCCATCTCGATGGAGACCCATTCGCTGCGGCGCCGCTTCTTGAGGTCGGCGTCGAGCGCGGCGAACACGTCGCGCAGGTGCGTGACGTCGGACACCGCGTAGTGCATCTGCTCTTTTGTCAGCGGCCGGCGCGACCAGTCGGTGAAGCGGTGGGTCTTGTCCGGGCGGTGGCCCGTGACCTTCTCGACCAACGCGTCATAGGCGATGCTGTCGCCATAGCCGAGCACCATGGCCGCGACCTGGGTGTCGAACACCGGGTGCGGGATGATGTTGGCCTGGTGCCAGATGATCTCGATGTCCTGGCGGGCGGCGTGGAATACCTTCAGCACGCCCTCGTTGCCCATCAGGTCGAAGAACGGCTTGAGGTCGATCCCCTCGGCTAGGGTGTCGATGACGATCGCTTCCTCGGGGCTGGCCATCTGCACCACGCACAGCAGCGGGTAGTAGGTGGTTTCGCGCAGGAACTCGGTATCGACTGTAATAACAGGGTGCTTGGCCAGCCGGCTGCAGGCAGCCGCGAGGTCAGCGGTGGTGGTAATTAAATCCATGAACGGCCCATGACACTTGGTATCAGCCGTTCTGCCGAAAGCGCTGTGATGTCAAGGGGCTCTAAGCGAATTCGAGCCTTGCATCGGGCCGGAATCGCCTGTTTCCGACGAAATTCCTATTCGTAACGGATCCGGTGCGAGGATTTGCGCGCGCAGGGCAGCGCCACCACGACCACGCACATGGCGACCAGCGCCAGCCCCAGGAACTCGAAAACCAACAGATCCACGGCGAAATCTCCAGAAACATTGATAGATTTGTCGGGGGTACGTTGACGGTCTGTTAATGCTCGTGGTTACCGGCCGCACGGCAAGCCGGATGGTGGACGGGGGGTTAACGGGGCGGGCTCGACCATCACCCCATGAGCTTCGGCAAGGCGGCAGCGAGCGCGTCCACGGCGGCACGGACTTTGGGCGGAATCCGGGGCGAACGGGGCCACAGCGCGTGGCATTCGTAGAGGAATTCGGGCTGGCCTTCGAAGAGGCCGACCAGCGCGCCGCTGTCGAGACGCTCGCGGACCAGCCAATAAGGCAGCCAGGCGAGACCCATGCCTTGCGCGGCGGCGTCCGCGATCGCCTCCATATCGTCGAGCCTCAGCCGGCCCGAAGGCATGATCTCGCGCGGCGGCTGGTCGGCTTGTGGAAACAGCCACGGCCGGACGCGTCCAGAGCGGCGATAGATGATCGCCTTATGCGCGGCGAGATCGTCGAGCGATTTCGGTTTGCCGTTGGCGCGCAAATAGGACCGCGCGCCGCACACCACCATACGCTGGCTTGCGATGCGCCGCGTGATCAGACCGGACTGGTCGTCGAGATCGCCGGTCCGGATCGCGAGATCGTAGCCGGCCTCGATGATGTCAGCTATGGGATCGCCGAAGGAGAGGTCGAGCTCGAGATGCGGATATTTTCGCGCGAGCGTCATCAGCAAGGGCGCGATGCAGTGCCGGCCCAGCAGGGCAGGCATGGTCACGCGCAGCCTGCCGCGCGGCTCGGAAAGCTCGTTGGCCACGACGGCGTCGGCAGCCTCGGCCTCGCTGAGTACCGTGCGGCAGCGCTCGTAATAGGCATGGCCAGCCTCGGTCAGGCTCTGGCGCCGCGTGGTGCGGTTGAGGAGGCGGACTCCGAGGCGCTCTTCGAGGAAGCGCACATGCTTGCCGACCATCGGCCCCGACATCTCCAGGGCGTCGGCCGCAGCCGCGAACGAGCCGAGATCGACGGCCCGGACGAATACGGCCATGCTGGCCAGGCGGTCCATGATTGAAAACTCCTGGTTTCGACTGTTCGCGTGTTTGGGTCATTTATCCACTGCGGCGGGATCGGCATAGCTCCATTCAGTTCAACTGTTTTGGAGTGTATTCCATGGCGCGCGTCGTTCGCTTTCACCGGCATGGCGGTCCCGAAGTGCTTTGTATCGAGACCGTCGACGTTCCGCCGCCGGCAAAGGGCGAGGTTCAGATCCGGGTCAGGGCGCTCGGCCTCAACCGTGCGGAGGCGCTGCTGCGGACGGGCACCTATATCGAGACCGCGACATTTCCGTCCGGCCTTGGCCTGGAGGCGGCGGGTATCGTCGAGGCCATCGGCGAAGGCGTGGCCGGTTTTGCACCGGGAGATGCGCTCAGCATCGTGCCGCCGCTGTCGATGGTGCGATGGCCGGCCTATGCCGAGCTCGCGACGTTTCCGGCCGAGCTCGTCGTGAAGCATCCGCCCGAGCTTGGCTTCGAGGCGGCGGCTGCGGTGTGGATGCAGTATCTGACGGCCTACGGCGCGCTGGTCGACATCGCCGGACTTGGGCGAGGGGATGTCGTCGCCGTCACGGCGGCATCGAGCAGTGTCGGGCTCGCGGCCATCCAGATCGCGAACCGGATCGGCGCGGTCCCGGTCGCCCTGACGCGGACCTCGACCAAGCAGCGCGCCTTGCGCGAGGCCGGCGCCGCCCACGTGATCGTCTCGGACGAGGAAGACATCGAAGCGCGGCTCGCGGAGATCGCCGGCTTTAACGGCGTCCGCGTGGTGTTTGACGCCGTCGGCGGTCCCGCATTCGAGCCGCTGACTGCGGCGATGGCGCCGGGCGGAATCCTGATCGAGTATGGCGGGCTAAGCCCCGCGCCGACGCCGTTCCCGCTCTTCAACGTGTTGACCAAGTGCCTGGTCCTGCGCGGCTACCTCGTGCACGAGATCATCCGCGATCCCGTGCGCCTTGCGAAAGCAAAGGCATTCATCCTCGACGGGTTGTCAGACGGCAGCTTGAAGCCGGTGATCGCCAGAACGTTCCCGTTCGAGGAGATCGTCGAGGCGCATCGCTTCCTGGAGTCGAACAATCAGTTCGGCAAGATCGTGGTGACGATCTAACCGCGCGCGGCGCGTGGCTTACGTCGCGGCGATCAGCCCCCCTCGAAGATTCTCTTGCGGGCATTTTCGACATGCGTGCGCATGGCGCGGCGGGCGCCGTCCTCGTCTTGTGCCTCGATGGCCTCGAACACGCGGCGATGCTCCTGCTGCCCTCTGAGAATGCGACCGCGCGGCTGAATGAGCGACAGGTTGCGGTTGAGATTGACGCCAATGGCGATCTGCTCCCTCAACGAGGTCAGCGTCTCGACAAAGAACCGGTTGCCGCTCGCCTCCGCAATCGTGCGGTGGAAGAGAAGATCTTCCTCGACACCAAGGCCGCCCTCGCGCCCTTGGGCGACCATCGTATCCAGCCTGGTCAGGACCTGCTGAATGCGGCGCAGGCTTTGCCTGTCCCGGTTGCGTGCGGCGAGGCCCGCGGCATCGCCCTCGACGGCCATCCGGAACACGAAGCAGCGCTGGATGTCGGGGATGCTACTGACAGGCGCGAAGTCGAAGGCATTGGCGGCCGGGCGCCGCGTCACGAACCAGCCCGCACCCTGGCGTGATGCGATCAGGCCGTCATCGCGCAATCGCGTCAGCGCCTCGCGAACGACGGGCCGTGAAACGCCGAGGAGTTCGGCGAGGCCATTCTCGGGCGGTAGCCGGCAGTTCACGGGAAGGATGCCGATCGCGATCTGACCGAGCACATGATCGTAGATCCGGTCGCTCAATCGTCCCGTCGAGGAGGAGAGCGGCAACTCCACGGATTTCATCGCAGGCTTTTTCAAATCCCGCTCCGCCCGGTTCTGCGTTCGGCTTCCAAACAAGTTTTTGACATTTCAGCCCGTGCACAAGGCGCTCGGCCGGCAGTTCGAAACAGCCAAAGAACAGACCGCTTGACAACCAGCGAAGATTTCGTCGATGCTTGCCTTACAAATAAATAACAAGTTGCGCAAAAAAATAAAGCGCTTGGGAGGCGAGAATGAAAACGAGGTCAGCAACCCCAATGGTCGCGGCCCTGGTGGGGGCGTGTCTCTGCAGCGGAGCCCTGGCCGCTCCGATCAGTCTTTCGATCATCGATACCGGCGGTGACCTGGCCTCGGTGCAGGCCATCATCGAGAACTACAAGAAGGCGAATCCGGACAAGGTCAGCGAGATCAAGATCCAGCGCGCGCCGGCGCCGGAGCTTCCGGCCAAGATCAAGGCGCAGCAGGACGCCGGACGCCTCGATATCAATCTGGTGCTGACCGGGCAGGATGGCGGCGCGCTGCTGGCCCAGAACGGCCAGCTCATCGCCATCCCCGATTATCAGAAGACCTTTCCGCGCGACGGCCTCACCGATGCGGGCAAGGCGCTTTACGACGAGGGCAAGGGCGTCCTCATTCCGTCAGTCGGCAATGCCGGTGGACCGGTGCTGATCTACAATCCGGCGAAGGTGCCGAGCCCGCCGAAGACCGCGCAGGAATTGCTGACTTGGGTGAAGGCGAACCCGGGCAAATTCATGTATGCGCGCCCGGCGAACAGCGGGCCGGGCCGCGCGATCCTCCAGGGCTTTGCCTTCATTCTTGGGGACTCCAAGCCGCTCGACCCCGAAAAGGGCTGGGACAAGAGCTGGGATTTCCTGAAAGAGCTCGGCAAGTCCGTCGAATATTATCCGACCGGTACCGCGATCACGTTGAAGGAGTTCGCCCAGGGGCAGCGCTGGATGATCGCCGGGATCATGGAATGGGACATGAAGCCGCGCGCGCAGAGCGTGATCCCGCCGGACTCGAAGATCGCAATCTTGGAGAACACCACGTTCGTGGTGGACGGTCACTATTGGTGCATCCCGAAGGGCGTGCCGCAGGAACAGGTCGATGTCATCGTCGACCTCATGAAGTTCATGTGGAAGCCGGAGCAGCAGGCGCTCACCTGGAAGGCCTTCATCGGGCCGGTCGTGAAGGCCGCAGCCCTGGCATCGGCACCCAAGGATATCCAGGACGAGGTGAAGGAGTTCTGGCGTCCTGAATATGATCAGATCGGGACCAAATGGAAAGTATCGCCTCCGCTGGGCGTGACCGAGCTGAGCTACGCGATGGAACGGTGGGACCGTGAGGTCGGCGCCGATCAGGTCAAGAAATAACAATAACCGGGACCAAGACGCGAGGGCGCGCAGGTGCGGCCCTCGCGCGCGTATGCGGGGCGGGGAATGGCCGACTCTATCGATAAACTGCAGATGTCGATCACCAAGCGTTATGGCGGCAAGGTGGTGCTCGACCACTTTCCGCTGGAGATCGGCGGCCGCGAGTTCGTCACCTTCCTGGGGCCGAGCGGGTGCGGAAAGTCCACGGCGCTCGGCATCATCGCGGGGCTGGTGCCGCCGAGCGACGGCGAGATCCATCTCAACGGACGACGGATTGACGATGTCTCGCCCGAAAAGCGCGGGTTCGGCATGGTGTTCCAGAACTACGCGCTGTTTCCGCATCTGACTGTGTTCGGCAACGTCGCCTTCGGCCTCTCTCTCCAGAAGCGACCGTCCGCGGAAATCGAGCAGCGCGTGCGGGACATGCTCGGTCTGGTGCGTCTTGCCGGTTATGAAGACCGCTATCCCGGTCAGCTCTCGGGCGGACAGCAGCAGCGTGTCGCCATCGCGCGCGCTCTTGTGCTGCATCCTCGGTTGATGCTGTTCGACGAGCCGTTGTCCAACCTCGATGCAAAGCTCCGCGTCGAGATGCGCGCCGAGATCAAGCAGCTGCACGCACAGCTCGGCCTGACCTCCATCTACGTCACCCACGACCAGGCCGAAGCTCTCTCGCTCTCCGACCGCATCGTCGTGCTGCGCGAAGGTGTGCTCATGCAAGTCGGGACGCCGCAGGAAATCCACGACCGTCCCAAGAACGTCTTCGTGGCGGATTTCATGGGCTTTCGAAATTTCCTCGATGTGACGCTCGGCAAGGAAGCGGGCGGTATGATCGAAGCCGGTTTCAAGGGGCAAATCTTGCAGGCCAGGGCCAGGGATAGTTTCCGCCCGGGCGAGCACGCCGTTCTGGCGATCCGGCCGGAAGATGTGCGTCTCGGCAAGTCCGGTGATGGCGTCAATGTGCTGCGCGGCAAGGTCGAGCTGGTCGAATATCTCGGACGCGAGCAGGAGGCCGAGATCGCGCTCGATGGCGGCGCAAGGCTCTGGGTCCGCTCGCACGAGAAGCTCCTATTGGGCGAGATGCTGGATCTGACCTTGCCGGCGGACAAATTCGTCCTGCTGCGTCGCGAGTGAGGGGACAGGTCGTGGCTCGCATCCGCTCTGATTCCCGCAGCGAACTGGACCTCGTCGCGATCCTCTGTCTTGCGCCGTCGCTGCTCTACGTGCTCGCGATGTTCGTCTACCCGTTCCTCTACGGAATCTACATCAGCTTGCAGCCGAAGAAGCGCGACGCCGGAATATTCTCGAACTATGTCGCGTTCTTCAACGACGCCTACCAGTACAACACGATCAAGACGACCTTCATGTTGGCGTTGCCGACGACGGTCGCGGTCGTGTTGGCTGCGCTGTTCCTCGCATACGGCATGCGGCGTGGCATCTGGTTCGAGCGTACCATCACGACCATTCTCGTGCTTCCGATCTCGCTCGGTGTCGTCTTCCTGTCGGAAGGGATCCTCGGCTTCTACGGCCACAATGGCTGGCTCAACCAACTGCTGCTCGCCGCCGGGTTGATCGAGAACCCGCTCGAGCTGACGCATAATTCCATAGGCGTCACCTTCTCGCTGTTCATGCAGAACTTTCCGTTCTGCTTCCTGATGTTGCTCGGTTACATCTCCGGCATCGACCCGAGCCTGGAGAGCTCCGCCCGCATGCTGGGCGCCGGGCCCTGGACCATCTTCCGGCGCGTCATGTTCCCGTTGATCGCACCGGGCCTGATCATCGCGTTTGCCCTGGTCTTCGTTATGAGCTTTGCCGTGTTTCCATCCGCGGTGATGGTTGGCCAGCCGGCCGGTTCGACGCGGACAATCTCGATCGCGGCCTACCAGCAGGCCTTCGAGCAATATGACATGTCCTACGCGTCCGCGATCGCGGTCATCATGGGGCTCTGCCAGCTCGCGGCGCTGGTGGTCATCGTGCTGGTGCGCCGCCGTATGACCATTGCCACGACCATGGGCGTCGGCAAACGCTGAGGGGACCAATGCGCGGACGGATGTGGAAGCTGGCGATCTACCTGTTCCTGCTGGGGTTCATCCTCAACCTGCTCGGAATCGTGACGCATGTCGTGGTGAGCTCGTTCGCCAAACGCTGGTTCGGCAAGCCGTTGCCGCCGGCGTTCACGACGGATTGGTTTACCTACGCCTGGCGGGAGTTCGAGCTCTCCCATGTTCTCTTCATCACGCTGTTCATCGCGCTGGCCGTGGTCTTCATCGCGCTCGCGATCGGATTTCCGGCGGCCTACGTGCTGGCGCGGCGGAATTTCAACGCCAAGCCGGTCCTGCTGCTGCTCTACTTCCTGCCGCTACTGATCCCGCAGATGACCTACGGCATTCCGCTTGCGACGACGCTTTATGGGTTTGGTGTCGGCGGGACGGTCATTGGCGTCATTCTCGCCGTGCTCGTCCCCATGGTTCCTCTTGCGGTCTTCGTCCTGTTGCCGTTCTTCGAGCAGATCAGCTTGAACCTTGAATGGTCGGCCCAGATGCTCGGCGCGAGCCGGCTGCAGATATTCCGCCGCATCCTGTTGCCGCTGATGCTGCCCGGCATTTTGACAGCGGGCCTGCTGGTTCTCGTGAATACGATCTCGAACTTCGAGCTGGCGTTTCTGCTTGCGGGCGGGGGATCGCAGACCCTGGTCGTGGCGCTCTATTACAACGTCTTTGCCGGCGGTGTGCGGCCGGTCTATTCGATCGATGCGATGGCTGTCATCTACATGTGCACCGTCATGGCCGTGCTGCTGGTCGCATTGCGGTTCGTGCGTCCGACGCAGATGGTGTTCAGGCTCGACGGCAGGCGCAACTGACACAATCACGACCCCTGAAATGATTTCGGCGCCCCACACAGTGGAGCGCCGAGGTTGTTGTTTGGTTGATCGTCGGCCTTACGGCAGCTTCAGCGAGGTCTCTGCATTGTACGGCTTCAGCGTCTCGTCGGCGGCCTTCTGGGCAGCGACCAAGGCCTCCTTCGGCTGCTTCTTGCCGTTGAGAACCAGCATGACCTCGTCCTCGAGCGTCTTGCGGACCGGGACGGTCTTGTAGGTCGCGAACCAGGGTTTTGCGACGTCGAGCTGCTCGACGGCGGTCTTGGCGTCCGGGTTCTTGTTCAGGAATTCGACCATGTCAGGCGTCTTGTAGGCGGCCATGTTGGGCGCGAAATAGCCGGTGGCGCGGCTCCACCATGCGCTCTTCTCGGGCGAGGTCATCCACTTGATGAGCGTCCAGGCGGCCTTCTGCTTGTCGGCCTCGACGCCGGCCGGAACGATCAGGGAGGCGCCGCCGATCGGCACGGCGTTGCGGACGTTGCGCGGGATGAACGCGACCTTGTAGTTGAACTTGGCGTTGTCGCGCACATAGGTCAGCGAGCCCGTGGACAGCATCATCATAGCGGCATTGCCGGAGATGAAGGAGGTGCTGACGGCCGGGCCGGGCGTGGCGCCGGGCGCATGAACCTTGTGCTTGTAGACGAGGTCGTTCCACCAGGTCAGCGCGCCCAGCATCGAGGGCGTGTCGTAATAGACCTCGCCGCCGAACTCCTCATTGTAGTAGCGCCCGCCATTGGTCATGGTGAGCGTTTCTATCATCCAGCCGCAATAGTCATAGGCGCAGGGGATCGCGATGCCCCATTGGGTGACCTTGTCGCCTTCGCGCTTGGTGAGCTTCTTGGCCCAGTCGGTGAGTTCGGCCCAGGTCTGCGGCGGCTTGTTCGGGTCAAGGCCGGCTTCCTTGGCCTTGTCGGCGTTGATGTAGAGCAGCGGCGTCGAATTGTGGAAGGGCACGCCGTAGACCGAGCGGTTGATCACCGCGTTGCCTTGCAACGCGGGGAAGAACTGGCCGAGGAACTGGTCCTTGGTGGTGCCGTCGGCGGCGATCAGGCCGTCGAGATTGGTGAGCTCGTTCTCGATCTGCATGTCGAGCAGGAAGTTCGCGGACATGATCACGGCAGCCGGCGGCTTGCCGGCCTTGATCGAGGCGCGCGTCTTGATCAGCGTGTCGTCATAGGAGCCGGTGTAGACCGCAGTCGCCTTGATGGCGGGATGAGTCTCGTTGAACTCCTTGATCAAGGTGCCCATGTCGCGTGCGAGCTTGCCGTCGACGGGGACGGGGAAGAACAGGTCGATCTCGGTCGGACCTTCGGCCATCGCCGGGACGGCGAGGGCGCCGGCCATAGAGCCTGCCATGGCAAGGCCAAGCATGAGCCTGCGGGTAAACAGCATCGAAAAATCTCCTATTTGATGCCTGAGGTGACGAAAGAGCTGATGAAGCGTTTCTGGAAGATCAGGAAGGTGATGAGTAGCGGCGCGATCACCATCAGCGTGCCGGCGGCAATCGTGCCCCAGGCCTGCGTGCCTTCGGCGGTCGCGGTGAAGACGGACAGGCCGACCGTGAGCGGCCGCTTGTCCGGCGAATTGATCACCATCAGCGGCCACAGGAAGTCGTTCCAGTGGCTGGTGACGGAGATAATGGCGAAGGCCGAGAAGCTCGGCATCGACAGCGGCACGTAGATGTGGCGGATGCGCTGGAGAAGGCTGGCGCCGTCGATCAGGGCGGCGTCTTCCAGCTCGGTCGGAATGGCTTCAAAAGCCTGCCGCATCAGGAAGGTGCCGAAGGCCGAGGCGAAGAACGGCATCATCACGCCGGTGAGCGTGTCGTAGAGCCCGAGTTGCGCCACCAGGCTCAAATTCGGCACGATCAGCAGCACCGGCACCAGCATCAGCTGCATCAGGAACAAATAGAAGATCAGCGTCTTGCCGGCGAATTCGAGCCGCGCAAAGGCAAAGCCGGCCAGCGTGATCGTGACGAACTGCACCAGCAGGATGCCGGTGCAGATGATCGTGGTGTTGAGGGTGTAACGCGGAAAATCGCCGATCTCCCAGGCATCCCTGATATTGTCGAGCGTGGGCTTGAGGCTCGGCATCAGCTCGGCCATCGTGTTGATGCCGTCGGACGCCGGGCGCAGCGTCGCCACGCCCATCCACAGGAACGGGATCAGCCAGACGATCGCGAGCAGCACGGTCAGCAGAAAGCCGAGCTTTGGCGTGATCTCACGGCGCGTGGCGAGCGGGGCGTCCCTAAGCAGCCAGTCGATCAACGTCATGCTCCGCCCTCACGATTGGCCATCGTCCGGAAGGAGAGCGCGGTGAGGCCCATCAGCGCCGCAAGCGTCAGCAGCGTCGCCGCCGAGGCCTTGCCGATGTCGTAATGCTCAACCGCCTGCTGGTAGATGTAGAACAGCACGAGATTGGTCGAATTGGACGGCCCGCCCTTGGTCATGACGAAGACGTGGTCGACCTGCGTGACCGCGTTGAGCGTGGCGATGACGATGACGAACAGGAAGGTGGGCTTGAGCTCCGGCAGGATGATGTAGCGCAGCCGCATGAACGGGCCGGCACCGTCGAGATGCGCGGCTTCCATGACATCCTCGGGCACGGCCTGGAGGCCGGCGAGGAAGAAAAGCATGTAGTAGCCGGCGTTCTTCCAGATGGTGATCACCATGATCGCAGTGAGCGCGATGTCGGGGTCGCCGAGCCAGTTCGGCACCACCGGAAGCAGGCGTCCGATGTAGTAGTCGAGCAGGCCGACATTGGGCAGGAAGATGAACAGGAATAGCGCGGAGGCCGCGACCATTGGGATCAGCACCGGCAGGAACAATGCGGCGCGCAGCGCGCTGCTCACCGCATTGGTGCGCGACAGCGCCAGCGCGAACAGCAGTGCAAGTCCAATGCTCGGGATCGCCGTGCCGATGGCGTAGACGAGATTGTTGACGACCGCGCCGGTGAAGGCGGGATCGGCAAGCACCGCGGCTATATTGTCGAGGCCGACGAAGCGGACCGGTGCCTTCGGGGTGGCGCGCTGGTAGAGCGCGTCGATGAGCACGCGGCCCATCGCGCCATAAGTGAACAGCGCGAGGAAGACCAGCGAGGGCAACAGCAGCAGATAGGCGGGCAGCGAGGCTTTGAAGCGGCCAAGAAACCGCTTCAGGACGTGCAAACGCGGTGCCGCCGAAGTCGCGACCGGGAGAGCCGCGGGTTCAGCGAGGCTCATCTCATCGCGCCGGGAAATTGAGCGCATAGTCGCGGTCGTTCATTCCCGTCGGTGCGGCGAATGGAAAGCGCAGACTGGTGTCGAGGAAGTCGTGGCTGTGCACGACCAGGTTCTCGCCGTCGATCAGCACCACGCCATAGGCGGGCGGCTCATGGCTGGCGAGATGGTCGGTGGCGGAAGCGTCAAGCTCGAACCAGACCTGGTGGTTGGTGCCGCGGAGCGTCGAGAACGGGATCTTGCCGTAGCTGCCGAAGATCGGCCGATGCACGTGGCCGAAGAAGAGGTGACGGATGCGTGCACGGTAGGGCGCGATCACTTCGGCGAATTCGCCGCTCTGGGCCAGTGCGATCTCGTCCATCGCGTGGACGCCGACCGGGAAGGGCGGATGATGCATGAAGACGACGAACGGCATGTCGGCGGGCGCGGCCGCCAGCGTGCTCGCGAGCCAGCCGAGGCGCTTGGCGCACATCTCGCCGGCGTGGCTGGTCTCGTCCAGCGTGTCCAGGAACACGAACAGGCCGTGCTCGGTGGTGCGCGTGCCCTGGACGAAGCCGTTCGGATCGCGCGGGGCGGCCTTCAGGCCGTCGAGGCAGGCCACGCGCTTGTCGTGATTGCCGACCATGGCGATGTAAGGGATCTTTAGCGCGGCCATCGCCTCGGCGAAATTGGCGTAGGATTCAGGTTCGCCCCAATGGGTGAGGTCGCCGGTCACGACGGCGAAGGCGGCATCGGACTGGTGCTTGTTGATGTCGGCAACCGCCGCATCCAGCCGGGCGCGCGGATCGAGGCCATAGAGCTTCAGTCCGGGGTTCGCGAGATGCGTGTCGGTGATGTGGATGAACTTGAAGGGCATGGCGCGTCAGAACTGTTGGAGGATGGGCGCCTCCGGCAGGACGTCCCTGACAGGCCGTTAGAACGCGAGTGTTTCAGTTTGATGACAGCGGTTCCCGCGGCGCGTGGAAGGTGTGGACATGCTTGGGACGACCGGGCGAGCGTACCCTGGAGCCGAATGACCTCTCACGATTGAGGTGCAAGATACGATCTACCTTGCCGCGAAGATGCGGTCATGGTTTGCTCATGCCGCTCACCGAATTTGCATCACGAGACCTCCGAATGTTGCCGCCGCGTGTTCTCCACAAGCTGGGTTTGCTTGCTGCCTTTCTGCTGCCAGTCGTTCTCTGTGCGATCCCCGAAGCGGCCCGCGCCGAATTCAATTTCGCCCGCTACAAGGAGACCGATCTCGACGAATTCCTGGCACGGCGGCGACCGGCCAGCGGCCTCGACGTCTACCCGATGTCGCCGCTGAAGCTCGACGTCACGCTGGCCTCCCACGGGGAGCCGTGCACAAGCGGTGCGCTCAAACGATCGCTGATCATGAGCGGCATGCCCAAGACCGACGCCGACGGCTTGCAGGCGACCAACTGCATCATGGTCCGCTCCGCCAAGGGGCGCGAGCTCAAGGTCTTCATCCAGGATGTGGTGTACGGTTTTCTCCCGAACGAGGTGGCGGTCGGGGATAAGCTGTCGCTCTATACGATCCATGCCTTCACGTCGCCGGAGGGGCCGGGACTGCTGGTCAATGAATTCCTGACCCCGCGCAGCTTTCCGCGCGCCGACAAGCCTGCAGACAAGACGATGACCTCCTGTGGATGCTGGACCCAGGACGAGCATCCCGGCGTCGACTTCACCATGGACAAGGCAGGCGGCCCGGTGGCGGCGATGGCGGACGGCGTTGTCGTCAAAATCGAGGCCAGCGAGCAGGCGCCGGCCGACCTGCCCGTGATCGGCGGTTGCGGCCGCTACGTCGTGCTCAAGCACACCTATCCCAACGGCGGCGTCGTCTACACGCGCTACGTTCAGCTCGGTCGCATTGTCGGGCCGAAGGGAGAGGCGCTTGCGGTGGGCGCAAGCGTCAAGGCAAAGGACGCAATCGGCGAGATCGGCCCGAACAAGGTGCTGCATTTCGAGATCCGCCCCGTCGCGCCTGGCACAACGACGACGGACAAGGCCTGGACCGAGCGCTACGCCAACGTGCCCGACATGGAGTGGTCACGCTACGATCCCGTCGATCCGCAAAAGTTCGACGCGGCGTCGTTCGGCGGGGTGCGCAAGGCGACGAAGTAGGGCGAGGCGGCTGTCGTAGAAATCTTACGTTTCTTGTTGTCATTCAGGGGACGCGTCGGCCGCTTCGACCATGTGTTTCGCTTCCTGGTCCCGCTGATTGTTATTCATGCCGCGGTGATTGCGATCGTCCCGCCGCTCCAGTTCGGCGTCGTGTTTGGCTCCCTCGTGCTGCTCTCGCTCTGGCCAGTTGCAGTGCAGCATCGGGTCTTTACGCGGATGGGTTGCAGGGGGTATAGAGCTGCCCCTGGAGCCAAGAAAATGGAACGCTCGCCTAGAGATTGCTGTGCCCTTTGCGGCAACACTGAATTTCATCCAAAACTGACGATCAGCCGCAAGGGTGATGACTTCTCTATCGTCCAGTGCGGCGGCTGCGGGCATGTCTTCGTTGCCGATCCGCCGGCGGACACAGCCAACCACGTCGAGATCGAGAAGATCGACTGGGCGTTCCGGCCACGACATCACCAGATCAGGCGGCTCATCCTCGCGCACCTCAAGTCCGGTCAACGGGTACTCGAGATCGGCTGCGGGCGTGGCGAGGTCGGTTACCTGTTGCGCGACGATCCCGTCGTCTATCAGGGCTACGAGCCGGCACGCGGGCTTTCCGACTTTGGTATCCGTGCCGGCGTACCGATAGTTCAAGAAATTTTCCGCGGCGGCGATATGGCCGATGCGATCGTGATTGACAACGTCATCGAGCACGTCGCCGAGCCGCGACAGATGATTGAAGTGGCGGCGAGGTCATTGCGGCCCGGCGGCCTCATGATCGTCATCACCCCAAATGTGCATGACGTGCGGGCGGTCTTCCCGCAGTTTCGAAAACGGCATCTGTGGATCCCGCCCGATCACATCAATTACTTCTCGGCGCGGGATATCGATTTCATTTTCACAGCAGCCAACCTGCCGCAACCGCAACGCTTCCGGTTCTTCCCACTCAGCCTAAAGGATTATCGCTTCTTCCCGCGCGCATTTTCCGAAACGCTTGGCCTGTCGATCTTCGGTCACAACGTGTTTGCGATCAGGAATTGAAGTTCCTTTTGAAGAAGGATGTCGCTGCTGACGTTCGATCCGCCCGAGGATTGATCGTTGCAACGTTCCACGTGAATCCGGAGCGGGTGTTGCCAATGTTGGTGTTCGGGGTGGTGAGGACGTCATCAACAGCATAGCCAGGACACGGCATCGCTATGCTGACTTGCGTCACGGCGCCGCACTCCGGATCAGGTTCACGTCCCGCAGAACGTCTGCAACACCCGCTGGTCCGGCAGCGGCGGATCGGCGTAGGCCGCGTAGTCCGGCTGCTCCTCGAACGGCTTGGCCAGCACCTTCACCAATTCCTCGAACGGCGCGTAGTCGTCGTTATTGACCGCGGCCTGGATCACGGCCTCGACGCGGTGGTTGCGCGGGATGAAGATCGGGTTGACGGCATGCATCGCGGCTTGCCGCTCGGCGGCGGTCTGCGGCTCCAGCGCCGTGCGCTCGCGCCAGCGTTTGGCCCAGTCGTCGAAGGCTGAGGGATCCATGAACTGTGCGCGGACGTCGGAGATACCGGCCTCGTTGGCCGCGGCGTCACCGAGCTTGCGGAAGGTGAGGGTGAAGTCGGCCTGGTTCTTGGCCATGGCATCTAACAGGTCCTGGATCAGCGCCTCGTCGCCGTCACGCGCCGTGAGCAGGCCGACCTTCTTGCGCAGGCCCGCCTGATAGGCCGTGCTGAACGTCTCGGCGAAGGCGCCGAGAATGTCCTGGGCTTCGGCGACTGCCTTCTCCTGGTCGTCGGAGAACAGCGGCAGCAGGCATTCGGCGAGCCGGGTCAGATTCCACAGCGCGATGCGCGGCTGGTTGGCATAGGCGTAGCGACCCATCTCGTCGATCGACGAGAAGACCTGCGCGGGGTTGTAGGCGTCCATGAAGGCGCAGGGCCCGTAATCGATGGTCTCGCCGGAGATCGAGCTGTTGTCGGTGTTCATCACGCCGTGGATGAAGCCGACCAGCAGCCAGCGCGCGACGAGATCTGCCTGGCGCGCGACGACGCCGGCGAGCAGCGCGTGATAGGGGCGCTCTGCATGGAGCAGATCTGGATAGTGGCGGGCGATGACGTGGTCGGCGAGCCGGCGGATCGCGCCGGTGTCGCGGCGGACGGCGAAGAACTGGAAGGTGCCGACGCGGATGTGGCTCGCGGCGACGCGCGTCAGCACGGCGCCGGGCAGCGCGGTCTCGCGGATGACGTGCTCACCGGTGACGACCGCGGCGAGCGAGCGCGTGGTCGGGATGCCCAGCGCGAACATGGCTTCGCTGACGATGTATTCGCGCAGCACCGGTCCGAGCGCGGCGCGGCCGTCGCCGCGGCGGGAGAACGGGGTCGGGCCCGAGCCCTTGAGCTGGATGTCGCGGCGGACGCCGTCCCTGTCGATGACCTCGCCGAGCAGGATCGCGCGGCCGTCGCCGAGCTGGGGCACGAATTGCCCGAACTGGTGGCCGGCATAGGCCATGGCGATGGGATCGGCGCCTGGTGGAACCGTCTTGCCGGCCAGGATTTCGGCACCCTCAGGGGTCTCCAGCATATCAGGATCGAGCCCGAGCTGGACCGCCAAGGGCCGGTTCAGCTTGATCAGCCGGGGGGCGGCCACAGGGGTCGGCGCGACCCGGGCAAAGAAGCTGTCCGGCAGTGCCGAATAGGAGTTTTGGAAGGGGAAATGAACTGTCATGGCCTCAAGATAGGCCTCGAACGTCTGATGGCAAAGGCTCGGGCCCAGATTGGCCAAAAATGGGCGCTTCTGGCCCAAAACAGGCCGTTCCCTTGGTTGCCGCCCCCGGTCTCGTCGGGTAAACCCTGCCGCAACTTCGGACCGGTCGTTTCAGGCCGTCCGATTCGCTTCCTCCGACATCGAATTTGGGACGACCATGCATCGCTACCGGTCACATAAATGCGGCGATCTCCGCGAGAGCAACATCGGCGAGACGATCCGCCTCTCGGGCTGGGTCCATCGCGTTCGCGACCACGGCGGCGTGCTGTTCATCGACCTGCGCGACCATTACGGCCTGACCCAGTGCGTGGTCGATCCGGACTCGCCGGCGTTCGCGCTGGCCGAAAAGCTCCGCTCGGAATTCGTGGTCAAGATGGACGGCAAGGTCCGCCGCCGCCCCGAGGGGACCGACAATGACGATCTGCCGACCGGCAAGATCGAGATCTATGTCAGCGAGATCGAGGTGCTGGGACCGGCCGGCGACCTGCCGCTGCCGGTGTTCGGCGACCAGGAATATCCTGAAGACATCCGCCTGAAGTATCGCTTCCTCGACCTGCGTCGCGAAAAACTGCACCAGAACATCATGACGCGCGTCGAGATCATCAAGTCGATGCGTCGGCGCATGGAGGGGCAGGGCTTCTTCGAGTTCAACACCCCGATCCTGACCGCGTCCTCGCCGGAAGGCGCGCGCGACTTCCTGGTGCCCTCGCGCATCCATCCCGGCAAGTTCTACGCGCTGCCGCAGGCGCCACAGCAATACAAGCAGCTGCTGATGATGTCGGGCTTCGACCGCTACTTCCAGATCGCGCCCTGCTTCCGCGACGAGGACCCGCGCGCCGACCGTCTGCCGGGCGAGTTCTACCAGCTCGACGTCGAGATGAGCTTTGTCACGCAAGAGGACGTGTTCGCGGCGATGGAGCCGGTCATCACCGGCGTGTTCGAGGAGTTCGCCAAGGGCAAGCCGGTGAACAAGAACTGGCGCCGCATCCCGTTCGCCGAAGCGCTGCGCAAATACGGCAGCGACAAGCCCGATTTGCGCAACCCCATCGAGATGCAGGATGTCTCCGAGCATTTCCGCGGCTCGGGCTTCAAGGTCTTCGCACGCATGCTCGAAGACCCCAAGAGCCAGGTCTGGGCGATCCCGGCGCCGGGCGGCGGCAGCCGCGCCTTCTGCGACCGCATGAATTCGTGGGCGCAGGGCGAAGGCCAACCCGGTCTCGGCTACATCATGTGGCGCGAGGGCGGCGAAGGTGCGGGTCCGCTCGCAAACAACATCGGGCCGGAGCGCACCGCTGCGATCCGCGCGCAGATCGGTACCAAGGAAGGCGATGCCGCCTTCTTCGTGGCCGGCGACCCCGACAAGTTCTGGAAATTCTCAGGTCTCGCCCGCAACAAGGTCGGCGAGGAGCTGAACCTCACCGACAAGGAGCGGTTCGAGCTCGCCTGGATCGTCGACTTCCCGATGTACGAGTACAACGAGGACGACAAGAAGGTCGACTTCTCGCACAACCCGTTCTCGATGCCGCAGGGCGGTCTCGACGCGCTGAAGGGCCAGGACCCGCTGACCATCAAGGCGTTCCAGTACGACATCACCTGCAACGGCTACGAGATCGCCTCCGGCGGCATCCGCAACCACGTGCCGGAAGCGATGGTGAAGGCGTTCGAGATCGCAGGTTACGGCGAGCAGGAAGTGGTCGACCGCTTCGGCGGCATGTACCGCGCCTTCCAGTACGGCGCGCCGCCGCATGGCGGCATGGCCGCGGGCGTCGACCGCATCGTGATGCTTCTGTGCGGCACCAACAATCTGCGCGAGATCTCGCTGTTCCCGATGAATCAGCAGGCCATGGATCTGCTGATGGGTGCACCGTCCGAACCCAGCACCAAGCAGCTCCGCGAGCTGCATGTGCGGGTGAACCTGCCGCAGAAATAGGCCCGTGCCTTGGAAGCAACGCAATCCCGCTAGGTGGGCAAAGGCGCGTAGCGCCGTGCCCACCGTCTGGCTTTAACGCGTGCTGTGAGGTGGTGGGCAGGGATCGCCCCTCAAAGCCCCGTCGACGCCTCGATCCTGAACTGCGCCAGCGCGACGATCGGCTCGCTGTTCAGCGCGTCCATGAGCTGAAGCACCGGCACCTTGCCGAGCGGTGTGAGCTTGATGGTGAGCGTTTGACCTGAGGTCTCGACGAAGCCGGCGAGTGCATCGACCGCTGCTCTGGCATCGAGATTGGCGGCGGTGACCTTCTCGCCCTGCGCCCGGATCATCTCGGCGATGGCCCTGCGGGCGGCGTCGCGGCTGACATTCTGCATGCGCGAGAACTGCGCCACGACGAGATCGACGACGCCGCTGTCACGCAGGGAGAGTTCGAGCGTGCCGGTCTCGACCTGCGCCATCTCACTCATAGCCTCCATCGGGTCGGTCGTGGTGAACAGGCCGCGCGGCACATTGGCGAGCGCGAAGCGGGCCTGTGCCTTGGCGAGGTTGCCGAGATCGATCGTGGCTGGTGCAAGCGCGAAGGCGCCCGAGGACTCCGTCCAGGCGGCGCCGAGATCGAGGTCGATCGCGAGCTTGTCCACGCCCGCCATGATCAGCGGCCGCTGCGCCGGATTGGAGGGATCGGTCGGCGTGACCATCTTCACGACCAGATTGGCCTTGCTCGGGATCGATCCGACCAGCTGGCCCCAATTCAGGCTGATCGTATCGATGGTGACGAGCTGCCGCGTGTTCTTGAAGGGAGAGACCACGCCCTTGATCTCGGCACCTTCGAGCACCCGGAACAGGCCCAGCATCTGATCGGGCGAGGGCGCCCGCCCGGGATTGCTGAGGCCCGCGGCCCAGCGCATCAGGTTCGCCGCGCTGAACGACTTCAGCGCGAAGCGCTCCATCTTGAACTGCCCCTGCGGGGCCGGCGTATCGACGCCCTCGATCGCGAACTCGCCCGCGCGGTATCGGATCGCGCTGACCTTGCCGGTCCCTTGCTGTGTGCCGATCGCAATCTTGCTGACCTCGGCCCTGCCGATGCGAAGACCCTCATAGACTCCGGCGATCTTCTCCAGCATCTCGCGCGACTGTGCCGGCGTCGGAACAGCCGATTGATCCTGCGGCAGCGCGTCAAACAGCTCGGCCAGCCGGAATTTCGACGGCTGCACGTCGATGTCCTCCATCACGAAGCCGTCGATATCGACACGCATCCCCTGGGCAGATTTGAGCGCATAGGGGCCGGCCGAGACTTGCCGGTAGACGCGATGATAGGTCTCGTCACTGCTGGTCTTTGGATCGAGCGCGGCGATGATCGCGGTCGCATCGAAATCGTTGACGATGACGTTCGACAGCTCGCCGGTCAGCTTGTCCGGCTTGCCTGGCTGCTTCACATCGACCGAGATGGCGGCGCGGTCCGCCTTCATCGCGTCGATCTTGCCGCGTTTCAGATTCTGGATCGCCAAGCCGGAATAGGTGATCTCGCCGCTGCCGCCGGGACCGCTGCCGGAATCGAAGCTCATCGTCAGCGTCGGCGCCGTGAGCGAGGTTGCCGTGACGCTCGCGTATTGACCGAGCACGTAGCGGTAGAGTTCGATCAGGGAGCCGTTCGCCGGCGCCGTCCCGGTGTGAAGGGGGCCGGCATAGTCGCGCATCCTCAGTTGCGGGATCTTGTAGGACGCCTTCACCTTGGCCTGACCGACCTGGTCCAACGCGACGTCAATGCCGGTGATGTCGATGCTGTCGGCCGTAAACCTGCTGTCGTCGATCTGGCGAACGCCGGTCCCCTTGATGCCGGCGATCCTGACCTGCGCTTGCGGTTGGCTGCCGGGCGTGACCGCGATGTCCTCGATGGTCAGCGTCCTGCTCATCAGGTCGAATACGACCTTGCCGTGGCTCGCCTTGCCGCCATCGGCGCGCATCCGCTCGAACGCCGCCTCGACTTCGGCAATGGCGCGGTGCTGGGCGTAGAGGTTGAAGCCGAACCATCCGCCCGCGGCAAGCATGGCTGCCACGATCAGGCCGATCAGGACTCGCTTCATTCCCAGCTCCAGTTGCTCGTTTTGCACTGCGCAACCTGCCATATTCGGGAAATGCCGCGCGGTCCAGGGAAAGCTAGCGCTATCAGATATTTGACCATGCGCCCTGTTGATGGGGCCGCAATCGGATGTTGCCACCGGGGCGCCCGCCGTGCTTCATCCCGTTTCCACGACCCGGAAATAACCGTCGGCTTGGACGGCGGCTCCGGATGAGGCATTTTGAGGCCGGTAACGCGAGGCAAGAGACCGCATGTCATCCTATTCTGATGATCTCCACCAGGCGGCGCTGGCCTATCACCGTCTGCCGCGCCCCGGAAAGCTCGAGATCCAGGCGAGCAAGCCGCTCGCCAACCAGCGCGACCTCGCGCTTGCCTATTCTCCGGGCGTTGCCGCCGCCTGTACCGAGATCGCCAAGAACCCGGCGGAGGCCGCAACGCTCACCACCCGCGCCAATCTGGTCGCGGTGGTCTCGAACGGCACCGCGGTGCTCGGCCTCGGCAATATCGGCCCGCTGGCCTCCAAGCCGGTGATGGAAGGCAAGGCCGTCCTGTTCAAGAAGTTCGCCGGTATCGACGTGTTCGACATCGAGATCGCCGCCGACACCATTGAGCGCGTGGTCGAGACCGTGGCGGCGCTCGAGCCGACCTTCGGCGGCATCAATCTCGAGGACATCCGCGGACCGGAATGCTTCGAGATCGAGGCGCAGCTGAAGGAGCGCATGAAGATCCCGGTCTTCCATGACGACCAGCACGGCACCGCGATCATCGTCGCCGCCGCCATCACCAATGGTCTCAGGCTGAACGGCAAGAAGCTGTCCGACGTCAAGATCGTGGCGTCGGGGGCAGGGGCCGCCGCGATCGCGACGCTGAACCTGCTGGTGTCGATGGGCGCGCAGCGCAAGAACATCTGGGTCTGCGACATCGACGGCCTCGTGCATGAAGGCCGCAACACCACGATGGACCGCTGGAAGGCAGTCTACGCCCAGAAGACCGACAAGCGCACGCTGGGCGACGTCATCGGCGGCGCCGACATCTTCATCGGGCTGTCGGCACCCGGCGTGCTCAAGCCGGAGATGGCCAAGGCGATGGGCGACAAGCCCCTGATCATGGCGCTCGCCAATCCGACTCCGGAGATCATGCCGGAGGAGGCGCGGAAGGTGCGCCCCGACGCCATGATCTGCACCGGCCGCTCCGACTATCCGAACCAGGTCAACAACGTCCTCTGCTTCCCCTTCATCTTCCGCGGCGCGCTCGACGTCGGCGCCAGCGCCATCAACGAGGAGATGAAGCACGCCGCCGTCGAGGCCATCGCCCAGCTCGCGCGCGAGGCGCCGTCGGATGCGGTCGCGCAAGGCTTTGACACCGGCGAAACGCAGGGCTTCGGCCCGGGCTCGCTGATCCCGAGCCCCTTTGATCCCAGGTTGATTCTGCGCATCGCGCCCGCCGTCGCCAAGGCGGCGATGGAGTCGGGCGTCGCAACGCGCCCCATCACCAACTTCGACGAATACACCGCGCTGCTCGAGCGCTTTGCCTTCCGCTCCGGCCTCGTCATGAAGCCGATGTTCGCCAAGGCCAAGACCCAGCCGGTGCGCGTGATCTACGCCGAAGGCGAGGACGAGCGCGTGCTGCGCGCCACGCAAGTGGTGCTGGAGGAGAAGCTGGCGACGCCGATCCTGGTCGGGCGTCCGTCGGTCGTCGAGGCGCGCATCAAGCGCTTCGGCTTGTCGATCAAGGCAGGCAAGGATTTCGACCTCGTCAATCCCGAGGACGATCCGCGCTATCGTTCTTATGTGCAGTCCTATGTCGAGGTCGCCGGCCGCCGCGGCGTGACGCCGGATGCGGCGCGCACGGTGGTGCGCACCAACAACACGGTGATCGCTGCGCTCGCGGTCACGCGCGGCGAGGCGGATGCCATGCTTTGCGGCGTCGAAGGCCGCTACATGCACCATTTGCGCCATGTCCGCGAGATCATCGGCTTCTCCGCGGGGATCATCGACTATGCGGCACTGGCGCTGCTGATCACCAGCAAGGGCGCCTTCTTCATCGCCGATACGCAAGTTCGGCCCAATCCGAGCGCCGAGGAGCTCGCCGAGATTGCCTCGCTGGCGGCGGTCCACGTCCAGCGCTTCAACATCAAGCCGAAGATCGCCTTCGTCTCGCACTCGGATTTCGGCAGCTACGATACCGAGTCCTCGCGCAAGATGCGCCGGGCGACCCAGCTGTTGAAGGAGAAGCATCCGGAGATCGAGGCCGACGGTGAGATGCAGGGCGACACCGCGCTCTCCGCCGCTGCGCGAAAGATGGTGCTGCCGCACTCCAAGCTCGAGGGCGAGGCCAACATCATGATCATGCCGAGCCTCGACACCGCCAACGTCGCCTATCAGATGATCAAGTCGCTGGCGGATGCGCTCCCCGTCGGCCCGATCCTGATCGGCCCGGCGCGCCCGGCGCATATCCTCACGCCGTCGGTGACGGCGCGCGGCATCCTCAACATGACGGCAGTTGCGGTCGTGGAAGCGCAGGAGCGCGCTTCGCGGCAGCAGCCGACGTTGTTTACGTAGGGATCGACGTTCCGCGAACTCGTCATGCCCGGGCTTGTCCCGCGCATCCACGATCTTCATACCGCGGAGCAAATCGTGGATGGCCGGGTCGAGCCCGGCCATGACGCCGAGAGACTGGTGGTCGAATTCGTTCCGGCCGGTTCGATTTCGCCAGGGAGCGCCACTGCACCGCCCGCGTCGCCAACTTTGAATTGCTCGCAGTTCGCCATTTCCCCGTTTGTAAACCGGCGCACGACTCTTCATAATCGCCCGGTACCCTCGTCAAGACGCCGATTTCAAAAAGCCTGAGCCAAGAGGCCGACCATGCCAGCGTTCGTGACTTTCGGGCGAATCCTGTTCGCCGTGCTGTTCATCTACACGGGCGCGACCAAGCTCTTTGCCATCCAGGCGACGGCCGATTTCATCGCCACCAAGGTGGTGGTGCCTGACATGATCGAGCCCTATGCCAAGCAGATCGAGACGGCGACCGCCATGACTACGCCGCAGCTTCTGGCAATCGCGGTCGGCGGGCTCGAGATCATTGCAGGCCTGATGATCGCATTGAATTTCGGCGCGCGCTTTTTCGCATTGCTCATGATCGTCTACATCGCGGTCTCGACCGTCCTGTTCTCCGATTTCTGGAATCAGGCCGCGCCCGACAACGCCAAGATGGTGGTCGACGCGCTGAAGAATCTCTCGATCATCGGCGCGCTGTTCATGATCATGGGCTATGGCCGCGCTACGCGCTCGGCCGAGACGGCCTACGGGGACGTGTAGGGCTTCGCGCTGATCCCAGCCCGCCCTACGTTCTACGCCACGGCGTAACCGTGACGTCATGCGCTGCGTCGAGCATGTATGGCGCGCCCGGTTTCATCCCGTGTGACGCCAGCACCTCATGCGGCGTCCGCTCCGGCACGCCGACAAAGCAGCCTTCGCCGCCGGGCAGCCGCAGGTGCGGGGCTTCCGAGAGCCAGAAGGTGTCATAGCGTTCCATGAACATGTCGAACACGACCGGGCCGCCGATGATCGCAACGGTGCCGGAGGCGACGTCGGCGAAGGCGCAGGCCTCTTCGACGCTCGCGTGATCCGGATTCCACAGCGTCGCGTTCGGCATTTCGGGATCGACGGTGAGCGCCTTGATCTTGCGGGTCAGGATCAGGCGCTTGCGCTTGGGCGAGTTCGGCTGCTGCTCGTGCGAGCGCCGGCCGTGCACGATCAGCGCGGCCCGATCGAGCGCCTGCTCGAAGAACAGCTTGTCGCCTTCGAACTTCAGGCTGTCAGGCATGACATGACTCGCGTCGGCAAGCATGCCGTCCGCTGAGACGATGACGTAGCCTTCGAACCGGAAAGACAATGTCTATTCTGAAACGGTCGTCACGACGCTGTTGACGGGCCGGTTGCTCACCGTCGGCAGCTTGACGTCCTTGAGCAGCTCCTGGTCGTATTCGGGCAGCGTCGAGGCCGGGAATTTGGCGCGCATCGCCACCACCTTGTAGCCGCCGGCCTTCAGGCGCTTGAGCAGCTCGGGCAGGGCTTCCGCCGTGTGCTTCTGGAAATCGTGCATCAGGATGATGCCCTTGCCTTTGGCGTCGAGCTTCTTCATGACGGTCTCGATCACCTTCTCGGGCTTCGAGGCCTTGAAGTCGAAGGAATCGATATCGCAGGAGAAGATCGCGACGTTGCGGTTGCCGAGATAGGTGACCATCTCCGGCGGATGCTGGAGCGCCGGGAAGCGGAAGAACGGCGAGGGCGAGATGCCGCCGAGCGCCCATTTCACCGCCGAGAATCCCTTCTCGATCTCTTCCTTGCGCTGCGCTTCCGTGAGCTTCTTGTTGTTGAGGTTGGCGTGCGACCAGGTGTGGGCGCCGACGGTGTGGCCGGCCGCATAGACCTGCTTCAGGATCTCCGGCTCATAGGTCGCGTGCTTGCCGATCGAGAAGAAGATGCCGGTGGTGCATTCGTCGGCGAGCGCCTTCAACACCGCGGGCGTGTTCTTTGGCCAGGGGCCGTCGTCGAAGGTCAGCACGACCTCCTTGTCGCGCAGGAAGTCGAGCTCCTTGAAATGCTCGAAGCCGAAGCCCGGACCACCCGTGGTGTCGATCTCGACGGTGCGGGCGACCCCGAGCGCGCCGGGCGTGTTGCAGGCCGCGCGAGCGGGCTGGGGCGCCTGTTTCGGCGGGGGCGGGAAAGCCGCTTGCGTCGGCGCAGCGGCTGCCGCCGCGGGAGCGGGCGCCGGTGCTGCGGCGGGGGCTGCAGCCGGTGCCGCTTGGGTGGCGGCTGCGGGCTTTGCGGCCGGGGTCTGCGACCACGCTGCGCCCGCCATCGCAACCGACATCGCGCTTGCCAAAATCAGTCCTGCCGCCACACGCATGGTGTTGTCCTCGAGATTGATCCCGTTGTTCCGCCGCAGCTTTTCGCCTCTGGCAAAACCATCCTGCCCCTTGATAGTCCTAGCCTAGATGGTGGGCCCTCGTCATTGCAACGGCTGTTTGGCACCCCGCCACAATTGTGCCCAACCGGATGCGGGCTGCGGGTGTCAGCTGTCGGCCAGCGCCTTCGCAATTGCCGTCTTGACCCGCGTGTCCGTCGGATCGACCGCAGACGGAAACACCTCGGCAATGTAGCCGTCGCGCCCGATCAAGTATTTGTGGAAGTTCCAGCGCGGAACGTCGCGGGGGCGCGCCTCGGCCGCCCATTTGTAGAACGGATGCGCCTTGGCGCCGACCACCACGGCCTTGGCCGCGATCGGGAAGGTAACGCCGTATTGGTGGTGCGCGGTCTCCGTGATCTCGCTGGTGCCGCCGGGCTCCTGGCCGCCGAAATCGTTGGAGGGCACGCCGATCACGGTGAGCCCGCGCTCGCGAAACTCGCTCCAGATCTCCTGCAGGCCGGCATATTGCGGAGTGTAGCCGCAGAGCGACGCGGTGTTGACCACCAGCAGTGGCTTGCCCGTGAACGCGGCAAGGCGGATGTCGTCGCCGGATAATGCAGGGAAGGAGAAGGCATAGGCCGAAATCCGGCTCATGCCGCCATCGGCGCGGCTGCGTCCAGCAGAGGCGGTCGTCGCGACAAGCGCGGCGAGCATGGTCCTGCGGTTCAGCATGGCAACGTCCCCCGACGTGATCCGGGACGCACTTTACTGCGTCGGCGCGACGCGCCTGGTCAACACCGCGTTATCGGACGCGGCAAGGCGCCACTTCGCTCGAAAGCGCTCTAGTACAGGCGGACGATGAAGTCAGTGCCTTCGCCGGTCTCGCCCTGGTTGATGCCCTGGTCGGAGACGATGATCGAGCCGCCCGATGTCAGCATCTCGTTAATCTTCGCCATGGTGTCCGCCGGGATCGAGATACGGTCGAGTGCCTCGGCCGGGGTGTCCGGCATGACCACGGGCTTGGCTGTAACGGGCTTGGCGGCGACGGGGATCACGGCGGCGCCGCGCTGGCGGAGTGTCACGCGGCTGTCATCTTCGCGCGCGGCGGCGCGGGCGGAGACCGGCAGCGACACCACCGACCAATGCAGCGCGTTGGTGTCGGTCTTGTCGACCTCGGCGGTGAAGACGTGCGTGCCGAGCGGCCGGTCGCTCGCAGCGATCGTGACGGGAACCTCGAACAGCGGCGCAAAGTTCTGCCGCACGTAGAGCTTGGAATCCTTGCGGCTGATGAACACCGCGATCTGGCCGGCGCGTTTGGGCGTCTCCTGCTTCGCGGCAGGCGCAGGATCGGCGACGCGGGTCTCGTCCTTCTTGGCGTCCGGCGAGGCGGTGAGCGCCGGTGCGGTAGCGGGCGCATCGGGTTTCTTCGCGGGCTCGGCGGCGTCAGCCTTGGGCGCTTCTGCGGCCTCGACGGGCTTTGCGTCGGTGCTTGCGGGCTTGGCGGCTTCTTCCGACTGCGGCTTGACCGGGTCAGATGCCTCGGCGGTCTTTTCAGACTTGGCCTCAACCTTGTCGGCTGGAGCGGCTGCTTCCGCGCGCACCGGTGCATTGCCGGTGGTCACATCCGACATCACGGTATGGCCGACCGACGAACGCAGCTCGAGCGCGCTCTCCGCGCTGGCGGTCTTCGTCTCGACGGGTTTTGCTTCGCTGACGTTGGTTGATGCGGCGCCCTTGTCGGCCTTGTCGCCGACATTGGTCTGGGGCTCCAGGCTGACGGCGGGCTGCGGCGGCACGCGCACCGAGGCGAGCAGGGGATGCGAGAAACTTTGCGGCGACATCTGGCCGGGCGAGACGATCACGCGCGCGCCCATCCTTGTCCAGTTCCACATCTTCACCGCGAACGCCATCGGCATGCGAATGCAACCGTGCGAGGCCGGATAGCCCGGCAGCACGCCGGCATGCATGGCGATGCCGGACCAGGTGATCCGCTGCATGTACGGCATCGGCGCGCCGCTATAGATGTTGGACTGGTGGAATTTGTGCTTCTGGATCACGCTGAACACGCCCATCGGCGTCGAGTGGCCCTTCATGCCTGTCGACACCGGGGATTCCGCGAACACGCCGTGGGTGTCGTAGACCGTCACCTTCTGCCGATCGATCGACACGACGATCACGAGCGGACCTTGCGGCTTGGTGCCGGCTTCCTTCTCGGCGACGACCGCTTTCTTGCCGGCCGTACTGCGCTTCTGAGGCTTCTGCCGGGGAATGTCGGGATAGCGCTCCTGTCGGGCGGCATAGGACCCGTCGGAGTAATCGCTCCAGTAGTAAAACGCCGCGTCCGCCTGGCTGGTCCAGCCAATCGCACCGGCCGCCGTCAAAATGGCGACCTGCCACAGCCGGACCGGCCTGGCAGAAAAACTGGCCCCGTTCACGCTATTCATTCCTCGAATCCACAATCCAACTCAGAAATTAGTCTCGCAGAGGGGATACGCGTTCACTAGCACGGCAGTTCTGCCGCCAGCGACTTTTGTCCATGACGTAGCAAAAAAGCCTCACGGAGCGGTAAACGGCGGCTGCGACGGCTGCCGGTCGTCTTCCTGACCGGCTGTCGCATGCCTACATTGCCGGGACTTGCTACCGGAGAACTTCATGTCATCTCGTTTCCCCGATCTTTCCAGCATCCGCTTGAAAGGCCTCGCTTTATTCCTCCTGTTGCTGGCTGCCCCAGCGAGCTCTGCAATCGCCGCCGACGAGCCGGATCTGATCTTCCGCCGCTCGACCGTGTTCAAATGGATGAGCCCGAATGACAAGCTCGCGACCTACGGCCTCGACGACCCCGAAGTCGAGGGCGTGGCCTGTCATTTCACGGTGCCTGAGAAGGGCGGCTTCAAGGGCTGGCTCGGCCTTGCCGAGGAGGTCTCGGATATCTCGCTGGCCTGCCGCCAGGTCGGTCCGATCAAGTTCAAGACCAAGATGGAGCAGGGCGACGACATGTTCCGCCAGCGCCGCTCGCTGTTCTTCAAGAAGATGCAGATCGTGCGCGGCTGTGACGCCAAGCGCAATGTGCTGGTTTACATGGTCTATTCGGACCGGCTGATCGAGGGCTCGCCGAAGAACTCGACCTCCACGGTGCCGGTCATGCCGTGGGGACCGGCTGACGCAAACGTCCAGAAGTGCGGCGAGTTCTTCACTCAGTGACGCTCTTGCGTTCACTCAGTAATGCGGGTGCGTTCACTCAGTGACGCGCTCGCGTTCACTCAGTGACGAGAGTGCGGCTGGCGCGGCTTTGCGAGATGCGAGCCGGTCAGCCGCACGAATGCTTGTGGCGCGGCCTCGTGGCCGCGGCCCGACTGCAGCGACATTGCCCCGATCGAAGCGACGCGACTGGGTTGCTGGTCGGCACGGTCCGTCCGCAGGTCCGCGTCGCGCGGCGTTGCGCGATCTTGCGCCGTCATGATGGCATCCCTCAACTGAACGCGCCCGGTGGTTCCGGGCTTCTCGGTTTCGATGGCTTGGGTCGCGGTCGAATCGCCCCCGGTTCGACGGAACCCAGCCCTCGTTCGGGCTTTTCTTCAGCAGAAAAACGTAAAATGCATGTGAAGTGCGGAAGGCGCGCGTGTGGCGGCGCGCAGCGTCGGTCTGCTTCCAAGCGCGAGCAGAGCCTGCAAGGCCACTTTCAGACGCGGCGCGGCCCCTCTGAAAAGACTGGGATTTTCCGCTGAATGTTTCGTCGCCTGGGGCGCGACGAAACAATTCTCACAATGACGAAACCATTTTCCGCTTTTGGCGCATCACGCGCGAAACGACGCATGGTTATCAGCTTCGCAACGACGACGGCTCACCGCCGGCCACGGAATTGGGACACGAGAAATGCGCACGCTCAGCTTCATCCTTGCCTTCGCTTTCGTGCTCGCCGGCTCTTCGTTCGCGGGGGCGCCGGACGGCAATCTCCCGGGTGTCGGCACCTTCCAGTACAGCGGCTCGCCGGTCACCACCACGGCGCCGCAGCCGATCGTGGTCGCAGCGCGTTTCTGATCGACAGCCAAGAAAAATAGCAAGAAAATCACAAGAAAAACCAGCCGATAAAGGCCATCATGATTGTCCGATTCTGCGCCGCAGCGTTTGTTTCGCTTCTGACGATCAGCGCTGCGCATGCGCAGGTGCGCGCTCCCTCCAGACTACCGGATCCCCGCAGCGAGTTCGTGCGTCAGTGTGCGCCGCGGATGCTCGGGCGCTGGGAGCACCCCGAGGAGGTCTGCGGCTGCCTGCATGATCACGCCGCTGCGGCCGTCGAGGACCGCGATCTGCGCGAGGCGCTGTTGCGCGGCATCAGCGAGACCGGCGTGCCGACGATCGAGACTGATTGGGTTCCCGCGTCCAAGCAGGGCGAGATCGGCTCAACCTTCACCAAGATCGCCAAACCGACCTTGCAGTGCATGTTCGACCCGGCGAAGTCGTAATCATCACTTCGATTTCGGACCGTAGCGAGGCACGCAGGCGGTGGTTCGCGCCACACCCTTGTCGGTCATTCTCGCGCCGCGCACTTCCTTGACCTGCCCGGCGGGGCAGGTTCCATCATCCACTTGCACCCGCTGGCCGAGCTTGAGATCGGTGATGTCCTGTTCACGTCCGACAGTGACGGCATGCGCTGCCGTCGCGAGGGCGACCGAGATCAGCAGCGAGAGGCAGGTCGCGCGGCGCAGCAGCATGATGTGAGGTCCCAGCATCGATGCCGCAATGTAGGGAGCGGCAGGCGATTCTCATAGCGAACGTTTCTCATAGTGAACGTTCGTCACGCCCGCCGGGCCGATTTGCTCCTCGCGCGCAGGGCGCTGCGCGACTCCAGCGCGAGCCGTTCGGCGGAGGCCACGAGTTGCGGAACCGCGTGGCCGGAAAATCCCAGCACGAACCCGGGCAGGGGACGCGCGCGCGAATAGGTGTCGGCCAGCAGCCAGCCTTCCGCGCCTGCCGCCTTCTTGGCCTCTGCCGCCGACAGCTTGACCGACGGATCGAACCGGGCGACGAGGTGCAGCCCTTGCGACGGCACAGGCACCGACAGCGCACCGTCGGATGCCGCTTCCAGCGTCTCGGCCAGCGCGTCGCGCGCCTCGCGATAGAGCTTTCGCACCCGCTTCAGGTTCGCGGCGAACGCGCCGGAATTGAGCATGTCGGCCACCGCGCCCTCCATCAGCGTGCCGGGAAAGCGGTCGAGCGCGGCGCGCGCGGCCGTGACGTCAGCGATCAGGCGCTCGGGCAGCGCGCAATAGCCGATGCGCAGGCCCGGAAACAGCGTCTTGGCGAACGTGCCCATGTAGATCACGCGCTGGAGATGATCGATGCCGGCAAGCGACATCAACGGCGCGCCATCATAGCGGAACTCGCTGTCGTAATCGTCCTCGAGCACGAAGGCGCCGGCCTGCCTCGCCCAATCCAGCAGCTCCAGCCGTCGCGGCATCGACATCTGCACGCCCAGCGGAAACTGGTGCGACGGCGTCACATAGGCCGCGCGTGCGGACGATGCGGCGGTGCGGCCCTTGGCGACAAATATCCCGTGCTCGTCGACGGGAACGGGTACGGCGCGATAACCGCAATGCGAAATGGTTTTTCGCGCGGCGGGGTAACCCGGGTCCTCGCACCAGACCTGGTCGTTGGGCTTCAGGATCGCGCTCAGCACGATGCGCAGCGCATGCAGCGTGCCCGATGTCAGCATGATCTGATCGGGATCGCAGCGCAGGCCACGCGCCGACAGCAGATGATCGGCGATCGCGGCGCGCAGCTCGCGGCTGCCGCGCGGATCGCCATAATGCAGATGCTCGGACCCGAATGCGCGCATGCGCCGCCCGACGAAAGCGCGAAAACGCTGCACGGCGCGCTCGTCGATATGCGTGCAGCCGAGCGCGAACGCGCCTTGCCGTGGTGCCTCGACCATGATCTTCGCTCTCTTCGGCTCGACCGCCGGTGCGGGAATCCGCGTGGCGACGAAGGTGCCGGAGCCGACGGTCGCCGCGGCAAAGCCGTCGGCGATCAGCCGTTCATAGGCCGTGACGACGGCGTTGCGGCGGAAGCCGGTCTGCTTGGCCAGCGTCCGCGACGGAGGCAGCGGTTCGCCGGGTTTTACGAGGCCAGAGACGATCATGTCGCACAACGCCTGGTACAGCCGGTGCGCCGACGACGCGCCCGCCGTGATGTGCGGGCCGGTGAGGTCGAGAGGCAACTCCGCCTTGGCGGGCGCGGACGAATTGGTCGGAATTTTTCGCATGGAATTGGCACTATCGCAGACCAAATCCGTGGCTACAACTCTCCTGGAATTGTTCCAAGCCCGACAGGAGCGGCCGTGAGCCAGACCGAAAGCCAGAATTCCTATCCGACGTCAGCGCGCAACCAGGTCAAGCGCCGTCACGACCGCGGCTTCTACGATCACGAGATAGTTCACCGCATCCTGGATTCCTCGATGCTCTGTCACGTCTCCTATGTCATCGACGGCCAGCCCTATTGCACGCCGACCTTCTTCTGGCGCGAGGGAACGAAGCTGTACTGGCACGGCTCGAGCGCCAGCCGCATGCTGCGCAACCAGACCGGGGGCGAGCGCGTCTGCCTGACGGTCGCCCATCTCGACAGCCTCGTGCTCGCGCGCTGCGGCTTCAACCATTCCGCCGACTACCGCGCGGTGATGGCTTTCGGCACCGCCTATCTCGTCACCGACCCCGAGGAAAAGGAGCGGGCCGTGATCGCCATGGTCGATCGCTTCTTCCCGGATCGCACCGCGAGCCTGCGTCAGAGCAGCGCGCAGGAGATCAAGGCGACGTCCTTCATCGCAATGGAGATCGAGGAGGCCTCGGCCAAAGTCCGCGCCAAGGGTGTGGCTGACGACGACGAGGACTACGAATTGCCGATCTATGCCGAGCGCATCCCCGTGCGCACCGTCTTGGGCGCGCCGGAGCCGTGCCCGCGCCTGCTGGATGGTGTAACCCGGCCTGTGACGCTGAATGGCTATTCGGAAGGCCGGCTGCTCGAAGATGCATTGCGGGATGCTTATTTTGTGGAGTACCCGAACGACTGAAATCGGCTAGCTTGCGCGCACCGTTGACCAATTGGATGCCCGGAGTAGCCTGATGAATGCCGACACGCAGCAGAGGATTCTTGACGCCGTCGATGCCGGCTTCGAAGCCCAGCTTGCGACCACAAGCGATTTCGTCGCGATCCCTTCGACCCGCGGGGCGGAGGGGCCGTGCCAGGACATGATCGGCGACCTCCTGCGCGCGCGCGGCTACGAGGTCGACGACTGGCACATCAATGTCGATGAGCTCAAGGATCTGCGCGGCTTCGGCCCGATCGAGCATGATTTCTCCAAGGCGCGCACGGTGGTTGGCACCTACCGTCCGCAAACGAATGACGGCAAATCGCTGATCCTCCAGGGGCACTGCGACGTGGTGCCCGCGGGGCCGCTGGAGCTATGGGACACGCCGCCATTCTCGCCCGTCATCAAGGACGGCAAGATGTTCGGCCGCGGCGCCTGCGACATGAAGTCGGGCACGATCGGCGCACTCTACGCGCTGGATGCGATCAAGGCGGCGGGGTTCAGGCCGACGGCGCGGATCCACTTCCAGTCTGTGATCGAGGAGGAGAGCACCGGCGTCGGCGCGCTCTCGACATTGCAGCGCGGCTATCGTGCCGACGCCTGCTTCATCCCGGAGCCGACCGGCGGCAAGATGGTGCGCTCGCAGGTCGGCGTGATCTGGTTTCGCCTGCGCGTGAAGGGCCATCCGACCCACGTTGCCTTCGCCGGCTCCGGCGCCAACGCCATCATGGCGGCCTATCATTTGATCCAGGCGCTGCAAAAGCTCGAGATCGAGTGGAACGAGCGCGCGAAAGCCGATCGGCACTTCAACACGCTGAACCATCCCATCAACTTCAACCCCGGCATCATCAAGGGCGGCGACTGGGCCTCCAGTGTGCCGGCCTGGTGCGACGTCGATTGCCGTATCGCCGTCCTGCCGGGTTGGTCGATCGCCGATCACCAGAAGGAGATCATGGCCTGCGTTGCGGCTGCCGCGCGCAACCACCGCTTCCTCGCCAACAATCCGCCGGAGGTCGATTGGTCGGGCTTCCTGTCGGAGGGGTATGAACTGACCGACGCCGCGGAGCCCGAGGCCGCGTTCGGCAAGGCCTTCAACACCGTCTATGGCGGCGAAATCGAAGACCTCGTCTTCACCGCGCTGACCGACACCCGCTTCTACGGCCTCAATCACGGTATCCCGAGCCTCTGCTTCGGCGCGAGCGGCGGCGAGATGCACGGCTTCAATGAGTTCGTCGACCTGGAGTCGCTGAAGAAGTCGACCAAGGCGATGGCCTTGTTCATCGCGGATTGGTGCGGGGTGGAGAAGGCGTAGCGGTCGAGATCTCGTAGGGTGGGCAAAGGCGCTCTTGCGCCGTGCCCACCATCTCTCTTCGATCTTGCACGAAAGGGTGGGCACGCTTCCGCCTTTGCTCTTCGAGCTACGGCGGACAAGTCGCTTTGCCCACCCCACGGCATCTCGGCTGGGGCGACCGCTGCCCGAAACACGGGCGCGTCCAAATGCTTTAAGCTTAAAAGAAAGACTAGGACGCCGTCCTGACTGGTGGCAGACTGGCGCCCAGTTCGATGGCCGAATCCTTGGGTGTCACGATGCGCGATTGGGATGATGCTTATGCCAATTCGGCCCATATCCCGGGCTCGGACAAGATGCCGGCCCAATGGGCGGAGCGGGCGGCGGCTTACCGCGCCGGCCTGAAGGACTTCCGCGCGGACGTCGCCTACGGCCCGGGCGAGCGCCAGCGTCTCGACCTGATCCTGCCCGACGGCGACAGCAAGGGCCTCGTCGTCTTCGTGCACGGCGGCTACTGGATGCGCTTCGACAAGTCGACCTGGACCGATCTGGCCGAAGGCGCGCGGCATCACGGCTGGACGGTGGCGCTGCCGAGCTACACGCTGACGCCGGCCGCGCGCATCTCCGACATCACCGCAGAGATCACCGCCGCGATCACCAAGGCGGCCTCGCTCGTCTCCGGCCCGATCCGGCTTGCCGGCCATTCCGCGGGCGGCCATCTCGTCACGCGCATGCTGTGCAACGACGGCCGGCTCGAGCCGGCCGTCTACAACCGGATCGCCGGCACGCTCTCGATCAGCGGCTTGCATGATCTGCGTCCGCTGCTCAACACGAAGATGAACGACACGCTGCGCATGACCATGGAGGAGGCGACGCTTGAAAGCGCGGCGCTGCACCTGCCGCGGGGACATTCGCCGGTCACGGCCTGGGTCGGCGGCGGCGAGCGGCCCGAATTCATGCGTCAGTCCGATCTGATCGCCAATGTCTGGACCGGCTTCGACGTGCCGACGCGCCTGGTCGTCGATCCCGGGCTCAACCATTTTACGGTGATCGACGGACTGAAGGATCCGTCGTCCCCGATCACCGCGCGGCTGATCGGCCTCGACTGACGCGGCGAGGATCGATCGATCGAAAGGGCCTGCCATGACGTCCAGCGATTACGATCCCACGAGCGAAGGCGCCGAGACCGATTTCGCCCGGCGTATGTCCTACGGCGACTATCTGGCGCTGGATGCGATCCTCGGCGCGCAGCATCCGCTCTCGGAAGCCCATGACGAGATGCTGTTCATCATCCAGCATCAGACCACGGAGCTGTGGATGCGGCTTGCCATCCACGAGCTCAGCGCCGCGCGCCGCGCCATCGCCAGGGACGAAGTGCAGCCCGCGATGAAGATGCTGGCGCGGATGTCGCGCATCTTCGAGCAGCTCAACGGTGCCTGGGACGTACTGCGCACCATGACGCCCAGCGAGTATACGCGCTTCCGTTCGCAGCTTGGCCAGTCCTCGGGCTTCCAGTCGCGTCAGTACCGGCTGATCGAATTTCTGGTCGGCAACCGCAACCACGCCATGCTCAAGCCGCATGCGCACGATGTGGAAACGACCAGGCTGCTCGAAGGCGAGCTTGCCACGCCGAGCCTGTACGACGAGGTGCTGCGGCTCGCCGACCGCAACGGGCTCAAGATGCCCGCGTCCGTGCTGGCGCGCGACGTTCGCGAGACCCATAGCTTCAACGAGGGCGTGCTCCAGGCCTGGCGGATCGTCTACGAAGCGCCGGAAACGCATTGGATGCTCTACGAACTTGCCGAGAAGCTGGTCGACTTCGAGGACTACTTCCGGCGCTGGCGCTTCAACCATGTCACGACGGTCGAGCGCGTCATCGGCTTCAAGCGCGGCACCGGCGGCACCGGCGGTGTCAGCTATCTCAAGCGCATGCTGGAGGTCGAGCTGTTCCCCGAGCTCTGGCGCGTCCGCACGGTTCTGTAGAGATCCCATGACCAAGCTTCGCGTCTATGACGACACCAGGGCCTTGTTCCATTTGCCTGACGGCGTGATCTATCTCGACGGCAATTCGCTCGGCGCGCTGCCGCTGGGCGTCGCCGAGCGCGTCAGCCACGTCATCACGACCGAGTGGGGCAACGAGCTGATCCGCGCCTGGAACAGTGCGGGCTGGTACGTCCAGCCGCGCCGCGTCGGCGATCGCATCGCGCGATTGGTCGGTGCGGAGACCGGCTCCGTGATGGTCGGCGATACGCTCTCGCTCAAGGTCTACCAGGCACTCGCCGCCGCGCTCGACATGAACGCATCGCGCAAGGTCGTGCTATCAGACACCGGAAACTTTCCGACCGATCTCTACATGGCCGAGGGGCTGATTGCGACGCTCGGCCGCGGCCATCAATTGCGCCTGGTGGCGCCGGAGGAGATCGAGGTCGCGTTGTCGGAGGAGATTGCGGTCCTCTACATCACCGAGGTCGACTATCGCACCGGACGGCGCCACGACATGGCGACGCTGACCGCAAAGGCGCATGCGCTCGGCATCGTCACCGTCTGGGACCTCGCGCATTCGGCTGGAGCGCTGCCTGTCGATCTCGCTGGCTGCGGCGCCGATTTCGCCGCCGGCTGCACCTACAAATACATCAACGCCGGCCCCGGGGCGCCGGCCTTCCTCTACGTCGCGCCGCGCCACGCCGACGGCGTGCGCGCCGCGCTGTCGGGGTGGATGGGCCACGCAAAACCGTTTGCGTTCGAGCTTGGCTACGCGGCGGCCGGCGGCGTCGAGCGCATGCGCGTCGGCACCCCGCCGGTGCTCGCAATGGCGGCGCTGGAGGCCTCGCTCGACATCTGGGACAGGGTCGATATCGCGGAGGTGCGCGCCCGTTCGCTGGCACTCGGCGATCTCCTGATCGCCGAGGTCGAACGCCGCTGCCCGGAGCTCAAGCTCGTCACCCCGCGCGCGCACGAGCGCCGTGGCTCACAAGTCTCCTTCGCGTTCGACGGCGGCTACGCCGCCATGCAGGCCCTGATCGCCCGCGGCCTCATCGGCGATTTCCGCGCGCCTGACATCATGAGGTTCGGGATTACACCGCTCTACATTGGGGAGAGCGAGATCATGCGAGCAGCCGAGATCATTGAGGAGGTGATTGCAGGCGAGGTGTGGCGCCGTCCGGAATATCAGGTGGTGAATGCGGTGACGTGAGGGTGCGAGCGCTGCCTCAGCCGTCATTGCGAGGAGCTCTTGCGACGAAGCAATCCAGAATCCCTCTGCAGAGGCACTCTGGATTGCCTCGCTTCGCTCGCAATGACGGCGGAGGGATCAGGAGCCCGTCTCCCACAACGCCGTCACGATCGCATCGAGCCCATCCGTCAGCGCCGCCGGCCCCGGCTGCAAGATGATCGGCGACTTGATCTCGACGATGCGGTCGTCGCGCACGGCCGGAATTTCGCTCCAGCCATCGCGCTGCTTGATCCGGGCAGACACCACCTTCTTGCCGCACCAGGAGGCGAGGATCACGTCGGGCAATGCCTCGCGCACCGCCTCCGCCGAGACGATGCGATCCTTTGCCGCCTGCCGCTGTCGCAGCTCCGGAAACACATCCTCACCGCCGGCGATCTCGATCAACTCGGACACCCAGCCGATGCCGGAGATCAACGGATCGTCCCATTCCTCGAAATAGACCTTTGGCCGCGCCGAGGGGCGAGGTGTTTCCGCTATCTCTGCGAGGCGCCGTTCAAGCCCGTGAGCGAGTACCTCGGCGGGCTCAGCCGCGCCGACCAGCGCGCCGAGCGTGCGGATCATTGCCAGGATCCCGGCAATGTCGCGCTGATTGAAAACATGGACGTCGACGCCCGCGCGCACGAGGTCGGCGACGATGCCGGCCTGGAGGTCGGAGAAGGCCAGCACCAGCTCCGGTTCCAGCGCCAGGATCTTCGGGATGTCCGCGGAGACGAAGGCCGACACCCGTGGCTTCTCCCGCCGTACCTGGGGCGGGCGGACGGCGTAGCCGGAGACGCCGACGATGCGGTCCTGCTGGCCGAGCAGGTACAGCGTTTCGACCGTCTCTTCGGTCAGGCAGACGATGCGGCGGGGCGGGAAGTGGCGCATGGGATTAGCATATGCGCAAATGCCGTCACCGATGTCAGCAGGGCCATTACCTCGGACGTCATTGCTTTGCCGCCCGAAGCAATTCACGCTGAGACAACAATGAATTGGGAGGAGATCCGATGACGCCGCTCGAGAAACTTAAAGCGATGAAGATGCCGTTTGCCGAGCTCAAGGGCGTCGAATTCGTCGAGGCCGAGAAGGACCGAGTGGTGGCGCGGATGGCGGTCAGGCCCGACCTCTGCACGCTTCACCACACCATCCACGGCGGCGCGGTGATGGCGCTCGCCGATTCCGTCGGTGCCGCCGCGACCGTGATCAATCTGCCGGAGGATGCCAAGGGCACCACGACGCTCGAGAGCAAGACCAACTTCATCGGCGGGGCGAAGGAGGGAACCACGGTTATCGCCACGGCGACACCGGTCCATCGGGGACGGCGGACCCAGGTCTGGACCACCCGGCTGGAGACCGATGACGGCAAGCTGGTCGCCGTGGTCACCCAGACTCAGCTGGTCCTCGTATGACTACGGGGGCTTGATTTTATTAACGAATTAGTCGTCTCCGATGCCTGAAACTTGGGCAGGTTCCCGTCTTGCAAAACATGCTGCGGCGCACAATATTGGGGGCCTAGGGATTCGAACGCCTCCTCGAGGGACACCAAGAGGAGTTTTGACGTGGTACTTGAAGACACGACCCGCACGACGCCCGTTCCGGGCTATGTGCGGACCTTGAGCCAGCAGGAAGAATTGCCGCTTCTGCGCGATCACCTCCTGCGACTTGATTCCGCAAGCCGGCACGACCGTTTCAACGGCTTTCTCGACGACAGCTTCATCGAGCGTTACGCCGCCCGCTGCGCCGAGGACGGTACCGTGATTGTCGCCTACATCGTCGACGGCGTGGTCCGTGGTGCAGCCGAGCTGCATCCGCCGGAGGACGATTCGCTGCCCGAGGTCGCCTTCAGCGTGGAAGCTTCGGCGCGGCGCCAGAACGTCGGCACCATCTTGTTCAGCCGGCTGATCGCGGAAGCGCGCTGGAAAGGCTACAAGCGCCTGCGCATCACCACCGGCGCCGAGAATCACGCCATGCGGGCGCTCGCGAGGAAGTTCGGAGCGAATCTGCAATTCCGTCATGGCGAATCGACCGGCACGATCGATCTCGCCAAGACGCCTGAGGCCGAGCTCGCTGAACTCGCGGCCTCGCCCTTCACGGCTGGCCACGCTCTTCTCAGCTTCAACTCGACCTGCTGGAAGATCATCTCCAGCATGTACGGCAATCGCGCCGCCTAGATCGAAAAGCGGACTGGAATCAAAAAGCGGACCGGCAAAACCGGTCCGCTTTCGTATTGGGGATAGGGAATTAAGCGCTCAGGTACCGGTGCGCTTGTCGTTGCCGAAGCGGCGGACGACACGGCGTTCGACCACCACCGAGCGCTGCGCACCCTGTTCGCCTGCGATCACGCGCGTGGCGGTGATGCGGCCGTTGGTGCGGGCCTGCTTCTTCACCTCGGCCTGCACGATTTCGAGCGGCATCCCCATCAGCGCTGAGGCGATCTCTGCCTGCTGCTCCTGATCGTCGGTGATGCCGACGGCGGCGAAGATCGCCTCGTCCAGAGTCGGCGGATCGTGGCGCACGCGCCGCGTGCCATATTTGGTATTCCAGTCTGCGCTCATAACGGCCTCGGTTTGATGCCGGGATACCTAGTGCCGGAGATGTTGCATTGCAATATGAATTTGGTGTGGCATCACAGCTATGCGCTCACAGATTTGCGAGCTTGCTGGCCTCATAAAGGTCGAGCGTGGTCGGCCCTGCGGCCAGTGAGCGCAGGGCGCGCACGAACTCGCCGGACGCGGGTACCGCAAAGTGGGCGGCGAGCGCGGCGCGGTCGGCCCATTGCTCGAAGAACACCAGCCTGAGCGGGTTCTCGCAGTCGACATGCACTGCATGGGAGATGCAGCCGGGCTCCTGTCGCGACCGATGAACATGCTCGAGGCTCAGGCGGCGCGCCTCGTCGAACGTCTCGGTGCGGACCGTTACGCTGCCAGTCACAACGATCATGCGATGTCTCCCGACGTGATTTCCGTTAGGGCGGCGATGCCTCGCGGGGCGTTTCTCTCATCGGTGCCTGCGGCCAGCGTTTCAGCGCCGCGTGTCCGGCCTCGGTCAGCCCGTAGATTCCCCGGTCCGCACGTTCGAACCAGCCATACACATTGTTAAGCAAGATCTTGCCGGCATCGGGACAGCGTTCGCGCAATTCGCGCACCTTTCGTGGCCCACCGGCGAGTTCCGACGCACAGGCCAGCGCCTGCTGGCGATAGGCCGTCATGATCGGCGCGCGCGTGCTGCCGCCGAGCACGGGATCGCCCTGGCGGCGCTGATGTTCGGCGACCAGGCGCGAACGGACCTTCGGCTCGCGGCGCGGCGCTGCCGTCGGTGGCTTCACCAGCACCTCGACCTGGCCGCGGTCGGTCACCCCAAGCATACCGAAGCCGAGGCGGCGGCAGAGGTTGCGATAGCGCGCATCGCTCTCGCGCCCCTTGCCACGCACGGACATCTTTGCGGCGATCCAGACCTCGTCGCCGGCGGGCGCGCGGTCGACGGCCTGGAGGATCAGCTCGAGATTGAAGGCGAGCTTGAGCTCGCCAATCACCACGACAGGCGGATCGCCGGCGCTGAGACCGACGAGGTCGCAGCCGCCGATCTCGCCCTTGACCGTGAAGCCGAGCTCTTCGAGGAAGCGTTTGACGGGTAGATAAAGCGCGGTTTCCAAGGAAAGCGTCCGGGTCTTGCGTTCCGATCCGAGAATCAGTTGCTACCAGTCTAGCTCGGAACGCATTTGTGGCTCTGTGCCATTTGATCGGGAACCGATGGTACGGCTATCCTGCGAGCGGGACAGTCGGGCGCTTTACGAAGATGACAATCAGGAATGGGCTCTATCACATTCGCATCGAGATGCTGGATGCCGTCCAGGGCGGCAACCAGGGCGTCATGGTCCTGCGCGACGGCAACATGCGAGGTGGCGATTCATTCTTCTTCGCCTATGGCAGCTACGCCGCGGCCGACGGCAAGTGGAAGGGCGAGCTGACCAACGAGGAGCATTCGCCCTCGTTCGACGAGCGCCCGGTGTGGGGTCGCAAGGTCGTGACCATCGGCTTCAGCGGCACCTACACCGGCGAGACCGCCTATGGCGAAGGCATCGCGCTCGCCGGCAAGCAGAGCATCCGCTTCAAAGGCAATCTGCGGTTATTGGTGCCGGACTAGACCCGGCCGCTCACCGGGATCAGCGCGCCGGTGACGCCGCTCGCGGCGTCGCTGGTGAGGAAGAGGATCACCTCGGCGAGTTCCTGCGGTGTTACCCATTTGGAGAAATCCGCTTTCGGCATGTCGGCACGGTTGGCCTTGGTGTCGATGATCGATGGCAGCACCGCGTTCACGGTCACCTTGCCCTTCCACTCGTTGGCAAGCGCCTCGGTGAGGCGATGCACGCCGGCTTTCGACGCCGCATAGGGGCCCATGCCGGAACCTGCCTGAAGCGCGCCCATGGCGCCGATATTGACGATGCGACCGGCCCCGGATGCGGCGAGATGCGGTAGCGCGGCGCGCGAGGTGTTGAGGGCCGTGAGCTCGTTGAGCGCATACATGCGCTGCCAGGTCTTGATGTCGCCTTCGCCGACGGTCTCGAACGCGAAGCCGCCGGCGATGTTGATCAGCGCATCCAGCCTGCCGAAGTGCTTTGCCGCCGCCTCGACCGCCGTCTTCGCTTGTGCTGGGTCGGACAGATCGACGCCGCCGATCTCGATGCGTTCGGGCGTTGCTGGCATCTGCGAGGGCGCGTGATCGATGCCGGCCACGCGCGCGCCCCGCGCCAACGCCGTCTCGGCGACAACCTTGCCAAGTGCGCCGAGCGCGCCCGTCACGACAATGACTTTTCCCTGCACGGCGCTCTCCGTCGTTTCAATTCGCGCCAACTATTGCGCGCGGTGAATTGGACTTGCAATGGCGGCGGCTTCCAAATTGGGCTATAAATGCAACTTTAGATGGTTGAGGAGGTTGTTTCATGGCTGACAATTTGCCGACCCTCGAGTTTCCCGCTGCGATCGTTGATCTGCAGTACCCGCTGGAGAATTTCAGGAAGGCATTGGGCGGAAAGGGGCCCGTGCGCATCGTGGCGATGGGGTCGTCCTCGACGGCCGGACTCGGCAACGTCGTTGCATATCCCGCGCGGCTCGAGCTGTATTTGAGAAAACACTATAAGGATGATGACCTCCATAAAGACATCCGGATCGACGTGTTCAACCGCGGCAAGGGCGGTGAAGATGCGCCACAGGAAGTGGATCGGTTCAACGACGATATCTTTGCCGACAATCCTTCCCTGGTGCTCTGGCAAGTCGGAACCAACGCTGTGTTTCGCAAGGAGCAATTCGACTTCGATGAAGTGGTTGGGAAGATCGCCGAGGGATTGAAGCTCCTGCGCGGTCACCCGACCATGGACGTCATTCTGATCGACCCGCAATACGTGACAGCCATGATCGAGGACAATGCCGAGCTTTCGGAGAAGATGGTCTCGGCAATCCGGACCGCGGCGAAAGACGCCAAGGTCAATTTGTTCCAGCGCTGGGCGCTGATGCGGCATTGGCACACGTACAACAACGCGACGTTCGAGCAGCTAATCGCGCCTGACGATGAGTTGAAGCTGCATCAGAGCGATTGGAGCACGATGCATGTTGCGCGCGCTCTTCGTTCGGCGATCCTAACGAAGACCGGCGTGACACAAAGATGCCCGTGTCTGATTACGATTTGAGATAGCGCTCTTTCAGCGCGGTCCGCTCGGCCGTGCCCAGCTTGAGCCCATCGCGCAAATAGGTCTCGATATCGCCGTACTCCCTGCCGACGGCCTCGAACGCAGCGGCAAGATACGAGGCCTCGACGCTGCCAATGGCGTTGCGCACGTCGTCCGGCAGGTCGATGGCGGCCGTCGCGTCGCGCCTGTAGTGCTGGTTGGTCAACAGGTAGTCCTCGGCAATGACCTCGTCGGCCACACCGAGCGCATGCAGGATCAGCGCGCTGGCAAAGCCGGTGCGGTCCTTGCCGGCGGTGCAGTGGATCACCAGCGGCGCGCGGTCCTCCAGGAGATGGCCGAACAGGTCGCGAAAGCTGTGCGTGTTGTGGCGGACATAGTTGCGGTAGGACTCCCGCATGAGTTCGAGCGCGACCGGCGCGGTGAGCCTGCCCTTGGCAAGCTCGGCGCGCAGCGCGGCCACGACGGTCGGCTCGATCGGGAGCGAATGCACCGTGATCTCGTTCACGACGCAGACGCCGGCCGCGCGCTCCTCGACGCCGCGAAAATCGAAGGCGCTACGCACACCCAGCGCACGGACGATCTCGACGTCGGCGGCCGTGAGCTGGCCGAGATGGTTGGAGCGGAAGATGTGGCGCCAGCGCGTGGTGCGGCCATCGATGGTCGGATAGCCGCCGAGGTCGCGAAAATTGCTGGCGCCTTGCAGGGCGAGGTGGCGGGCAGGGGAATCTGGCATGAGATCAGCTTGGGTTATGTTTCCACTGGACGCACTACGGCGTCCTTGAGTGCATTCAGGGGGCAATCATGGGCCGGCAAAAGGCCATTGTCTTGGCGATCACCGTGCTGTCGGGCGGAATTCTCGGTGCGGGACAGGCGGATGCGCAGACGTTCCGGACCTATCGCTGCGCCGATGGTACGCAGTTCATCGTGGGATTTTATGACGATGATAAACGCGCCTTTCTCCAAATCGACGGCGAACCTGTCACGCTGGAGAGGCGGCTGGCGCTTTCTGGCGCGCGCTATTCGGGGGCAGGGATCACGCTGAGGATCGGCAAGACGGGAGCGACCACGGTCAAGCATCTGAAGCGGCCGGTCACGGCCTGTGCGGTGATCGAAAAGCCCGCGCTCTAGCCGGGAGGCCACCAGGAATCAAAAAGGGCCGAAACCTCGTTGTTTCGACCCTTTTTCAAACTTCCGTCGGACGCTTGCGCGAGCGCGGCGGTATCATACCAAACACAAACATTAGCGTTCCCATTTGGGCTTTGCTTCGTCGACCGCATCCTGGTGGTACCAGCTGTCGCTGCAGATCGAGACGTTCGCGGGAAGCGAAGCATGATCGGCGGGAAGGCGGGTGTCGCCATGGCGGCGTCCGGCGAGAGCCGCGCGGCCCCCGACAGGGAATTGGTAGATCGTTGCAGATCCGTGATTCAGACCATTATTCATCATTGCGATTGCTCCTGGGTCGAAGCGCCTTGGCCTCCATGGTGCGCCCGACTCGTTCGATTGTGGTTACTGGATTCCCCATATCGGCCGCGCATCCCGAATTGGAAAGTGCTGAAAAGGAAATCAGTTGCTGCCTAATCTGTGGGCATGTGACCCTCTGCATCCCCTAAGGCACCCTGTCGGTGGCTAACGCCTGGGCCATTCCAAAGGTTGCTAGGCACAGGCGCAAGACTTTGCGAAAGTTGCCGGACGTTGATGCGCGTTTCATCGGCAACCTCCGGCAACGGTGCGTCTGCTCCAGAATCAGGCGTTTTCCGCGGGATTTTTGCAGTGCAGCTTCACGCGAAGGTGCGCGGCTATGACGCATGCCGCCGGGGACGGTTTGCCGTCGGCGGGCCGATCCCGGCCGCGGTGGAAAACCTCCCGCACTGCGGCCTTTTGGCACGCAAAATGCTTGTAGAGGGTCGGCCGATGATGGCCGGGTACAAACGTGCGGGGGCTCTCAACCCCACCTTTCGCATCATCTACAGAGAGGCTCAATGACCAAGTATAAGCTCGAGTACATTTGGCTCGACGGATATACGCCGACTCCGAACTTGCGCGGCAAAACACAGATCAAGGAATTCGCGTCGTTCCCGACGCTCGAGCAGCTTCCGCTCTGGGGCTTCGATGGCTCCTCCACGCAGCAGGCCGAAGGCCACAGCTCCGATTGCGTGCTGAAGCCGGTCGCCGTGTTCCCGGACGGCGCGCGCACCAACGGCGTGCTCGTGATGTGCGAAGTCATGATGCCCGATGGCAAGACCCCGCACGCCTCCAACAAGCGCGCCACCATCCTCGATGACGCCGGCGCCTGGTTCGGCTTCGAGCAGGAATACTTCTTCTACAAGGACGGCCGTCCGCTCGGCTTCCCGGCCTCGGGTTATCCCGCGCCGCAGGGTCCGTACTACACCGGCGTCGGCTTCTCCAACGTCGGCGACGTCGCCCGCAAGATCGTCGAAGAGCATCTCGACCTCTGCCTGGCTGCCGGCATCAACCATGAAGGCATCAACGCGGAAGTCGCGAAGGGCCAGTGGGAATTCCAGATCTTCGGCAAGGGCTCCAAGAAGGCCGCTGACGAAATGTGGATGGCCCGCTACCTGATGCTGCGCCTGACCGAGAAGTACGGCATCGACATCGAATTCCACTGCAAGCCGCTCGGCGACACCGACTGGAACGGCTCCGGCATGCACGCCAACTTCTCGACCGAGTACATGCGTACGGTCGGCGGCAAGGAGTACTTCGAGGCGCTGATGGCGGCCTTCGACAAGAACCTGATGGACCACATCGCCGTCTACGGCCCGGACAACGACAAGCGTCTGACCGGCAAGCACGAGACCGCGCCGTGGAACAAGTTCAGCTACGGCGTTGCCGATCGCGGCGCGTCGATCCGCGTGCCGCACTCCTTCGTCAACAACGGCTACAAGGGCTATCTGGAAGACCGCCGTCCGAACTCGCAGGGCGACCCATACCAGATCGCTTCGCAGATCCTGAAGACGATCGCGTCCGTGCCCGCCGACAAGAAGGCCGCGGCCTAAGATCCTCCCGGCCCGGGCCGGGGGGCCGGCCCGGGTTGGTCTTCAATCCGCCGGAGCTGCAAAGCTCCGGCGGATTTTTGCATTCCGATGACAGCCGTTGTTGTGGGTCTGCCGGCCATGCCGGCTTGAAGTCTGTCCATCGCCGGCGAAACCGGGATAGAATGTCCCGGGATGCGCGGGGCCGGGGACACGGCTGGTGTTTGAAGGCTTCTACAAGGTGCGATTTCAGCTCGGCGACGCGGTCGGCCGGAGCGTGATGCATGTCGGCAATGGCAAGATGCTCGGCGGCAATTCGGCCTTCGCTCATATCGGCACCTATGAGAGGACTGAAGCCGGCGTCGACGTCGTCATCATGACAGTCCGCCACAACCCGGACCCGAACTACCGCGCCATGGCGGGCACCGACGATGCGACCTTGCTTGCGAAGGGCTGGGCCGACGGCGATCTCTTTCGCTTCAAGGGCGAGCTGAAAGAGCTGCCGGGCGTGCCGTTCCAGTCGGTGATGACGCCGATCACCGAAGACGAGGTGCCGATCGCGGGCGGGGTCGGCGAGGCCGGCATCGCCGACGGGCTCTATTCGGTGCACCTGCACATGCTCGACGGCGTCGATGGCGGCCTGACCGGCGTGATGCTGCTCAACCAGGGCCGCATCCTCGGCGGCGATGCCTCGTTCTACTATCTCGGCAGCTACACCGCGGCCAAGGGGCGCTGGAAGGGCCAGATCCTCAACCAGGAGCACACGCCGGCCAAGGACGATCCGATCTTCGGCGGCCACGAGGTCGGCATCGGTTTCTCCGGCACCTATGACGCGGAGCAGGCGGTGCTGGAGGCAACGGCGCTGGCCGGCAAGCGCAGCCTGCGCCTGACCGCCGCGCTCAAGCTGATGCATCGCGCCTGATCGCGACAGGAATAGCCCATGGAAAACATTCGCATGCTCTCGACGCTCGGCCTGATGGGCGCGATGCGCAGCCTGTCCTCCGCCTTTGAGAGCGCATCGGGCATCCATGTCGACGCCGACTTCGCGCCAACGCTGGCGCTGTTGAAGCGGCTACGCGACGGCGAGGCCGCCGATCTCGTGATCCTTACCCGTGAGGGGCTCGACGAGATGATCGGCGAAGGCCGCGTGGCCGCGGCTAGCGCAGCCGATCTGGCGCGCTCCTTCGTCGGCATTGCCGTGCGGGCAGGGCAGGCGCATCCCGATATTGGCGGCGAAGCCGCGCTCCGCAAAACGCTGCTCGCGGCGCGGTCCGTCGCCTATTCGCGGCTGGGCGCGAGCGGTGTCTATTTTGCCCAGTTGATCCAGCAATGGGGCATCGCGGCCGAGATCAACGCCAAGGCGACCATCGTCGAGCAGGGCTTCACGGCGGAGCGGCTCGTCAGCGGCGAGGCCGACCTCGCCGTGCAGCAGGTCAGCGAGCTGAAGCAGGTCGACGGCATCGAGGTCGTAGGTCCCATCCCGCACGATTTGCAGACACCGGCCGTGTTCTCCGCCGGCCGCATGGCGAGCGCCAGACATGCCGAAGCGGCCGATCGGCTGCTGCGCTATCTGGCATCGCCGGAGGTCGTCCCCGTGCTGCGCCAATCGGGACTCGAGCCTTGAATTTGCCGGAGCAGAGACGCAACGTGGCGCCCATGCGGACTTGTCTCCTTGCCATCCTCCTCACGCTCGCTGCGCCGTTGTCGGCGCATGCGCAATCGGCCGACCTCGTCCTGTGCGACCGGCTGGCCGCCGATCCCAGCGATCCCGACAAGCCGGCCGATGTGAAGGGCGTGACGGAGCTTGCTGCCTCCGACATTGCGACCGCCGTCAAATTCTGCAAGCTGGCCGCACCGTCGTCGCGGCGGGCGATGTTCGCGCTCGGCCGCGCCTATGCCGCCAACCGGCAGACGGCGGAAGCGATCGCCACCTGGCGCAAGGCGGCCGACAAGGGATCGAGCGCGGCGATGGTCGAGCTCGGCGTCGCCTACGGCACCGGCTCCGGTATTGCGAAAGACGAAGCACAAGCGCGCAAGCTGTTCGAGCGGGCGGCGCAGGCCGGCAATCCTCGCGGTGTCAGCAATCTTGCCGCGCTCGGCGGCGCTGGCGGTGCTGCGCCGGCCGATCCCGCACAGGCGCGCACGCTGCTCGGCAGAGCGGCCGAGACCAACGCGGAGGCGCAGTACCAGCTTGGCCTGATGCTCTCCAACGGCAACGGCGGTGAGAAGGACGACGTCGCGGCGCGCGCGATGTTCGAGAAGGCGGCGGCGCAAAACCATCCCGGTGCGCTGGAGCGGATGGGCGCCTTCGCGCAGGAAGGCCGCGGCGGCGCCAAGGACAAGGATGCCGCCAAGGCCTATTACGAGCGCGCTGCCGCGCTCGGCGACGAGGACGCCAAGAAGGCGCTGGAGCGGCTCCGCTGTCCCTATGCGATCAAGGACAAGCAGGGCAAGCTCGTCACCACGCTCTGCTTCTAGAGCGCGATGAGATCGCGCTTTAGAATTACTGCTTGAGCATGATCATTCCGGAAAACCGCTGCATACTTTTCCGGATCATGCTTCTAGCTGACTACTTCATGTAGTAGGCGAGATTGTTGCGGGCATCGCGATAAGTCGTATCGAGAAAGTCGGGATATTGCGCGGCGGCCTGCGCCACCGCGCGCACGATGCAGTCCCAGAAATCGCCATCCCAGTTGAAATGTGCCTCGGCCGCGCCCTCGAATTTGACGGCGGTGATGATGGCGTGCCGGATCGCATCGTCACTGGCTCGCGGATGGGCGCGTTTCACATAACCGAACATCGGCCCTTCGTGGGCATGATCGCGGTCGTAGCGATATTTCGCGCTGATCTGCTCCGGCGTGAGGGTGCGATTGACGCGGACCTCTTCGGCGGTCGGACGCTGCTCGATCGAATCCAATCGGTAACGCCAGCGCCAGAGCTCGAAAGCCGCATCAAGCAGCGGCTGCTTCGCTGCGCTGGCGACGATCGCTGCGATCAGTTCCTCGGCTGATGGTTCTATCTGGTCCATGCCGATTGGTCGCACGTTTGCGCCGGCGGGTTCGAAGCAGTCTCAAGGGGGAACCAGCTCCAACACGGGCCGTTGTGTCACAACGAGCGGGAGGTCCACATGATCCGCAAACTGGCATCCGGCGAATACCGCCTCTATTCACGCAAGGTGAATCCCAAGACCGGCAAGCGCCGCAACCTCGGCACGTTCAGGAGCCGCGCCGCGGCCGAGAAGCACGAGCGCGAAGTGCAGTATTTCAAGCGTCACTAGCGTGTGAGGCAGGTGGCTCCGGACAGGGCAGACAAAAAGTCGAAAAACAACCCCGTGCACAGTAGCCAAGTCGTTGAAATCACTCATTTCGTATTTGGCGAAAAACCGATTGACCCGTCGGGCAAAACAGGGGCATGATGGCATCATACGGCGAGTGGGCTCCGCTCCCGGCCCTGCGCGGAAAAGCCGGATGGCCTCGGTGCGGCGACAGTGCTAGGTAGCCCACGATTCTTTTTTGATTTTATGGGCTTATTGAATTGCTGGACGGACTCTACAAGGTTGAATACGGCGTCAACGATGCGTTCGGCCGCAGCATCATGTGCCTGCACGACGGCAAGATGCTGGGCGGCAATTCGGCCTTCGCGCACCTTGGAACCTATGCCGAGCGCGACGGCGAGATCGTCGCCGAGGTGATCACCGAACGGCACAACGAGGATCCCAATTACAAGCCGCTGATGGGAGCCGATATCGCCTCGATCGGTGCGCGCGGGCGGCTCACCGGCAACCAGATCCGTCTCGAGGGTGGCGCGGACACCATGCCGGGCGCAAAATTCTGGGCCAATCTCACCCGGCTCGACGACGAGGGGCTGCCTCCGAGTGGTGCGGTCGGTCCGGGCGGCATCGCCAACGGACTCTATGGGATGAGCCTGCGCGCGCTTGATGGTGTCGATGCCGGATTATCGGGCGTGATGCTCCTGATCGACGGCCGCATCCTCGGCGGCGATGCGTTCTTCTACTATCTCGGCTCATATTCCTCGGCGGACGGCCGCTGGAAGGGCGAGATGCTGAACCAGGAGCACACGCCGGCGAAGGGCGAGAACCCCGTGTTCGGCGGCTATGAGGTCGGGATCGGCTTCTCCGGAACCTGCACGGTGGATAGCGGCGAGATCGAAGGCATCGCGCTCGCCGGCAAGCGCAGCCTGCGCCTTGCAGCCTCGCTCAAACTGATGCGGCGGGCCTAGAACGATGCCTCGACCGGTTGGCCTATGAGATGCACCGAGCACCGCAGAACGGTGAAGTCCATCTGCCGCTCTTCGAGAGGCTTGAAACGGACCTTGCCGTCCTAAAAGCTAAGGAAGCAACGTTGGAGCGAGCACGCGCTAGGGCCGCGCGCTATATGCAATTGAAGGCAAAGAAGTGACCGCGGACTCGAGCCTAACGGGCTGGCTATTGTACGCCTCGCGGTTGCCCACAAAAACTACGCCGCTGGGCTCGAAATACACGTCCCGGCGGCGCTCTATTGCTGGCCCCTGAAATCCTCCAGCAGCTGCTGCCATATCAGCAATCGCGGCGCACAAGTGTGAACTGGTTCACAATTGGTGCCCCGTAAGATCACGGCGTTCCTCGACAAGAAGACTAAAGCCTAGTTGCCCAATCCCGTACCCACGCCGTAAAGTTGCCGTGGGTCTGGGGAGATTCATGAAGTACATATTTGCACTTGGAGCCGCGCTTTTGCTCGCGGGCTGCTCTTCGACGCCGGCCGACCTCGAAGCCAAAGCGGCGCCGATCGTCCAGACGTACTCCGAGAATTACCAGGAAATTTACCGGCGAGTTTCGTCAACCGCAAAACGCTGCTTCGCCGGCAATGTCGGTGCTTACGCATCCTTTGCGATGGACTCCGAATTGTATTCAGAACTCGGCTACGGCGAGCTATCACTGTCGCTGATCAACATAGGCACGCGCAATTACTACGTTTCGGCCCGCGTCGATAAGCAGCCGACTGGCTCAAAGCTCACGGTTCGTTCAGGCAACACCTTGGCAAGCGAGAGATACAAAACGCTGTTACTGGGGTGGGCCGGGGGCGATCAGAATTGTCCGGTGATTTGATTAAACAGGCGTGCGGGTGTACGACGCGCTCAATCCGAAACAGGGCGCTGCGCCGTGTTGGCCGTCTCCCTGGTGAAAGCAACGGAAGATTTTTCCGTTGCTTGCTTGACTACCTTCCTCTGGGCCGTGGCAGACGCGCGCCCACCTATCAGCTACGGCCCACATGAGAGAGATCGGACCAATCGCTACGCCGAAACCGCCATTGTCAGCTGGAGCCCGCTTTATCCGGGGCTTCCAGCGGGTTGGCATCGTCGTCGCAGGACTCGTTGGAATCGTCGGCGTGATAACGACGATTGTGATCGCAATCGATCAACAATCCTCCGCTGACGGCAGATACAGGCGGACCAGGTCGCTCAAAGATTAAAACCACCGGCGCTTTCATTGACGGAAGCTGCGTTGCCGCGTGGCGGAAGAGCGTAGCCGGCAAGGCGCCTTTTTCGCAAATGTATATCGCCGACATGGATGAGGAACGGCTCAACGCTGCGACAAAGCGTCTGCGCGCGCTTGGCGCACCTGTGGCCGCTATCCGTGGCGAAGCCGTCGATACTTCGCTCGCAATTCTGAAGCGCTTAGAACCGAAGGGCCTGCACTTCGCATTCATCGATCCGTACAGCTTGGGCGCCCTGGACATCAACATCTTCAGGACGCTCTCGCGCCGGACTCGAATGGATATGCTGGTTCACCTCAGCAAAATGGACCTTCAACGAAACCTAGACGAAAACATCGGATCTGCTCTATCAGCGTTCGACAGATTCGCCCCAGGCTGGAAAGATGTAATCGACGCTGATCAGGCTCAGCGTGGCATCCGCGGCGAGATTATCGATCATTGGAGGGACCTGGTATCTGGATTAGGTACCAAGGCATCCACCGAAATGAAGCTCCTAAAAAATAGTGGTGGCCAGCACCTCTACTGGCTGCTTCTGGTAGCCAAGCACGAGCTCGCGCACAAATTTTGGAAGACGGCTGCCAACCCAGAAGGACAAGGTGATTTTTTCAAGCTGTAGCTGAAGGCATCTCATCGTAGGTCCGCCCATTCAATGTGCGCCCAGCGGCTTTCTTGTTTTTGCCGCCCCACTGTTTGAAGAAAAATGCGGTGCCGTAGCGGCGACATGCGGACTCGATTTCGCGAACCCACTCAGCATCCATCGGCCGAGCCTTCGGACCACTCTCGCCGCCCACAATTGCCCAGTGAATTCTCTTGAGGTTGGCGTCGGCGACAGACCCGAGCAGTGGCTCAAACGAGATGAAGCGCACCACGGCGCGCACCGCACGCAGTTCATCGATTCTGCCAAAATAGTCCGCGCTCTCCACGCTAGTGCCGAGCCAAACGTTGCGCAACAACGGCAGAGCTGAGGTAATCTTGGCCATGTGGTCCGGCCGTTTTGTGAGGATCTGGTATGTATGCTGTGGTGTCGCCGCCATCGTCGACCACACTTCGGTAACGAAATCCTCCGGCACATCTTCGTGGAAGAGGTCCGACATTGAGTTCACGAAAGTCTGGCGTGGCTTACTCCATCCTTTCGGCGCGTCGAGCGCTTTGCGATCCAGATAAAGCTTGCCGGTCCACTTCGCTCGGCCGCCGGTCTTTCGCGTCAGCCCTTTGTACTTCGCAACACCCATGGCATCGAGGCGCGCGGCCATCCGCATGGCGTAGCAGTTGGTGCAGCCGGGCGAGAGAATGGCGCAGCCGGCGACAGGATTCCACGTCGCATCGGTCCACTCGATCGAGGTTTCAGCCATGGAATTCCCCTTCAGAGTCCAGAGTGTCACAAGAAGTGTGGTGATATTTCGTTAACCAACTCCACCTCCACCGCTTCCGTCCGCCCCTCAGCTTCCGCCGCTCGATCTCTGCACCGGAGTCGTCGAGCACGATCACAACCGTGCCCGCACTAGGGTCATATTCGGGATCGCTGGCGATATCCCGAGCGACACAGGCGCCGTATTGGACCGCCAGTTCAGCAGAGCCAAATAGTTCTCCAACCTCGTCCGCCTGTGTCTCGCCGTTGTGGAAGATCGGGAAGTAATAACATCGCATAGCCGCAGGCCCTCCATCCTTTAGCGGCCTTCATGCGCCCAGTTCGGGAGGTCTGCACCTGTCAAAAACGACAGGGTCGTGCGACAGCTGCGCTAGCAAGCGGCGTCGCGGTTGCCGCCTAAGTGGACTGCCGCCGACATCAAGGAATCGAAGGCACTCGAAAGCACGGACGCTTGTCACAAAGTTAGCGGCGCGCGTTCGCACCGAAAGTCGTCCCGACCGATGCGGAGAACGAGCCAACGGGTGAGCGCTAAAAAGTCTTAGAATGTGACCCTCTTCACATGAGTATGACATCAGGATCGTTAATCTCCAGTCGCTAGAGTGATGGTCCAGTTACAGTGGGAGGCGGTCATGTCCGCCGACACAAAAGCTGATGATTGGTTTATTGCTGCGCACGTGCTGAGGATACGCACGTCGTCGGGCACCGCATCGATATCGTTTAAGATTGGCAGCAGAGTAGCTAACATCGCCGCACTTCTAGGTTGCTCCGGGCCACTTTCCGGGAGCGGCGTTTCGGACACGGACTTCCAGCTTGATACGCAACTTATGCGCAACATCAGCGGGCCATGGTCATTGAAGGACATCAAGGGGCATCGCGGTGACGTCACGCAAAACGTGTCATTTTTACCAGATGCATTGTCCGGCGTAGCGTTTAACAAGAGTGGAAGCGTCTTTTTTAATTTCGAGATACCCAACCCCACTCCTACGACCTTTACGATCAAGGGCCAGTGGATGGTAAAGATGGTCCTCAATCTTGGCACGACGTTCGCAATCTAGATGCGGTAATGGGCCCGGCTCCGAGCAAGGGGTCATGATGGTGGCTGTCCCCCGATAGATGATGAAACGGGGT
>NZ_JCAMOP010000053.1:0-51575 GCF_059512345.1 Bradyrhizobium sp. Unk1
GCGGCTCGGGGCCATCAGGACTTTGGGGGCATGCGCCTGAAGGCTTTGAGAGGCAGACCCCGGATCAGCCTTGAGACTGCTGATCGGTCGGCGGCGGGGTCGGGCGCGTCTTGTGCTGCGCCATGAACTGGTCGAACTCTTCCTTGTCCTTGGCGTGACGCAGACGGTCGAGGAAGTTCTTGAACTCGACCTGCTCTTCCTCGAGCCGTTGAAGCGTCTCGGTGCGGTACTCGTCGAAGGCGCGGTTGCCGCTCGAGGGCGGACCGAAGCCGAAGCCAAAGCCCCGGCGCTCCATGCGGCCGCGCATGCGGTCCATCTTGTACTGCATCCGCTCCATCTTGTTCTGCCAGCGATCCTGGTTGCTCCAGCACGACATTCTTCTGCTCCCGAGTGTGAAAAAGAGAAGGGCAAGTCCGATCGGCCACCAGATGATGAAGCCGAGGATGGTCACGGCGATCCAGCCGGGATGCCAGGGCGTGTCGAGCATGCGCGGATGCTCGTATTGTTGGTGTTGGTCCGAGGGGCCGCGCCATCGATTGACATCAGCGGTGTAGGCCATTTCCATCTCCATCACGGCACCAGCGCCGTTGTGAATGTAAATAACATTTACATAGCTAGACCATCCCGCGATTTTGTCAAGCCGGCCGCCTGACAGGGTCGCCAAATTATTTGCGCAATTTTATTTCGGCTTGCCCCAGGGTCCGCCGGGCGGCAGGCCAGAACCGGAGGATGCCTCCGGTGGCACCGGCGGCGGCTCGGCGCTTCTCGCCGGCGGACGGCGGTCGGTCGGAAAGCCGAGGCCGCGCAGATAGATCAGCACCTCGGCTTCGAGCAGCTCGTCCGGCGACATCGGCAGTTTTCGCCGCGCGGCGTCGCCGCGCGAGAACAGCGAGGCCACGCCGTGCGCCATCGACCAGATGTGCAGCGCCATCATCATGGCTGGTGGCCGCGGCGTGCCGGGCGGCGCCAGCGCGGCAAGCCGCTCGGCGGCGGCGCGAATGATGTTGAAGGCGCGTTCACTGGCGGCCTGCAGAGCCGGATTTGAATCGACCGGCACGCCTGATTCGAACATCGCGTTGTAGAAGGCAGGCTCCTCGCGGGCAAAGACGAGATAGGCCTTGCCGACGCGCTCGAACGCCGTGACCGTATCCGGGCGCCCGTCGTCCCAGGCCGCGGTCAGGCGCTGCTCGAACTGCTCGAAGCCGCGCTGCGCGATCGAGGCCAGCAACTCGTCGCGGTCACGGAAATGCCGGTAAGGCGCCGCCGCGCTGACGCCCGCCATGCGCGCGGCATCGGCGAAGGTGAACCCGGCCGCGCCCTTCTCGGCGATCAGCCCGAGGGCGGCCTGCAACAGGGCTTCCTTCAGATTGCCGTGGTGATAGCCGCGCTCGGCGCGGCCCTGGTCCTTGCGCCAGCTCATGTGAACGAGCTTTACATGAGCCGGGCGTGAAGGTCACTAGCGCAGGCCGGACTTGATTAACCGGCCACCTCGTCATTCCGGGGGCGGCTCGACCCGGGGCTGCTCGACGAGCCGAACCCGGAATCTCGAGATTTCCGGGTTCGCGCGTGTGCGCGCCCCCGGAATGACACGGCCTAGCCGCCGGGAATCGGCAGCACCGGCATGATCTCGACGCGTTCACCGGGGAAGATCGCGAAGTGCGGGTGGTTCTCGAACATCTTGGCTGCGGCCTCATGGGACGCGGCGCGGACCACGGTGAAAGCGCCCATCTCGTTGGCGATGTCCGCGACGCCCTTGCCGTCGACCTTCTTGGTCTTGCCGAGAGGGCCGCCCATGGCCTGGATCGCGCCTTGATGCTTCTCGACCCAGCCTTTCCAGGCCGCCATGCCCTCCTGCTCCTTCGCCTTCCGCTCGGTCTCGGACATCGCGTTCCATGCGGCCCATTGCGGGCTGGTCTTGCTGCCGAGGAAAACGGCGAGATAGGTATCGGTGCTCATTGGTTCACTCCTTTGTTGATGGATGATGGATTGACGAAGCCGCGATTTGATCCGCGGCCGTCTCGGCTACGCCTTCAGATCGTCGAAGCCGGCGGCGGCTGCCTGTACCTCCGGCGAAAAGTCGGCCATCTCCTGCACCTGCCGGATCTCGATGACTTCATTGGCGGAGGCCGGGCACTTCTTCGCCCAGGCGATCGCCTCCTCGCGCGAGGCAACCTCGATCATCCAGTAGCCGCCCAGGACTTCCTTGGCTTCGGCGAAGGGGCCGTCGGTCACGATGGGCTCGCCGGTCGCGAACGAGACGCGCGCGCCCATCGACGGCGGGTGCAGGCCGTCGAGCGTGATCAGCACGCCGGCATCCTTCAGAGCCTCGTTGTAGCGCATCATCGCGGCGACGCGTTCGGGATCGAGTTGCACGTCCGGCGGCGCGGTCTCGTAGCCGAGCGGAATCATTAGCATCATGAATCGCATGAGCAGTCCTTGCTTGCTTTGCCGTTTCGGGTTTGCGCGGCGCGGCGCCACCCCCGGAAGGACGGGAGCGGCGGTCCGGGCCGCCCGCCCTTACCTCTAAGACGAACCAACCTTTACGGAACCGACAAGGTGATGAAAATTATTCCGGAGGTCATTGCGCCGGCCGCTAGCGCGGCTGTGGCAGGAAACGCCCATCCTTCCGAGCCGCGCCGAAATAGACGTCGATGCGGCGGACCTTGCCACCGCCAAAGGTGAAGAACTCCGTGTTGCGAAAGCTCCTGCCATCTTTCGCCAGACAGAGATAGGTGACGAAGGCCTCGTCGCCCCGGACGAAAATCCGCTCGATGTCGTGTCGCGCGATCCAGCCGGCGTCCCGCCAGCAGCGCTCGAAATAGGCCGCCTTGTCGAGGTCGTCGTCGAACGGACTGGTGAAGCGGAAATCGTCCGCCAATGCGTCGGCGACCCGTTGCCGGTCGTTGCCGAGATAGGCGGCGAACAGGTCTCGAATCAGGTGCTCGCGGTCGTCAGGCATCGATGGTCTCCGCTGAGAAGTTCCTCTTGAAGACAATGCACGAACGCGTGCCCCGACATTGCTCGCCGAATTTCAACAGAGACGATGCGAAAATATCGCGAGGCGGGTCCGTACGAATACGGTCCGAATATGTTCACCGCCGTGCATATAGGACGAGAATCTTCGCGCGCAGAACAACATGGCCAGCGCCGGAGACCGCGCAGCTTGCTGCAAGGGTTTACAGTTGATCAACGCGCGCATGCAACTTTTCGAGAAGGCCCATTGCAGCTCGGCCGACGCATAGTTGAAACATTACGGGGAACTTCAAGTGTTCAATTTCAACAGCAAGGCCAGGATCCAGCACGCGCTCGCGGAAGTCGACGCCCTCGATCGCTCGCAGGCCGTCATCGAATTCGATCTCGATGGCACCATCCTCGATGCCAACGAGAACCTTCTGAAAATGAGCGGCTATTCGCTCGCCGAGATCAAGGGCAAGCATCACAGCATCTTCGTCAGCCCGACTGAGCGCGAGAGCGCCCGCTACCGCGACTTCTGGGCCAGCCTGAACCGCGGCGAATTCCAGACCACGCAATACAAGCGCTTCGGCAAGAACGGCAAGGAAGTCTGGGTTCATGCCTCCTACGCCCCGCTGCTGGACAAGAACGGCAAGGTGGTCAGCTTCATCAAGTTCGCCACCGACATCACGGCGTACAAGATCAAGACCATGGAAGACTCCGGCAAGATCGCCGCGATCAACCGCGCGCAGGCCGTGATCGAGTTCAACATGGACGGCACCATCGTCACCGCCAACGAGAACTTCCTGGGCGCAATGGGCTATTCGCTCGACGAGATCAGGGGCAAGCATCACAGCATGTTCGTGACGCCCGAGGACCGCGCGAGCTCGGCCTATGCCGCGTTCTGGGCCAGGCTGAACCGCGGCGAGTTCGAGGCGGCCGAGTACAAGCGGCTCGGCAAGGGGGCTAAGGAGATCTGGATTCTCGCGACCTACAACCCGATCCTCGACGAGACCGGCAAGCCGTTCAAGGTGGTGAAGTTCGCAACCGACATCACCGCGCAGAAGATGAAGGCCGCCGACAATGACGGCCAGCTCGCAGCGATCCAGAAGTCGCAGGCGGTGATCGAGTTCAACATGGACGGCACGATCCGCACCGCCAACGAGACTTTTCTCAAGGCGGTGGGCTATTCGCTGGCCGAGATCAAGGGCCAGCACCATTCCATGTTCGTCGAGCCGAACGAGAAGCATTCGGCGGCCTACCGCCAGTTCTGGGAGACGCTCAACCGCGGCGAATACCAGGCCGCCGAATACAAGCGGATCGCCAAGGGCGGCCGCGAGATCTGGATCCAGGCATCCTACAATCCGATTCTGGATCTCAACGGAAAACCCTACAAGGTGGTGAAATACGCCACCGACATCACCGCGCAGGCGATCGGCCGCAAGAAGGCCGACAATGCGCGCGGGCTGATCGAGGCGGTCGCGGCCGGCAGCGAGCAGATGAGTGCATCGATCCGCGAGATCTCCGAGACCATGGCGAAATCGCGCGAGACCTCCAAGGTCGCGAGCAGCCGGGTCGACGCCGCCGACGGTCAGGCCCAGCGACTGAACGCGGCCGCGCAGGCCATGAGCGGCATCGTCGAGATGATTTCGGGCATCACCAGTCAGATCAACCTGCTTGCGCTCAACGCCACGATCGAATCGGCGCGGGCGGGCGAAGCGGGCCGCGGCTTTGCCGTGGTCGCCTCCGAGGTGAAGAACCTCGCCAGCCAGGCCAAGCAGGCCACCGACACGATTACCTCCGAGATCGACGCGCTGAACACCATCTCGGGTGACGTTGCGAGCTCGCTCACCGCGATCAAGGCCGCGATCGCCGGCGTCAACGAGTTCATCGCCTCCACCGCGGCCGCGGTCGAGGAGCAGAGCATCGTGACCTCAGACATGTCGTCGAACATGCAGCGCGCATCGGCGGAGCTGGCGTAAGCCCTGGCCCTATCACTATCCCCGTCGCCCTTCGAGGGCCGCTGCAGAAGCGGCCGCCCTGGGGTGACGGTGATAGAGACAGGCGCCCTTACCCTACCGCTCCCAGCGTCGCGTCGCTTCACTCGCCCCTTCCGGCAGCATCTCGAAGACCGGCGAGGCCAACACCGCATGCACGTGCAGCATGGTCGCTCCCGAATTGCGAAAGCCGTGCTTGCGGCCGGCGGGAACCAGCAGCGCCTGTCCGGCCGTCACCGTGATACGCTCGGCTTCGACCCACATCTCCGCCTCGCCCGCCCGCACGGTGAGCACCTCCTCGACCGTGTGACTGTGCGTCGGCGCGCCGGCGCCGGGATCGACCCATTGCTCGAAGATGCAGAGCGCGGTCGCGCCGTTGTGCGCGGATGCGACCATGCGGGTCTTCACACCTGGCCGCCATTCCTCGAGCGGGATCGTGCTGGGATCGATGAGCATGGCCTGGAGCCCTTCTTGCCGGGACGAAAGCGAAGTAAAAGGAGCCCGCGCTCGTGCGCGCCCCTTTCGGACACAGGACAGATTAGCAAATGCCGCAGGCCCTACAAAACGTCGCCCTCGTCACCGGAGCCGCGCGAGGCATCGGGCTGGCGACGGCCAAGAAATTCCTGGCCGAAGGGTGGCGCGTCGCGCTGCTCGATATCGAGGGGGAGCTGCAGGCAAGCGCGGCGGCGGCGCTGAAGAATCCCGATAACACGCTGGCAATCACCTGCGACGTCTCCGACGCAGCCGCCGTGGCAGCTGCAATGGCGGCGGTCATGAGCCGCTTCGGTCGGCTCGATGCTCTCGTCAACAACGCCGGCGTCGCCGTGTTCGCGCCAGTGCTGGAGACCAGCGATGCCGACTGGAACAGGATCATGGCGGTCAATCTCACCGGCCCGTTTTTGTGCACCAAGGCGGCCGCGCCGCTGATGCGCGAGCAAGGCGGCGGCGCCATCGTCAACGTCACCTCGATCTCGGCGGTGCGCGCCTCGACGCTGCGTTCGGCCTATGGCACCAGCAAGGCGGGCCTTGCGCACCTGACCAAGCAGCTCGCGGTCGAGCTCGCCTCGCTCAACATCCGCGTCAACGCGGTTGCGCCGGGGCCGGTCGACACCGCGATGGCGAAGCAGGTGCATACCAGGGAGATCCGCGCCGACTATCACGACGCCATTCCGCTCAACCGCTACGGCCTGGAGGAGGAACTCGCCGAAGCGATCTATTTCCTGTGCTCGGAACGATCGAGCTACATCACCGGCCAAATTTTGGCCGTCGATGGCGGCTTCGATGCGGCTGGCATCGGCCTGCCTACGCTGCGCGGCGAACGGCGGAACGGGTAGGCACAGGATTTGTAGGGTGGGCAAAGGCGCGAAGCGCCGTTCCCACCTTCCCTCCAGATTTGCGATGCCATTGGTGGGCTACGCTTTGCCCACCCTACGGGATCGAGCTTGTGGAGTGCTCCATGCGACGCATGTTCTTTGTTGGTGCCTGGATGCTCGCATCTGCGCTCTTTACCGCCACCCCCGCCATGGCCGAAATCCGCATCATCCAGTCGCCGGGCGGACAGGTCGGGCCGTTCCTCGACCTGTTCGAGCAGGTGCGCGAGAGCGGCGAGCGCGTAGTGATCGACGGTCCGTGCCTGTCCGCCTGCACGCTGGTGCTGAGCATCGTGCCGGGCGAGCGCATCTGCGTCACCAAACGCGCGGTGCTCGGCTTCCACGCGGCGCGTTCGGTCGACCGGCGCGGGCGCTTTTATGCCGAGCCCGAAGCCTCCGACGCGGTGCTGCAGGCCTATCCCGGCCCGGTGCGCGACTGGATCAGCCGGCACGGTGGCCTCTCGTCCAGATTGCTTTTGCTGAAGGGCCGCGACCTTGCCGCGATTTATCCACGCTGCCGCTGAGCAACAGGCGGCCGCCAGCGATGTGACCGGGTTGCATCCGCCACTGTCCGGCGATTAGGCAGTCTTGCAAAATTCCGGCGATCCGGGCACGAAATCCGCTCAACCGCTTCGCAATGCCTGCCCAATTTAGGCGGTTTGCGGCTTTTCCCGACCGTCTATGATGGTCCCGTCCAGATTGAGGCCGCTCGGGTCACGATGGCTGCAGGGCCGTCATAATCTCAGCAATGGTCGCAGACTAGGATGGTTCCGCTTTTTCGAGATTACTCATTTTCAAACCGGTCGCAGGTCGTGCAGCCCCTCGATTTTCACTACCGCCTGTCGGACCAGGGACGCATTGTCCTTGGCCAGTTGAGCTCCCAGGAAACCGTCGAATTCGAATTGCTGTCGCGGCGCGACCGCGAGGGTCTGATGGACCTGCCGTCCGAGCTGCGGCTGCTCGAGCTCTATGTGAAATATATCGGCTCGGGCGCAGAGGCTGCGCTCGCGCCGTCGGAGCCCGCATGGCAGGTGAGCGAACAGCGGCGGAGACCGCCGCGCGCGCGAACGGCACGGCCGCGCAACTACATCCTCTCGATGGTCGTGATCGCGAGCGTCAGCTTCACGCTCATCGCGTTGCTGGTGGGCTAGCAGGCAAGCGCGACGGCGAAATTGCGCCGGTCGCGCATTTCGTCGGGCCTAGTAGAGCCTCTGGATGGTCTGCGCCAATTCCAAGGTCGCGCAGATGAGCATGCCCCAAAGTGCAAAATTGATTTGTAGCGCCGCTGCCATCGGTCGCTCCCCTTCCAAGTTGCGCCCACCCCAGTTTGTAGAATTTATGAAGAAATTATTAGCGATTCTGTCGTGGAGTTCACAGCCTAATATTTCGCCAGTTGTTGTGCGATGCGATCCGCATCATTTCACGAAGCGGCCTCACTGCTCTCGCAATGTGATGCGAGAGAACGATTCCATATTGGATCTGGCGGCCACGTCGTTTCCCTTAGGTTCCATTTAACCGGCGCGATGCAAGGCTCCGCACGCGGAGTTTGCGTGTCGCGTACCGTACCAAGGGTCCGGCATGCTGCGTCACGGCTTCATCTTGCTCACTTTTTGCGCAGCGCTCCTCGGATGCGCGGCCGCGCCGGCGCAGGAGCGCCGACCGATCGCATGGGACGGCCTCGGCCGGGATCCGAACCAGGCCCATCACCGTCCCTCTGTCACAAAGCGGAGCGCAGCCAACCCGGCGCCTGCGCAGGACAATCCCAATCAGGAGCGGGAAAGAGTGCTCGGCACCTTACGCCCGTTCTCCGAGGCGTGGTGGGTGGTCCATGACGAAATCGAGGCGGAGAACGACAGGCAGCTTGGCACGAAACTCGTGATCTGCCCTCGCTGCGTCGAACCGTCCCCGCCAAGCGATGACGCGACCGGATCGATCCGGTGAGCGATCCAGCCGACCGGCCGTGTGACGCGACGACAGCATAAGCGGCCCTCTCCCGCAACTACGGGAGAGGGATCACGGCTTGCCGCATCAGGCGGTCACGCCTGTCACATTCCCTCGGCCGGGCAGTTCACCATCCAGGGAATCCCGAACTTGTCGACGCACATGCCAAAACCCTTGGCCCAGAACGTCTTGCTGTAGGGCATGGTGACGGTGCCGCCGTCGGCGAGCGCGTTGAACTTGCGCTCACCGTCCGCGGGGTCCTTGACCGTGAACGAGATCGCGAAGCCCTGCGGCTTGCTAAAGTGCTCGGGCGGCACGTCGGAAGCCATCAGCACACTGCCATCGGGCAGCGACATCCGCGCATGCATGATCATCTTCTCGCGGCCGGGCGCGGCGGGCATGTCCGGCGGCGCGTCCGATGAGCGCATCATGGCGTCGATCTTGCCGCCCAAAACCTTGGCGTAGAAGTTGAACGCCGCTTCGCAGGTGTCCTGATAGAACAGATAGGCATTGAGCATCGTTTCTCTCCTTCGCTTTCTTGTCGGTTTCTTGTCGGTTCCTTGGCAGTTCCTTACAGTTTCTTGGCGGTTTCCTGGCTGCTCCTTAGCTGCTCCTTGGGGCAGCAAGCCTTGTTACTTCTCGGTGAGCTTCTTCAGGCTGGCGAGGCCGGCCTCGAAGTCCTTGCCGATCATGTTGTCCATGTTGATGAACACCTGCATCACCTTGGACATGAACGGCGCCGGACCGTACATCGCCCATGTGACCAGTGTGGCATCGCCTTGCGGCACAAAGGTGAACTCGGCGGTGTTGTGGCCTTCGAACGGGCGCTCGAAATCGAGCTTGATGCGAAGCTTCGACGACGTGCTCGCCTCGAGGATCTCCATATGCCCGGCGCCGACATTGTTGTTGCCGTCCCAGGCATAGGTCGCGCCCTTGCCTGACGTGGTTCTGCCGAAGGTCCGCTTCATGGCGGGGTCGCGCTCCTCATAGGGCGACCAGCTCATCCAGAAATGGAAATCGGCAACGTGCGGATAAATCGCATCGGCCGGCGCCTTCACGGCGAGCGAGCGCTCGACACGGAACGTGTCGGGCTTTGTCAATGCGAAGACGAGGACCGCGGCTATGCCGACGGCGAGCACGACGGCGATGATGGCAATGGCTTTCAGCATGAGTGGGCTCCCTGGATATGGAATTAAGACGAAAGGGAACGGCGGGAGCCGACAATTGGCGGGACGAAATTTTTGGCCGTCACTTTGCCTTTGCGCCCTGCCTGGCGCCGCCATTGGCGCCCTTCGGCTGGCTGTCCCGGATCAGGCGATCGATGTGCATGCGGATATGGGCGGCTTCCGCCGAAGTATTGGCGAGTGCGATGGCGCGGTCGAAGGCGATGCGGGCTTCGTCGTTGCGGCCGAGCTGCATCAGGAAGGCACCACGCACGCCGTGGAAATGAAAGTAGTTGGCGAGTTTCGGCGCCAGCGGCTCGATCAGCTCGAGCGCCGCTTGCGGCCCGCGCACCTTGGAGACCGCAACCGCGCGGTTGAGCGTCACCACCGGCGAAGGCTGCATCACTTCGAGCGCGCCGTAGAGCAGGTCGATCTGCGTCCAGTCGGTTTCCTCGGGCGTCGACGCGCGCGCATGCAGCGCGGCGATCGCGGCCTGGACCTGATAGGGGCCGCTGCGGCGATGGCGCATCGCCTTGTCGATCAGCGCCAGGCCTTCCGCGATCATGGTGCCGTTCCACAGTTTACGATCCTGGTCGTCGAGCAGGATCACCGCGCCGTCCGCGGCAAAGCGCGCGGCGCTGCGCGCATGCTGCAACAGCAGCAGCGCCGCGAGCCCCATGATCTCCGGCTCGCTCTGGAACAGCCGCAACAGCAACCGCGCCAGCCGGATCGCCTCCTCGCACAGCGGCTTTCGGATCTCCGCGGTGTCGCCGCTGGCCGAATAGCCTTCGTTGAAGATCAGGTAGATCATTGCGGCAACGCCGGCGAGCCGCTCGGAGCGCTCGACCGCGCCGGGCGTTTCGAACGGCGTCCCCGCTTCCGCAACCTTCGCCTTGGCACGGGTGATGCGCTGCTCCATCGCCGCTTCCGAGACCAGGAAGGCGCGCGCGATCTGCTTCACGGTGAGACCGGAGACGATGCGCAGCGCCAGCGCGATCTGCTGGGTCGCCGGCAGCTGCGGGTGGCAGCAGATGAACATCAGGCGCAGGATGTCGTCGCGGTAGTGCGAGCCGTCGAGCCGCTCGGCGAGCGCACCCTCGGCATCGTCGAGATCGGAGATGGCCTGGTCGTCCTCGGGCAGCGGCTGCTGCTTGCGGGCGCGGCGGACCTCGTCGATGGCGACGTTGCGGCCGACCATGATCAGCCAGGCCGCGGGATCGCGCGGCGGCCCGTTCTGCGGCCAGGTCTTGAGCGCGCGCAGGCAGGCGTTCTGGAAGGCCTCTTCGGCGGTGTCGAGATCGCGGAAATAGCGCAGCAGCGCGCCGACCGCCTGGGGTCGCGCCGAGGTCAGCGCGGTCTCGATCCAGGCGGTGTCGGCCTCGCTCACGTCAGATTTCCTCCGGGCCGGAATACGCCCACGGGCCGCACCTCATAGGCACCGCCTGGATTGGCCGAGCCGAGGTCGCGCGCAACGTCGAGCGCTTCGTCGAGGTTCTTGCAGTCGACGATGTAGAAGCCGAGCAATTGCTCCTTGGTCTCGGCATAGGGGCCGTCGAGCACCAGCGGCGGGTCTTCCTTGCGCAGCGTCGCCGCCGCGGTGGTCGGCAGCAGCCGCGCCACCGGACCGAGCCGGCCCTGCTGTGTGAGCTTGTCCTGCACCACGGCGAGCTTCTTCATCACGGCCTCGTCCTGGTCCTTGCTCCAGGAGCCGACGAAGTCCTCGTCGTGATAGCAGAGGATCGCATAAAGCATGGGCAGCACCTTCCTGAACGCTTGTTTTTAAGACGATCCAATATGCCCCGCCCCGACAGGGCTGCGGAAAAAATTTGCGAGAAAAATCCGTCGGATCGTGCCAAGGAGGGTTTTCAAAGCGGAACCGACGAGGCACTTCGAATGAGCATGGGCACACTGGCCGTCCTGATCAACAGCACGCAGCAGAACTGGCTGCCGGAGCGCTGGAAGGCCCGGTTCGACGCGGTCTGCGACGGCCGCCGCGTGGTGCTGCTGCCCGACGCCTCCCTCGATCCGGCCGAGGTGCACTATGCCGCGGTGTGGAAGCCGGTGCCGGGCGACCTCGGCGCTTTCCCCAATCTGCGTGCGATCTTCAATCTGGGCGCGGGCGTCGATGCGCTGATGGCCGACAAGAGCCTGCCCGACGTACCGCTGGTGCGCGTCGCCGTGCCTGATCTCACCAATCGCATGACCGAGTATGTCGTGCTGCACGTGCTGATGCACCACCGCCAGGAGCTGTACTTGCGGGACTCGCAGCGCGCAAAACGCTGGGAGCCGCAATATCAGTGGCCGGCGAGCGCCGTCACCGTCGGCGTGATGGGGCTTGGCACGCTGGGTGCCGATGCCGCCGACGTGCTGCGCCGGCTCGGCTTCCGCGTTGCCGGCTGGAGCCGCAGCCCGCGCACGATCGCGGGCGTCGAATGCTTCCATGGCGCCGCGCAGATCGATGCATTCCTGCGCAAGACCGACATCCTGGTCTGCCTGTTGCCGCTGACGCCTGATACGCACGGCATCCTCAACCGCGACGTCTTCACCAAGCTCAACCGCAACAGCCCGCTCGGCGCGCCCGTGCTGATCAATGCGGGTCGCGGCGGCTTGCAGAACGAGGCCGACATCCTGGCCTGCCTCGACGACGGTACGCTTGGCGGGGCCTCGCTCGACGTTTTCGTGCAGGAGCCGCAGCCTGCGGACAGCCGGTTCTGGACCCACCCCAAGGTGCTGCTGACCCCGCACAACGCGGCCGACACCGACGCCGATGCAATCTCGGCCTATGTCGCCGAGCAAATCGCAAAGTTCGAGGCCGGCGGTGCGCTGGAGAACGTGGTGGATCGGTCGCGGGGGTATTAGGGCTCTTCAGACACCCTCGGTTGTCGTCCCGCCCTCGTTCACCCTCTCTTAGCGAGAAGTTGATAGGCGTTGTTAACCAACGCTCAAACAACGAGTCGGACATGCGGGCAACGCTCGGCCTCAGGATGCGGATCACGGTTGCGCTGGCGGTGACTGCGGCGGCGACCGCGCTGTTTGCAGTGCTCGGGGCGATGTGGATCATCGCCGGGATCATCGACCGGGCCGACCAGCGGGAGCTGCGCAGCCATTACGATGCCTTGCAGTCGCGCATCGCCGAGGAATCGCAGCGCGCCGCCGCGATGAGCGCCGTGGTGGCGGCCATGCCGGCGACCCAGGAGGCGATGGCAAAGCAGGACCGGGAGGCGCTGGTGCGCCTGTTCGGGCCGGTGTTCGCCGCCATCAAATCCGACTACGGCGTCGATCAATTCCAGTTTCACGTGCCGCCGGCGACCTCCTACCTGCGCGTCCACCAGCCGGCCAAGTTCGGTGACGACCTCTCGGGCTTCCGCAAGACCGTCGTCGTCGCCAACCAGGACCACAAGGTCGTGGTCGGTCTGGAAGGTGGCGTGGCCGGGCTCGGCATCCGCGGCGTGGTGCCGATCGCGCAAGGCGGCAAACATCTCGGCACGGTCGAATTCGGTCTGACCTTCGGCCAGCCCTTCCTCGACGACTTCAAGGCCAGCCGCCATGTCGACGTCGCCTTCCATCTCGCCGACGGCTCGGGCTTCAAGCTGTTCGGCGGCACGCTGAAGGGCAAGAGCTTCTTCGACGCGGCCGACTACGGCCGCGCCGCCGGCGACGGATTCACGGTGCGGCAGGCCAGGCTCGACAACACGCCGGTCGCCGCGCTGCTCGGACCGATCAAGGACTTTTCCGGAAAGCCGTTGGGCGCGGTCGAACTGGTGATGGACAACGCCGATTACGAGGCCTCCGCCGACCGCGCCTGGTTGCTGGCGATCGGAATTGCCGCGCTCGGCCTCGTGCTGGCGGCGCTCGTCGGCTATCTCATCGCCCGCAGCATCTCGCGCCCGATTCTCTCGATCACATCGGTGATGCGCGAACTCGCCGACGGCCGGCTCGACGTCGCCGTTCCCGCCATCAAGGCGAATGACGAGGTCGGCGCTATGGTGAGGGCGGTGGCGGTGTTCCGCGACAATGCGGTCAACTTCAACAAGCTTCAGGCGGAGCAAGCCGACATCCAGGCGCGGTCCGAAGCGGAGAAGCGCCGCGCCTTCGCCGCGCTGGCCGACAATTTCGAGGCCAGCATCCGCGAGGTCGTCACCACGGTGTCCGCGGCCGCGGTCGAGATGGAGCACACCGCGCGCTCGATGTCCGGCATCGTCGAACAGTCGCGGCAGCAGACCCGCGCGGTGTCGTCGGCCTCGGCACTGGCCTCGGAGAACGTGCAGACGGTCGCGGCCGCCGCGGAAGAATTGTCCTCGTCGATGACCGAGATCAGCCGCCGCCTCGCCCACGCGACCGAAGTCGTCGGCAAGGCCGCAAGCGACGGCCGGCAGTCGAACGCACGGGTCCAGAGCCTCGCGGACGCCGCGCAGAAGATCGGCGACGTCGTCTCCTTCATCAATGGCATCGCGGGGCAAACCAATCTGCTCGCGCTCAACGCGACGATCGAGGCGGCGCGCGCCGGCGAAGCCGGTCGCGGCTTTGCGGTGGTTGCTTCCGAGGTGAAGGCGCTCGCAACCCAGACCGCGAAGGCGACCGAGGAAATCGGCGCGCAGGTGACGGCGGTGCAAGGCGAGACATCAGGCGCAGTGGACGGCATCCAGTCGATCTGCGCGACGATCCAGCAGGTCGACGAGATTTCGGCTGCGATCGCCGCAGCCGTCGGCCAGCAGGGCACCGCGACGCAGGAAATCGCACAGAACGTCCAGCAGGCGGCAGCCCGCACCGGCGAGGTCTCGCAAAACATCTCCGGCGTCACCGCCGGCATCGCCGCGACCGGCACGGCGGCCGAGGAAGTGCTGGGCTCGGCGGTCGAGCTGTCGAAGCAGTCGCAGCGGCTGCGGGACGAGGTGGATCGCTTCCTCGCACATATTCGCGCGGCGTAGCGAGGCCACGATCTCGCCCCATCCCCGGTGTCGTCCTCGCGAACGCAGGGACCCATACCGCGTGATCTATCGATAGCGCACGGTCGGCGTACCGAAGACCCTTCAACTCCGAATTTTCGCCAAACCACTCCCTGTGGTTATGGGTCCCGGGCTCTTGCTGCGCGCGCCCCGGGACGACGGCTAGGGCCTGGGCCCCACCATCACGTCGATCGCTCCCTTCACGATCGCCTCGAGCTCTTTGCGCGACACGCGGGCGCGGGAGCGGATAGCGATTGAATGCACGGTTGCGGACGCGACCTGCGCAAGCACGGCCGGGTCGGCGCTCGCGGGCAACTCGCCCTTCTCCTTGGCGCGTCGGAAACAACTGGCAAAGGCCTTGTCGAGCTCGGTCAGTCCATCCAGCACCATGGCACGGATCTCGGGATCGCCGACGGCTTCGGACGCCGCGGTCACCACCGTGAAGCAGCCGCGCGGACCGGTCTCGCCGGAGAGATAGATGTTCAGCGCGGACGCGAAGACGCGCTCGAGCCGCTGGCGCACCGGCATCTCCTGGCGAAAGATCTCGACCATCGAGGCGCGCGCGTCCTCGCGGTAGCGCTGGTAGCTCTTGATGTAGAGCTCGCGCTTGTCGCCGAAGGCGCCGTAGAGGCTCGGCCGGTTCATGCCGGTCGCTTCGCTGAGATCGTCCAGCGACGTCGCCGCAAAGCCCTGCCGGCGGAACAGGTCGAGCGCCTTGCCGAGCGCGACCTCTGGCTCGTAGGCACGCGGACGGCCACGGCGCTTCGGCTCATTGGCAGCAGCTGGCGGCTTCGATTTTTGTACCATTTCGCAAATTAATCCTTGACCGCCGCCATATTATACAAGATGGTACAAAAATCAATCTGGCCAGGTTGAGCGACACTGACAACGAGGAATTGCCCAAGGAGGCCCAAGATGGATCTTTATTTCTCGCCGCTCGCCTGTTCGATGGCGACGCGCGTCGCGCTGTACGAAGCCGGCGCCGAAGCGAATTATCTCGAAGTCGATCCGCCGACCAAGACAGTGCTGAACGACGGCACCGACTTCCGGACCGTCAACCCGATCGGCCTCGTGCCGACGCTGCGCACCGACGAGGGCGTGGTGCTGACCGAGAACGCCGCGATCCTGCAATATGTCGCGGATCGGTTCCCGCAATCCGGCCTCGGTGCGGCCCAGGGCATCGATCGCACCCGGCTGCATCAATGGCTCTGCTTCATCGGCACCGAGCTGCATAAGGGCCTCTTCATCCCCGTGCTCGACCGCAAGGCGCCGCAGGAGATGAAGGCCTATGTGCTGGAGAAGAACCTGTCGCGGCTCGACTATCTCGACAATTACCTGAAGGGGCGCGAGTTCCTGCTCGACCAGTTCAGCGTGGCCGACGCCTATCTCGTCACGGTCATCAACTGGACCATGGCGACCCCGCCGATCGAGCTCGCCAAATGGCCGAACGTGAAGGCGTATCACGACCGCCTGCGCCAGCGGCCGTCGGTCGCGAAGGCGATCGCCGAAGAGTTCGAGCTGTACAAGGCCGAGCAGGCGCGGAAGAAAGCTGCGGCGTAAGACCAAAGCGAGATCTTCATAGCGACGTCGTCCTGGCCAAACCGGGACGGCGTCGTTCTCTCGGCAATTCAGCTACCTCGGCGCTTGCAGCACGATCCCATAGCGACCGTATATCCGATCGATCGTGCCGTCGTTGCGCAGCCGTTCCAGCGCTCCGTCGATCGCCTCGCGCAACGCATCATCCGGGCGGACCATGCCGACGGCGACATTCCAGTTGAGGTCGGCCACGCCCTCGTCGCGATCCAGGATCCGGAGTGCCTTGTCAGGATGCGTCAGATTGAAATAGCTCGCCGCGGTGGGCGTGACCGCAGCCGCATCGATCTCATGGTTTGAAACAGCATCGAGGCTGTCGGTCTCGAAGCCGAAGGTCGATATGGGCACGCGCCGTTGACCGATGATCATGGCGGCGACAGAGCCGACCTGCACTCCCACCTTGGTATGCTCGCTGAGGCTCTTGAACGATGTGAGCGCACTGGATGACGGCACCGCGAGCGCGACGCCCGTGCGGTAGTATGGTTTCGAGAGCCTCAAACGGGTTTCGCCTTGCGCTTCGCGATCGGCGATGACATCCAGAAGAATGTCGCAATTGGCGCTGCGCATTTGATACTGCGTGATGATCCAGTCGAGCCGTAGCGGGACACCGAGCTCGCGTGCCAGCACCTGTCCCAACTCGACCTGAAAGCCGGGCGGATCGCCGCTCTTGCGCGCAAAAGGAAGCGAGTTGGGATGCGCGCATAGTCCGAGCGCGCCACTCGCGCGGATCGCGTCGAGGGTTCGCGCCTGCGCCGGTCCGCACAGCCCGATGGCGGCACCGACGATAACCAGGACAATTGCCTTCATGCCGCGTCCTCATCTGGATGGATCAGGTTCCGGAGGGTCAACCCTCGCGCGGCTTCAAGGCGCGGATATATTTGACGATCTGGTCGATCTGCGCGTCACTGAAGCTCTCGCCGAATGCCGGCATCGCACCTTGCTTGCCGATCTTGATACGGTTGTGCAGAAATTCGTTGTCTCGTTGCGAATTCATCAGTTGCGGTCCCCTGCCAGCAGCCCGGCCGCCGTCGGAGTGGCAAAAGCCGCAGGTCCCCGCGAACAATTGCTCGACGTCCAACGACCCGTTGTCCGGCGCCGGCGTGGCAGATTGAGCTCGAGCCACCACAACGCACAGCAACGAAGCGCCCAGCACCGCCGGAAGCGACTTCAAATGCAGTTTCAACACGTCCGCTCCATTCCTGAATCACGCGCGGCCGCTGCAATCGACCGAGAAGCGGGCTTGCACCCGCTTCTCGGCAGATCGCTTGAGGCAGACTACTTCAAGCTGTAGACGATGAGCGCGCCGTCGTCGCGCGGCATGCTCTTGTAGACACCGCCGAAGGTCGGCGCGTAGTCATCCGAAGCCATGCCGCCGAAGCCGGCGACGACCGCGACGTACTGCTTGCCATTCACGGAATAGCTGATGATGCCGCCCTGATGGCCGGTACCGTCGCCGTGGCTCCACAGCTCGGCACCGGAGTCGGCATCGTAGGCATGAACCGTGCCCCGCGAATCCGGCACGAACACCAGATTGCCTCCGGTCGACAATACGCTTCCGAGCGGTGGCTCAGGGAAGCGGACTTCCCACTTCTTGGCGCCGGTGATGGGGTCGCGCGCGTCGAGATGGCCATAGATCTCACCGCTAGGCGGCGGCGCGATCTTGAAGTCGGCGCCGATGTTGAGCTGAGCCTGAGGAGCAACGATCGGAGTCGTCTTCTGAACTTCGAGCGTCATGCACCATTCCTGGCCGAGCTTGTAGTAGAGCCCCGTCTTCGGGTTGTACGACCCGGCGTTCCAGCTCACCCCACCGGAAATGTGCGGGCACAACGGTTCGGAAACCTTGCCGGCGGAGAAGTCGCGACGGCCGATCAGTTCGCCCGTCTTGGGATCAATGTCCTTGACGAAATTGCTGTTCTGCGTGATCCGCCAGACGTTCTTGACGCCGAGGTTGCGGTCATAGACGAAGATGTATCCGCTCTTGTTCGGATGCACGACGTACTTCTGGCCGTCGCGATCGAGCATCACGAACTCGCCGACCGCGCTGTCGAAGTCCCAGGCGTCATGAGGCAGCTCTTGGTGATAGGATTTCAGCTTGCCGGTATCGATATCGAGCGCGATCACCGAGGTGGTGTAGAGATTGTCTCCCGGACGCGCGCCCTGCGTCTTGTAATCGGCTCCCGACCAGTCGTAGAGCGGCGCCGGGTTGGCAGTGCCCCACAGGACGGTGTTGTTCTCAGCATCGTAGGTGCCCGGCATCCATCCGCCGCCGCCGCCAGTCCGCCAGGAGTCATTGCCCCAGGTCTTCACGGCCTCGTCCGTGCCGGCAACCGTCAGGAATTCCCATTTCTTCTTGCCGGTGGTGGCATCTACACCGAAGATCGGACCCCGGCCCGGCCATTCGCCGCCCTGCGAGCCGATCACCACCGTGCCTTTGGCGTAAAGCGGCGCTCCGGTGAACCCAACGGTCAGCTTCTGGGAATCAATCAGCTTGGTGTCCCACATGACCTTTCCGGTCTTCATGTCGAGCGCGATGAGATGGCCATCCATTGTCCCGACATAGACCTTTCCCTCGCCGAGGGCAGCACCGCGATTGTAGGGCGAATGGGTCTGCCGCGCGACCAAGGCTTCATCCAGCTCGGGGAAGTAGGACCAGATCACCTCGCCGGTAGCGCCGTTCAGCGCAAAGGTGCGGCTATAGGAGCCGGTGTAGTAGAGCACGCCATCGGCCGCGAGCGGCATCGATTGCAGCCCCCGGGTCGAACGTCCGGGGATGTGGATCCACGCGACACCCAGATTGCTCACATTACCGGTATTGATCTGTGAGAGGGGACTGTAGTGATACGACTTGTATGAGCCGTGATAGGTGAGCCAATCGTTCTGACCGCCGGCCTCGATCCGGGCAGTATCCACGGCTTGGGCCCATGCCGATGACGCGATCAGCGTCGCGCCTGCAACAAGAGGTAGGCCAAACTTACACCAACGCTTCTTCATCCGTTCCTCCCGCTTTTGTGTTTTGTTGAACTCGCGTCTCGCAGACGCGGCGAGGGATGTTTGCAGCTCGCTAAGTGTCGGTTCTTCTCCATCGCATATGAGCTGCCAACAGCTCTCGATCTCTCTCGGCGGACATCGCCAAAAGGAGCTACGTTTCCTGGACTGGTTGCTGTTGCACTCCTGCTCGCTCTCACAGAGTACGCCGGATGAGGGAGAGCGCAAAGATGGAATGCGCGAGCGGCGCGAATTTGACGCGCAGCACGAATTTGAAACGGCAGTGGCGCTGACCGTTTCGTCCCAGCCGACAGATCTTCGGACTGAAGCGGGTTATCCGAACGGCACGCGCGGTTGCACCGTGACGATCCCGCGCCAGAGCGTCAGCGGCCGTACGAAGCCGATCGTGATAACGAGGTCGGACAGCGTGACGCGCGCGATAGCGGAGCCCGTCACCTCACCTCGCGCGTCCATAGATCGCAACCGCATTGTCGGCAGACACCAGGCCGCTTGCGACATCGTCGTTGACCGCCACGCGATCGCGCTCGCGCGGATCGCCGATGCCGGCACCGCCCGGCGTCATCACCACCAGCCGGTCATCCGGCGGCACGGTCTGAAAACCCTTGCCGCGCATCTTCTGGCCGGACTTCAGGCCGACATATCCGGCCTCGCCATTCTGGCCGCCATCGCGTCCGCGCGGCGGATGATCGATGCGGTCGAACGCAGCCAGGATATCGAACGGTGCATCGATGCCGCTGCCGACCTCGATGATCTGGCCGAGACCGCCGCGGGTGCGCCCGGCACCGCCGGAATCCGGGCGAAGCTCCTTGCGCCAGAAGATCAGCGGCGTTTGCGTCTCCGCGATCTCGACCGGCGTGCCGCGCACGCCGCTGGGATAGGCGGTCGCCGACAGCCCGTCCTTCGCAAAGCGCGCACCGGTGCCGCCGTTCGAAGTCACCGCCATCGAGAACCCGTAATTGCCGCCGACGCCGCTTCGCGTCTGGCCGCGGACATTGAGATTCCACAGGCACGAGGTGCCTTCCGCCGGCACTCGTTCGGGAATGATCTGGCGCAGGCAGCCGAACACCACGTCGGGCAGCATCTGGCCGATGATGTGGCGCGAGGCGACCGACGCGGGCTTTGGTGCGTTCAGGATCGCGCCAGGGGGAGCCGACACCGTCAGCGGCGAGAGCGAGCCGGCATTGTTCGGGATCTGCGAGGCGACGACGCAGCCGAGGCCGAATACGGTGTAGGCCGTGGTGTAGGACAGGGGCACGTTGATGCCGAACTTCGAAGCGGCCGAGGTGCCGTCGAAATCGACGTGGATACCCTCATCCGAGATCGTCAGCGTCGCGGCGAGCGTGACCGGCGCATCATAGCCATCGACGACCATGGTGTTGTGCCAGCTTCCCTTCGGCAGTTTTGCGATCTCGGCCAGCACGGCCTCGCGCGAGCGGTCGCAGATGTAGTCGCCGAGCTCGTCGAGCGTGTCGATCTCGAACTCGGTCATCATCTCGACCAGGCGTTCGCAGCCGACGTCGTTGCAGCCGGCGAGCGAATAGGTGTCGCCCTCGGTGTCGATCGGCAGCCGCGTGTTGGTGCGGATCATCGCCATCAGCGTCTCGTTGACGACGCCCTGGTCGATCAGCTTGAGCATGGGGATGTAGAGCCCCTCCATGAACACGTCGGTGGCGTCAGGGCCGAACCCGATGCCGCCGATGTCCATGAGATGGCTGGTGCAGGAGAACAGCGCGACCGGCTTGCCGTCCTTGAAGCAGGGCGTGGTGACGACGAAGTCGTTGAGATGACCTGTGCCCATCCAGGGATCGTTGGTGATGTAGGCGTCGCCTTCCTTCATCGTCTCGATCGGGAAATGCGCGATGAAGTGCTTGACCGATTCCGCCATCGAGTTGACGTGGCCTGGCGTGCCGGTCACCGCCTGCGCCAGCATCCGCCCCCTGAGGTCGAACACGCCGGCGGAGAGGTCGCCGCATTCACGCACGATCGGGCTGAAGGCGGTGCGGAGCAGCACCTGCGCCTGCTCCTCGACCACGGCGATCAGCCGGTGCCACATGATCTGAAGATCGATCAGGCTCGCGCCATTTGCCTTGCTCATGATCAGGCCGCCTTTCGTTCCATGACGATGCTGCCGGCACCGTCGATATGGGCGTCAAAACTGTTGGAGACGAAGGTGGACGTCTCGTCCTCGGCGATCACGGCGGGGCCGGCAATGGTCGCGCCCGGTGCCATGTCCTCGCGGCGATAGAGCGGGATCTCGATCACCTCCCCCGCCCGTCCGTCGAAGAATTTGCGGCTGCCCGAGGCCTTGCCGGCGGGCTTGCGCGCAACGGAAGCGACGACAGAAGGATTATGCGCATCGGTGGTCGCGAGCACCGACCAGCTCAGGACCTCGATTGCGGCGCCTGGGATCGGACGCTCGAACATCGCCGAATAGTCGGCCTCGAACTTCTGGCGCAGCCCGGCGAGATCGGCCGATGTCAGCCGCCGGTTCGGCAGCTCGACCGGGATCTCGTGGCCCTGGCCGACATAGCGCATGAAGGCCGCGCGGCGTTCGCGCACCGGCGCACCGGCCGCGCCCGGCTCCACCAGCGCGCGCGCCTCGGTCACCATTTCCTGGAGCAGCTCCGAGACCCCCTCCGTGTCGAAATCATCGAGGCGGACATGGCGGCTGCGCACCAGCTCATAGGCAATGGGAGCAGCCAGGAAGCCGACGGCCGAGCCGACGCCGGCATTCGAGGGCACGATGACCCTGGAGACGCCGATCTTCTCGGCGACGCGCGCCGCATGCAGCGGCGCCGCGCCACCGAAGGCGATCAGCGTGTGCTGGCCGACGATCTCGCCGCGCTCGACCGCATGCACGCGCGCCGCGCTCGCCATGTTCTCGCAGACGACCTCGTGCACGGCATAGGCCGCGGTTTCCGCCGACAGCCCCAGCGGCTCACCGACGGCGCGCAACAGCGCCGCCTTCGAAAGCTCCGGGCTGAGCTTGATCGTGCCGCCCGCGAAGGCATCAGGATCGATCATACCGAGGGCTACGTCCGCATCCGTCACGGCCGGACGCTGGCCGCCGCGGCCGTAGCAGGCAGGGCCCGGCTCCGACGAGGCGCTCTCGGGGCCGACGGTGACGCGCTTCATCGCATCGACATGCGCGATCGAGCCGCCGCCGGCGCCGATCTCGACCATCTCGATCACGGGGATGCGCACCGGCAGGCCGGAGCCCTTCAGGAAGCGCGCCGCACGATCGACCTCGAACACGCGCGAGGTCTCGGGCTGGTATTTTTCGATCAGGCAGATTTTTGCGGTCGTGCCGCCCATGTCGAACGACAGCACCTTGCTCTCGCCAAGCCGCGCCGCGATCTGCGCCGCGAAGATCGCGCCGCCGGCGGGACCGGATTCGACGAGGCGCACCGGAAAGCGCCGCGCCGTCTCGATCGAGGTGACGCCGCCGCCGGAGGTGACGAGATAGATCGCGCCGCGGAACTGCTCGACCTGCAAGGCATCCGCCATGCGGGCGAGATAACCGTCGATCAGGGGTTGCACATAGGCGTTGGCAACTGCGGTCGACGTGCGCTCGTATTCGCGGATCTCCGGACACACCGCGGAGGACACGGTCACGGAGATGCCGGGCATCTCCTCGCCGAGGATCGCGGCCGTGCGGCGCTCGTGCTCGGGATTGGCATAGGAGTGCAGAAAGGCGATTGCGACGCTCTCGACGCTCAGCGCGCGCAATTTTGGCGCGAGTGCGCGGACCGCTGCTTCGTCCAACGGGAGACGAACGGCGCCGTGCGCGTCGATCCGCTCAGGCACGGTGAAGCGGAGCGACCGCGGCGCCAGCGGCCTCGGCTTGTCGATGCTGAGATCGTACTGGTCATAGCGGCTCTCGGTGCCGATATCGAGCACGTCGCGAAAGCCGTCGGTCGCAATCAGCGCGGTCTTGGCGCCGCGGCGCTCGATGATCGCATTGGTCGCGAGCGTCGTGCCGTGAATGAAGACGTCGATGTCGCTGATATGCGCGCGCGCGTCAGTGAGAATGAGACGCATGCCGTCCAGCACCGCCTGCTCGGGCCGCTGCGGCGTCGTCAGCACCTTGCGCGTCTTGCGATCATGCCCCACGTCCAGCACGATGTCGGTGAACGTGCCACCGATATCAACGGCAAGCCGCACCTCGGCTCCCTCAAGCATTCCAAATTCTCCGTGCTGACCGATAAACTGCGCGAAAACCGCAGCAATTTTCATACCAGCGACAACGCCCGGGGTGAAGCGTCCGAGCCGTTTTGCGTGGCACCTATGCGGTAGAAGGGTGCGGCCCGCGCGCTCAGAGCAGGAATGCAAGCGCCGCCTCGCAGCGCTCCTCGACCTTGAGCGTGAGGAGATCGTCGGCGCGGGTGCGTCCGAGATTGACCGCGGCGATGGGAATTTGCCGGTTTGCGGCCGCCCGCACGAAGCGGAAACCGGAATAGACCATCAGCGAGGAGCCGACGATCAGCATGGCGTCGGCCTGCGCCAGATGATCCTGCGCGGTGGCCACCACGTCGCGCGGAACGTTCTCGCCGAAGAACACCACGTCGGGCTTGAGGATGCCGCCGCAGGCTTCGCAGGCCGGCACCTTGAACGACGAGAAATCCGCATGCTCGAGATCGGCGTCACCATCAGGCGCATCCGCGGCGTCGAGCGTCAGCCATTCCGCATTGGCACGGCCGAGCCTGTCCTGGAATTCGTTGCGCGGGGTCTTCGCCCCGCAGCCCATGCAGCGGACCAGATCGAGCCGGCCATGCAAATCGATCACCTGCCGGTGGCCGGCGGACTGATGCAGCCGGTCGACGTTCTGGGTCAGCAGCATCTCGCAGCGCCCGCTCGCCTCGAGCCGGGCCAGCGCATGATGCGCATCGTTCGGCCTCGCCTGGCCGAACCGCCGCCAGCCGATCAGGCTGCGCGCCCAATAGCGCTGGCGCGTAGGCTCCTCCGACATGAAGGCCTGGAAATTGACCGGCTGGGTCCGCTTCCAATTGCCATGGCTGTCGCGGTAATCGGGAATGCCCGAATTGGTGCTGCAGCCGGCGCCGGTCAGCACGAACAGACGTTCGTGCCGACCGACGAAATCCTCGAGCGAACGGTTTGCCTGCGGAGGTTTTGCCATGGCGCAGATGTAGTCTGCGCCGTGTCGTTTTGCCAGATGTCCGCCGCCGCAACGTGCGCCAGCCCCCCGCAGTCGAAGCTGATCAAATCTAGCTCGCCCAATTGTCCCGAAACTCCGGGAACAGCGTCAGGCCTCCGCAGGCATAGATGGTCTGGCCCGTGATGTAGCTCGCTTCATCCGAGGCGAGGAAGGCGAACACGGCGGCGATCTCTTCCGGCGTGCCGACCCGTCCCAGCGGAATGTGACTGGTGACGACGCCGCGCTTGGCGGGATCACCCGTCCACGCCGCGTTGATCGGCGTGTCGATCGCGCCGGGGCCGACCGCATTGACACGAATGCCGCGGCCGGCGAATTCGAGCGCCAGCGTACGCGTCAGATTGGCGATGCCGCCCTTGCTGATCGAATAAGCGAGATAGCCAGGCTTCGGAATGATCTGGTGGACGCTGGAGCAGTTGATGATGCTGCCGCCTGCCCCGCGCGCGACGAAATGGGCGAGCGCCTTCTGCGCGCAGAGCACGGCGCCGTTGAGGTTGACGTCGATGATGCGGCGGTAGGTGTCGATGTCGAGCGCCTCGCTCGGCGACTCCCGCTGGAAGCCGGCGTTGTTGACGAGACAGTCGAGCCGCTTCCAGCGCGAAAGCACCGTCTCGAACATCGCACCGACCTCCTGCTCATTGCTGACATCGGCCTTGACAACGACATGATCGAGCTTGCCGTGGCCGCGGTCAGCCGATCCTGTCCTTGCAAGCGCAAGTGTTTCCTCGGCCCTCTCGGGATGATCGACATAGTTGATGGCGACGGTCGCGCCCTCCTGCGCGAGCCGGATGGCGACGGCGCGGCCGATGCCCTGGGAGGCACCGGTCACCAGCGCGTATTGGCCGACGAGGCGCGAGGAAAAGGTGGTTGAGCGATCGGTCTGTGGCATGAGCTTTCTCCAGAATGAATCATCATGGATGGAACCGGCGTTTTGTTCCATCCCGCTGGCGCATCGCAGGGATTCAGTCGGCGGGGCGTGCGAGCGGCGAGGTCAGGATCTGGTAGAGGATGATGGCGCCGAAGGTCGCCGTGCCGATCCCGCCGATCGTGAACGCGCCGAATTTGAGCGTGAGGTCACCCGCGCCCGCGGTCAGCGCCACGGCGACGGTGATCAGGTTGGCGGGATTGGCGAAGTCGACCTTGTTCTCGACCCAGATCCGTCCGGCCATCGCGGCGATCAATCCGAACAGCACGATCGACAGGCCGCCGATGACGGGACCGGGAATCGACAGGATCAGTGCGCCGAATTTCGGCGAGAAGCCGAGCAGGATCGAGACCGTCGCAGCAAACGCGAACAGCAAGGTTGAATAGACCTTCGTCGCCGCCATGACGCCGATGTTCTCGGCATAGGTGGTGACGCCGGTGCCGCCGCCGCTGGCCGCCACGATGGTCGCGAGGCTGTCGGCGAACAGCGCGCGGCCGAGATAGCCATCGAGGCTCCGGCCCGTCATGGCGCCGACGGCCTTGATGTGACCGAGGTTCTCGGCGACCAGAATGACCGCCACCGGCGCAATCAGAAAGATTGCATCGGCGTGGAACGTCGGTGTGGTGAAGCTCGGCATGCCAAGCCACGGCGCGGCCGAAAGCTGGGCGAAGTCGATCGGCTTGCCGAAGCCGAGGCCGTTCGCGAACAGCAGGTACAGGAGATATCCACCCACCGCACCGAGGATGATCGGCAGGCGGCGCCACAGGCCCGGAGCGGCAACGGCCACCACACCGATGATCAGAACGGTCGCGAGCCCGATCCAGGTGTCGAACGCGCCTGCGCTCACCGCCTTGACCGCCACGGGCGCGAGATTGAGGCCGATCGCGGCGACCACGGCGCCGGTAACGGCCGGCGGCATCAGGCGCTCGACCCAGCCGACGCCCGACCACATCACGATCAGCGCGATTACGCCGTAGAGCACGCCGGCACCAACGATGCCGCCGAGCGCGACGGAGAGATTTGGATTCGGCCCCTGCCCGGCATAGCCGGTGGCGGCGATGACGACGGCGATGAACGCGAAGCTCGAGCCGAGATAGCTCGGCACGCGCCCCGCGACGATGACGAAGAAGATCAGCGTGCCGATGCCGGAGAACAGGACCGCAACATTGGGATCGAACCCCATCAGCAGCGGCGCGATGATCGTCGAGCCCGACATTGCGATGCAATGCTGGAGACCGGAGATGATGGTCTGGCCCCATGACAGCCGCTCCTCCGGCATGATCACGCCCGAGGCCTTGAATTTCCAGCGCGGAAAATAGCTCTGCGGCTGCTCGTCCGAGCCCATCGTGGTTGTCATATTCCCCCCGTTGCGGTGCAGCGACCGATCTTCGTGCGATCCGACAAAAATGTGATTGTCGCTTCTGCGGCGACCATCACATGATGCGAGTCATGCAAGATTCAAAACTTGCAAGATTCAAAGTTTGCAGAATCCAGATCTTGCAGAATCAAAATCAATGCGTTCCGGGGCACACACTATGACACAAGTCGCGATCCAGCCAGCCATCCATCGCCGGCATCAGCCCTGGTACAAGATCCTCTACATCCAGGTGCTGATCGCGATCGCGCTCGGGGTGCTCATCGGCTATTTCTATCCCGATCTCGGCAAGGAGCTGAAGCCGCTCGGCGACGGCTTCATCGCGCTGATCAAGATGATGATCGCGCCCGTGATCTTCTGCACCGTGGTGCACGGCATTTCCTCGATGGGCGACCTCAAGCGCGTCGGCCGGGTCGGGCTGAAGTCGCTGATCTATTTCGAGACGGTCTCGACCGTCGCGCTCGCCATCGGCCTGCTGGTCGGCGAGATTCTCCAGCCGGGCCACGGCTTCAACATCGATCCCGCCACGATCGATCCGAAATCGGTCGCGACCTACGTCACCAAGGCCAAGGAAGAGGGCATCGTCGCCCATCTGATGGCGATCATTCCCGACAGCTATGTCGGCGCGATCGCGCGGGGCGACCTGCTACAGGTGCTGCTGATCTCGATCCTGTCGGGCTTCGCCATCGCCTTCCTCGGCAAGGCCGGCGAGCCGATCGCGGAGGCGATCGACAAGGCCGCGAAAATGTTCTTCGGCATCATCCGCATCATCGTGCGCGTGGCGCCGATCGGCGCGTTCGGCGCGATGGCCTTCACCGTCGGCGCCTACGGCCTCGGCTCGCTGCTCAACCTCGCCGCCCTGATCGGCACGTTCTATCTCACCAGCATCCTGTTCGTGCTGATCGTGCTGGGCTCGATCGCGCGGCTCTCCGGCTTCTCGATCCTGCGCTTCATCGCCTACATCAAGGACGAACTCTTGATCGTGCTCGGCACCTCCTCGTCGGAAACGGTGCTGCCGCAGATGATCCAGAAGATGGAGCATCTCGGCGCCTCGCGCTCGGTGGTCGGCCTCGTCATTCCGACCGGCTACAGCTTCAACCTCGACGGCACCAACATCTACATGACGCTGGCGACGCTGTTCCTGGCGCAGGCGACCAACACCCATTTGACGATCTGGCAGGAGCTCGGCATTCTCGGCATCGCCATGATCACCTCGAAGGGCGCCTCGGGCGTGACCGGCGCCGGGTTCATCACGCTTGCCGCGACGCTCTCGATCGTTCCTGACATCCCGATCCAGTCGATCGCGATCCTGGTCGGGATCGACAAGTTCATGAGCGAGTGCCGCGCGCTGACCAACCTGATCGGCAACGGTATCGCCTGCGTCGTCATCAGCATCTCCGAAGGCGAGCTCGATCGCGAGGCGCTGCACGAGACCATGGCTCATCCGCTGGAGATGGGCGAGGCGCTGGAACCGGGCGGCAGCGCGGCCTCGTAGGCCGCGCCAGGCAGCTTTCCATGCGACGCGCAGGGCGTCGGGTTTTTGTTGTCGACCAATGAGGCTTAGAGAGCCGAGCTGGCGACCAGCACGACCCTGCGCGTGATATCGATCTCCTGCAGGAACGCCTCGTCGTGACTGACCACGAGCAGCGCGCCGTCATAGGCCCTCAAGCCTGCCTCGACGGCTTCGATGGAGTCGATGTCGAGATGATTGGTCGGCTCGTCCAGGATGAGCAGGGACGGCGGTGTCGCCCCGCCCAGAACGCAGGCGAGGCCCGCACGAAACAGCTGTCCGCCGCTCAGGCTCCCCACGATCTGCGAGGCGGCAGCAGCGCGAAACGCGAACCGGGCCAGGGCCGCATGGCACTCGTTCGCGCCCGCTTTCGGATTGAGACGCCCGAAATTGTCCAGGATGGAGATCGCGGGATCGAGCAGGCCGACCTGCTGGTCGAACAGCGCGAAATCCGGCCTGACCCGCACGGCGCCCGAGACAGGGCGGATCTCGCCTGCGACGAGCTTGAGCAACGTTGTCTTGCCTGAACCGTTCGGCCCGACGACCGCAACGCGTTCCGGACCAACGATGGTGAGCGAGAGATCGCGCAAGACCGGCTGCTCCGGCTGATAGCCGGCGCTGACGCGATCGAGCCAAACCACCTCCCTGCCCGCCGGCAGGCCGGTCGGGGGCAGCTTCACCGACAGCGGCTGACGAATCTCGACGCGCCGGCGTGCCGCGGCGACGGCATCGATCGCCTCCGCGCGCCGCCGCTCGGCGATTTGCGCGGTCTTTCCGCCGCTGTCCTCGCTGCGGTCCTTGCGTGCACCGGCGAGAATGCGCGGCATGTCGCCCTTGGCGCGCTTCTTCCTGCCGCCGCTGTCCTTGCGCGCCTTCCGTTCGGCTGCCTCCTGCGCCTTGCCGTCAATCTCGGAGAGGCGCCTTTCGGCATGCGCAAGGTCGTGCCTGACGGCAGCGAGCTCGATGGCCTTCTGCTCGCGGTAACTGCTCCAATTGCCGCCGTACCGTCTTGCCCCCAGCGATGTCATCTCGACGATGGCGTCCATGGTCTCGAGCAGGTCGCGGTCGTGACTGACGACGATCGCCCCGCCCCGCCAGCCTGCGAGCAGGTCGACCACTGACTTACGTCCATCCCGATCGAGATTGTTGGTGGGCTCATCGAGCAGCAGGAAGTCCGGCTCGGCGAAGACCGGCGCGGCCAGACGGATCCGCGTGATCTGCCCGCCCGACAAACGATCCAGCTCCGTGTCGGTATCAGGATCGAACCCGACACGCGCGAGCGCGGACGCAAGCCGCGCTTCAAGCGTCCAGTCGACGTCGGTGACTTCGTCGGCGAATGCATCGCCCCGCTCGGCACGGCGAAGCAGCTCCAGCGCTGCGCGCGCGCCGAACAGATCGATCACCGCGGCGCCCGCAGGAAGCTGGACGTCCTGGCGGAGCATTCCCACGGTTCCGCTCACGAGAACGCGTCCCGCTTGGGGAATGTGCTCTCCGGTGATCGCAGCAAGCAGCGTTGTCTTGCCGACGCCGTTGCGGCCGACGAGACCAGCCCGTTCGGCACCAAATGTCAGGTTGAGGTCGGAAAGGAGAGGACGGCCGTCAGGCGTGGACAGCGAGAGGTTCGACAGAATGATCGATGCAGGCATGGAATTCCCCGTGAGCAAGGCGGATGGGCGTTGCGGTCGGGGTGAAATCCATGGATGCGAAACTCCTGATTGATGTCTCGCTGATAATCCCGCCGGGCGCCGAGATCAAGGCGCATTCCGTGCAACGCGTCCGGGCCAATCAGCAAAGCATCACGAAGCTGTTGATGGACGCTGCATGGGGCATGCGGTAAGGGGCAAAAAACAACGTGTCTCAACCAAGAGGCCATCTCTTGAGCGGCAAGCCGAATAGCCCCCTCGCCCAACTGCTTCAGCAAGCCTTTCTGGCGCTACGTGCAAAGCAGTTCGACATTGCAAGGCAGCTTGCGACCGAAGCCCTGAAATCAAATCGCACCGACCGGAATGCCGTGCTGATCCTCGCCCATGCCCTGCTCGGCCAGGAGCGTGCGGAGGAGGCGATTGCGCCGCTGGAGAAAGCCGCGAAGCGCAATAGCGATCCCGAAATCGAGACGCTGCTCGGCCATGTGCTGTGTGCCGCGCGGCGCAGAAGCGATGGACTGGCGCAACTGCGGCGAACCGCAGCGCGCCGTCCGCCCTATCTGCCCGCGTTCCAGGAGCTTGCGGGCCAGCTTGCGAACGCCGGCGAGGTTGGCGAGGCGGTCGGGATGATCGAGCAAGCCCTCGCGCTCGCCCCGGCCAGCGTCGATCTGCAACTCGACCTTGGCCGCATGCATGTCCGGAATAACAATCGCGCCAAAGCGCGTACCGTGCTGACCGCGGCGCGCGCGATCGGGCCGGGACGCACCGATATCCTGACCGAACTTGCCTGGGCCGAGCTTCTCGACGGCGCCTATGCGGAGGCCGCCGACACCTACCGTCACGCGCTCGGGCTTCGCCCGGACGACGCTCTCTCCCGCGCCAATCTCGCGATCTGCCTGATGGAGATGGGCGAACGCGATGGCGGCGAGGCGGCGCTGCGGTCCGTGTATGGCGGACGGCCGCAGATGCTCAGCCGCGCCGCCCTCACACTCGCCGCCTCGTCGCACGGCCGCTTCTTCTTCCGCCCGAGCGCCGCGGCGAAATTCCTGGGAGCCAGGCCCGAGCGGGCTACGCCCTGAATTTCCGCCGGTACAGACCCGGCTCGCGCTTCAGCGCGGCGCGCAGGGCGTGGACCTTCTGCGCTTCATCCTCGGTGAAGGCCGAGGTCTGCCGCGTCCAATCCTCACGCTTGACCGGAATGCATTGCGCGATCGGTGTGCCCTTGGGCAGCACGCCGCGAAAGCCCGTATTGTGCCAATGCGCCGGAAAGTGGATCCAGCTGTCGCGATAGCGATCGCAATCGACGAGGCCGCTCAGCGTGATGAACGGCAGGTCGAAGCGATTGACCGGATGGGTGAAGAACAGCGAATAGCCTTCCGGCGCCTCGATGGTCCAGAGATTGTGAAACTTGATGACGAAGCGATCGGTCTCGAACAGCGGCGAGCCGGTGAGCTGGCCCTGATCGTGAAAGCTGATCGGCGAGCGCGGAAAATCGATCTCACCGCCGGGCGGGATGTCGTTGTCCCAGCTGATCTCGCCATCCTCGACCCTGATATCGCAGATTAGCGGGATCAGAAAACCGCATGTCATCGCGTCGATGAACGGCGGGCAGCGCTTGACCGTCTCGTCATCCTGCTGATTGAGGGCACTGAAGGCCGTGGTCGGCATCGCCCTGAGCCAGTCGGGAACGCCGAGATTCGCCGGCACCGGCTGCGGCAGCAGGCCTTCGAGTTCTCCGGGGCAGCGAAATTTGATCGCGAGCTTGTTGTTATTATTCTGCGAGGACATTGGGCATTCCAGCCGAGTCCCCTACTGATAAACGGAAACTGCGGCGCGTCAAAGCGCCGCAGCTAATCCAGACCATTACATCTTCGTCATGTTCGGATCGACGGCTCTCTTCACGAGCCCGTGAGAAGAGCGCAATCAGCCCTTGAGTGCGGTCACCACCACCTCGATCAGTGCACCGCCGCCGAGATCGGCGACGCCGACGGTGGCGCGCGTCGGCAAATTGTCACCGAAGAACTCGGTCCAGACCGCGTCCATCTCCTTCTTCTTGGAAAGATCCGTGACGAAGATCGAGGTGCTGACGATTCGCGACTTGTCGGTGCCTGCTTCCTTCAGATAGCCGGCGATCTTGCCGAGGATGTTGCGGGTCTGCTCGCCCATCGAGACCGAGGTGTCGTCGGCGATGGTGCCACCGATGAAGACGAAGCCGTTGGCCTCGACGGCGCGGTGCATGATGGGCGTGCGGATGCTGCGGGTGATGCTCATGATGTCCTCTTCTTAGAGCGTGGAAGGATGGAAACGGTCGATGCCGAGATCGCCTACGCGGGTCTGGGTGCCGCCGTTGACGATCAGCTCGGCCATCACGGCGCCGGCGCCGGGGCCGAGCTGGAAGCCGTGCAGCGAGAACCCGAACTGGTGATAGAGACCCTTGTGGCGGCTGCTCGGTCCGAACACGGGGATGTCGTCCTTCATCTTCGCCTCGATGCCGGCCCAGGCGCGGACGATCGTCGCGCTGCGCATCACCGGGAACAGCTCGAACACGGTGCGCGCGCTGATCGCGAGGCTCTTCCAGTCCAGCACGGTCTCGTTGCGATCCTGATAGGGCGTCGCCAGATGGCCGCCGCCGATCAGCACGGTGCCGTTGGAGAATTGCTTGAAGGACAGTTTGCGCCCGCGCAGGATCACGACGGGGTCGATGAAGTGCGGCACGCGCGAGGTGATCATCAGCATCGGCGCCACGGTCTCGACCGGAACGGGCTCGCCCAGCGCTGCGGCGATGTTTCCGGCCCAGGCGCCGGCGGCATTGACGAGCACCGGCGCGGCAAAGGTTTCAGTGCCGACATCGACGTGCCAGAGGCCGCCGCTCTGACGGATGTTGCCGGCCGCCACGCCCTCGCGCACGGTCGCGCCGAGCTGCTCGGCCTTGCGCCGGAATGCCGTCGTCGTCTGTGCCGGATTGGCGGCACCATCGCGACGCGACACCACGCCGCCCGGACATGTCTCAGCCACCGCCGGCACCAGCCGCCGCAATTCAGTCGCGTCGATCAGCTCCTCATGGGTGAAGCCGAGCGCGTTCAGCTCAGCGACGCGCGCGCGGCAGACGGCGAGCTCCTCCTCGTTTTCCGCGACGAGAACCTGACCGTAACTCTCGAAGCTGCAATCGTCGTCGAGGAGATCGGTGATCTTCTCCCAGATCCCCATCGAGCGGATCGAGAGCGGGATTTCGGGCACGTGCCGCGCGAGCTGGCGGACGCCGCCGGCATTGACGCCGGAAGCATGGCGGCCGGCGTAGTCTTTCTCGATCAGCACCGGCTTCATGCCGGCGAGGCACAGATGCAGCGCGGTCGAGCATCCGTGGATGCCGCCGCCGACGACGATCGCATCCACGTTTTGGCTCATCCGCGCACCACCGCCTTGACGTCGGCCTCGCTCTTCGGAACGGCGGCGAGCTCGGCGAGCGTGATCGGCTTGACCGGTGCGCGCAGCCGGTAATAGCCGATCTCCTGTGCCGTCTTGCCCCGCGCCTGCGCCATCAGCTCGGTCACGGTAAGGCCGCAGAGCCGGCCCTGGCACGGCCCCATGCCGGTGCGGCGATAGGCCTTGAGCTGGTTCGGGCCGGTCGCGCCGATGGCGACGGCATCGAGAACGTCCTTCGCGGTGACCTCCTCGCAGCGGCAGACGATGGTGTCGCCCGTGGGGATGCGGAACTGCGGCGCGGGGCGGAACAGCGTGTCGAGGAAGACGCGGCCGCGCTCGGCCTTGGCGAGATCGGCGCGGAGGGTCGCCATCGGCGCAAGTTTTGTCGCAACCGCAGGCGCCAATGCCTCCACCGCCGCGCGCGCCGCGATGCGGCCACGGACCACAGCGGCATTGGCACCACCGATGCCGGCCCCGTCACCAGCGATGGCGATGCCAGCGACCGATGAATTGCCGCTCGCGTCCAGCACTGGCGACCAGCACAGTTGCAGATCGTCCCAGCGATGCTCGATACCGGCGGCCATCGCCAGATTGACGTTGGGCACGACGCCCTGATGCAGCAGCAACAGGTCCGCCGGAATCGTCTCACGCTTGCCGCCCGCGACATAGCTCACGTTCGCAAGCTGGCCATCACCGGATGCTGAGAGCTCGGTGACGCCGGAGACGACCTGCACTTTGGCCTTCACCTCGCGCATCATTGACAGGCCCTTGGTGAAATAGGGCGAGGTCAGGAAGGCGAAGGCATGCGGGAGTGCTGCGAAGTAGTTGCCGCGCTCGGTGGTGTCGAGGATGCGGTCGATGCGGCCGCCGAGCCGCAAGATCTGCGCGGCGAGCAGCCAGAGCAGAGGCCCCTGCCCCGCGATCACCGTGCGTCCGTCAGGCACCAGAGCCGATGATTTCAGCATCGTCTGCGCCGCGCCCGCGGTCATCACGCCAGGCAAGGTCCAGCCGGGAATCGGGAACGGCCGCTCCAGCGCGCCGGTCGCGAGGATCACGCGCTGCGCCTTGAGGAAAGCGGACGCACCGCCGATCGAGACGGCGATCTCGAGATTGCGGTCGAGGCTCCAGACGGTGGCGCGATGGATAATCTCGGCGCGGCTCGCGCGGAGCGACTGAACGAGGTCGGCACCGACCCAATAGTCGGCGCCAAGCTGGTTGCGGTCGGTCACGGGCGTGGACGAGATGGCACGAAACACCTGGCCGCCCGGGCCGATGTTCTCGTCGAGCAACAGCGTCGACAGGCCGGCTTCGGCGGACGTCGCAGCGGCCGCGAGGCCGGCGGGCCCGGCCCCGATCACCACGACGTCGTAGGCTTCGCGCTTGGGAGCCACAGTCATTTTCCGATCTCCCGCTTGCCCTTCTGGATCTCGATCTGCATGCCCTCGGCGACGGGCACCAGACAGCCCTGGCGGTTACCGACGCCGTCGATGGTGACGAGGCAGTCGAAGCACACGCCCATCATGCAATAGGGCAGACGCGGCGCGCCGCTCACTGCGGTGGAGCGCCGTGCATCACAGCCGGAGGCCAGCAGCGCGGCGGAGACGGTGTCGCCCTGGCGCGCCGCGACGGTTGTGCCATCCACGAAAATCTGGACCTGCGGTCGCTTGTCCTGTTCGGATCGTCTAAACATGGGATGCCTCTTGGCTCCTTTAGATATCTCTAATAGCCGCTGTTGTTCGCAGCACCGGCGGCGCCGAAACGGCTGGCCGAGAACGCGCCGACCAGCTCCGGCTCGAGCGCGCCAGCTGCGACCATGCGCGCGATCTCGAAAGCGTGGTTGGAGGCGAGCGTCACGCCGGAATGGCAGCAGGCGACGAAGGCACCGGGATGCGTCTCCGACTGGTCGTAGATCGGAAAGCCGTCCTGCGGCATGACGCGGATGCCGGCCCAGCTCCTGACCACGTTGAGCCGCGACAGATGCGGAAACATCCTTTGCGCGCGATCGGCCATCACGGCACTGACCGAATGCTTCAGCGCGCGATCGTCGAGCTCGTCCTCCTTGCTGTCGCCGATCATCACCGTGCCCTCGTCGGTCTGGCGGATCGTGGTCAGCGGATGCGGCAGGAACGGCATGGTGCGCTCGGTCACCACGATCTGGCCGCGGGTCGGGCCCATCGGCGCGTAGAGGCCGACCATCGGCGCCAATGTCTGGTTGGCATTGCCGGCGGCGAGCACGATCTTGGCGGCGCGCAGCTCGCCCTTCGGCGTCGTCAGGCGGAATTCGCCGCCGCTTTTGCTGATCGCCGAGACCGGGCGCTCCGGAAAATAGTCGATGCCGAACGCCCTGAAGCCGGTGTGGAAGGCGCGGAACGTCCGCAGCGAATTGACGTGGCCGTCGAGCGGGCAATAGCTGCCGCCGGACACTTCCGGCCCGATCAGCGGCAACGACTTCTTCACCTCGGATGCCGAGAGCATCTCCATCTTGTAGTCAGCAGCGCCGGTCTGATTATGCATGCGCTTGACCAGCTCGGTGCGCTGGCCGAATTCGTCGTCGCCGAGCGTCAGATGGAAGCCACCGTTCTGCTGGAGCGAGACGTCGAGCCCGGTCTGCTGCTTCAGCTCCGACGCAAGCCGGCCCCACGCTTGCGACGCCTGCACGGTCCAGACAGTATAGGCCGGCATGCCGAGGCCCTTGCTCTGCACCCAGACCAGCGCAAAATTCGCACGCGAGGCGCGCTTGGTGATGTCGCCTTCGTCGAGCACGGCCACGCGCTTGCCAAGCCGGCCGAGGCCCCAGGCAATCGCGGAGCCGAGCAATCCGCCGCCGACGACGGCGACGTCATAGTCCCTGGACATGGGTTCTCCTATCGTCCCGTATCGCCCTTGCCGGCGAGCACGCGGTCGAGCCCGTAGAAGCGGTCGAGCAGAATGAGGGCGGTCATGGTAACAGCGATCACGCAGGCCGAGACCGACGTCACCAGCGGATCGATGTTGTCCTGGATATAAAGGAACATGCGCACCGGCAACGTCTCGGTGCCGGGTGCCGCGAGGAAGACGGTCATGGTGAGATCGTCGAAGGACTGGATGAAGGCGAGCGCCCAGCCGCTGATGACGCCGGGCAGGATCAACGGCAGCGTCACGCGGCGAAACAGCGTCCAGCCGTTGGCGCCGAGCGAGACCGCCGCCATCTCGACCGAGAGGTCCATGCCGGTCGCCGCCGCCAGCGTCAGCCGCAGCGCGAACGGAAACACGATGATGACATGCGCGATGATCAGCGCGGCAAAGCTGCCGCCGAGGCCAGCCGAGGTGAAGAAGCGCAGGAAGGCGATGCCGAGCACGACATGCGGGATCATCAGCGGCGACAGGAACAGCGCCGCGAGCGCATCGCGGCCGCGGAAGCGATAACGCGCGATCGCGAGCGCTGCCGGCACCGCGAACAGCAGCGCCACGAAGGATGAGAGCGCACCGAGCCCCAGGCTGACCCAGAAGGCATGGATGAACTCGGGGTAGTTGGTGATCGCCCTGAACCAGCGCAGCGAAAAACCGTTGGTCGGCAGCGACAGAAAGCCTTCGGGCGTGAAGGCAACGAGGCAGACCACCAGGATCGGGGCGACCATGACGATGACGAAGATGGTGTGGAAGATCAGCGCGAGCGGGCCGTTCCGGCTCATCGGAACACCTCCGCGTAGCGGCGCTCGATCAGCGCGTTGCTGCCGACGACGATCAGCACCAGCGCGACCAGCAGCAGCGTTGCGACCGCTGCACCGAGCGGCCAGTTCAGCGTGTTGAGGAATTCGTCATAGGCCAGCGTCGCCGCGACCTTGAGCCGACGGCCGCCGATGATCGCGGGCGTCGCGAAGGCACTGGCCGAGAGCGAGAACACGATGATCGCCCCCGACAGCACGCCCGGCACGATCTGCGGCATGATGATGCGGCGGATGATGGTCACGGGCCCCGCGCCGAGCGACATCGCGGCGTTCTCGATCTGCGGGTTGAGCCGCTGCAGCGCGGCCCACACCGACAGCACCATGAACGGCATCATCACATGGGCGAGCGCAACCACCATCCCCGTCTCGGTGAACATGAAGGGAATGGGCGAGCGGATCACGCCTGCCGACATCAGGAGCTTGTTGACGAGGCCGTTGTTGCCGCCGAACAGCAACGCCCAGCCGAGCGTCCGCGCCACCACGGAGATCAAGAGCGGCCCGAGGATGATCAGCAGGAAAAAGCTCTTCCAGCGGCCGCTCATGCGGTTGAGGATGTAGGCTTCGGGCGCGCCGAGCAACGCGGTGAGCAGCGTTGTCAGGATCGCGATGCGAAACGTCCGCCAGAACATCTCGGCGTAATAGGGATCGGTCGCGATCTCGTGCCAGTTCTTCAGGATGAAGACCGGCTCGATGCCCTTGTACTGACCCCAGTCGTGGAACGACAACATCACCGTCATCGCCAGCGGGATCAGCAGCACGCCGACGAACAGCATCAAGGCGGGCGCCGTCAGCGCCCATGGCGCGCGCGCGTTGCGCTCGTCGGCGGCCGTGCTCATGCGCCGGCCCTCGCGCGCACGCTCATGTCCTCGGGTCGCCAGACGAGGCGAACCGCATCGCCCTCAGCCGGCGGCGCCGTCCCGTCATTCTGGCGGATCACGATCGCGGGCCCGCATTCGCTATCGCACTGGAACAGCCAGTGATTGCCCTGGAAGATACGCGTGACGATCTTTGCGCCGAGCCCCACATCGCCAAAGCCGATCCGTTCAGGGCGAATGCTGACAGTGACAGGGCCGCTGAGCCCGGCCGGCGCCGGCGCGTTCCAGGAGCCGGCCACCAGCCGCACCGGCGTCGCGGTCCGATCAATCGTCGCCGCAAAGTCGTTGGTCTTGCCGAGGAACTGCGAGACGAAGGCCGAGGCCGGCTTCTCATAGGTCTCCTGCGGCGAGCCGATCTGCTCGATGCGGCCCTGGCTCATCACCACGATGCGGTCGGACAGCGACATCGCCTCGTTCTGGTCGTGGGTGACGAGAATCGTGGTGGTGCCGATGGTGCGCTGGATCTGGCGCAGCTCGATCTGCATCTCCTCGCGCAGTTTGGCGTCGAGATTGGACAGCGGCTCGTCGAGCAAGAGCACGCTCGGCTTGATCACCAGCGCGCGCGCCAGCGCCACGCGCTGCTGCTGACCGCCGGACATGCGGCGCGGATGACGGTCCTCGTAGCCGGCGAGGCCAACCATCGCGAGCGCGGCGCGGACGCGCTCGGCTCTTTCGGCGCGCGGCACGTTGCGCATCTCGAGGCCGAACGCGACGTTCTCCGCCGCCGTCATGTGCGGAAACAGCGCGTAGCTCTGGAACACGATACCGAGCCCGCGTTTGGCCGGATGGATCGCGGTCAGGTCCTTGCCCTCCAGGCGGATCGCGCCGCGTGTGGGATCGAGGAAGCCCGCGATCATCTGCAGGGTCGTGGTCTTGCCGCAGCCGGACGGGCCGAGGAAGGAGATGAACTCCCCCTTGCCCACCGACAGACTGAAGTCGTCAACCACAGTCTGCGCGCCGAATTGCTTTGCGACCCGATCAAGCTCGAGATAGGCCATGCGCTGTCTCCGCTACGAACGATCAGATCAACGCTCGACCTCGCGATTCCAGCGCTTGGTCCACTCCTCGCGCTTCTCGTTGATGACCGTCCAGTCCGGATTATAGAGCTTTGCCGCGCGCTCGCCGATCGGCGCCATCTTGCCGAGCTCCGGCGGGACCACCAGTGATTTCAGCACCGGGCCGTAGCCATAGTCCTTCAGCATCACGAGCTGGATCTTTGGATCGAGCAGCATCTTGACGAAGTTTGAGGCCAGCGGCGAGGCATTCGGCTTGGTGATCGGACACGCCGTCGTCAGCAGCGTCGCCGCGCCCTCCTTCGGATAGACGAAGTCGACGGGGAAGCCGGTGTTGGCGAAGCTCTGCACGCGGCCGGTGCCCCACACCGCGATCACGGCCTGGCCGGACTGGAACAGCTCGGTCATCTTGCCCGGCGACGGCTCGTAGGCGAGCACGTTCGGATTGATCTGCTCCTTGAAAATCTTGAAGCCGGAATCGACATTGGTCTCGCCGCCGCCGTTCATCTTCGACAGCATCACCAGCGCTTCGAGGCCGTAGGTGTTGTTGATCGGCGGGATCACCAGCTGCTTGGCGTATTTCGTGTCCTTCAGATCGTTCCACGAGGTCGGCGGCGCCCAGCCTTTCTCGGCGAACACCTTGGTGTTGTACATCAGGCCGGTCGCGACGATGCCGATCGCAACAGCGCGATCGTCCTTGAAGCGGGCGGTGTCATAGAGATCGGCGGCCGGTAAGCCTTCGAGCTTGCCGCAGAAGCCGAGCTGGATCGCCTGGTACATCGGGCCGTCGTCGACGATGGCGACGTCGATCTGCTGGTTGCCCTTCTGCGCCTGGAGCTTGGCCAGCGTGTCCGTGGAGTTGCCGGCGACGTACTCGACCTTGACGCCGTTCTGCTTCTCGAAGGCCGGGATCACCTCATCGCGGATGGTCTTCTCGAACGAGCCGCCGTAACCGGCGACATAGAGCGTTTTCTGCTGGGCCGAGGCGGCCGACGGGACGGCGATGAGCGCTGCGATGCTGACCGCGGTCAGAAGGCTGAGAGTCTTCATATGGACCGATCTCCAATACCGGGATGAGGTGACGTGCCGAAAAATCTCTGACTGAGGCGCCTTCCGCATTTCCTTCCGCGCCGACCCTCTGCGGACAGGGCTCCGGCCCCTGTTCGGTGGGTTTTGGCGCGATTCGGAGGTTTGAACCCCTCCAATCTGCCGAAAAAGCGGGCTGACTCCAGTCCTGATGAAAAAGATCGCAAACCCTGGCTTCCATCGTCCAATGAATAATGGCACCCTCTGCATGCCTAAATGTTATGGATGGAAATTGGGATGGCCCGGATCAATTCGCGGCAGGTGGAGGCCTTCCGCGCGACGATGTTGACCGGCAGCGTGACTGAGGCGGCAGCGCTGATGACCGTGACGCAGCCGGCGGTCAGCCGGTTGCTCCGCGACCTCCAGGCGCTGCTGAAAATGGAGCTGTTCGAGCGGCGCGGTACTGGCCTCGTGCCGACCGCCGCGGCGATGGCGCTCTATACCGAAGTGGAGCGCTCCTTCGTCGGCCTCGAACGCATCACGGCGGCCGCCGAGGAAATCCGTGGCCGCCGCACCGGCTCGCTGCGAATCGCGGCACTGCCGGCGCTGTCGAACGGCTATCTGCCGCGGCTCGCCGGACATTTCCTGAAAGAGCGGCCCAACCTCAACCTCGCCTTCTTCGGCGTGATCTCGCCGATCGTGGTCGATTGGGTGCTCAACAATCAATGCGACATCGGCTTTGCCGAGGTGCCGATCGCCCATTCCGGCCTGCCGAGCCAGCGGCTGCCCGCGCTGGCGCGCGTCGCGGTGCTGCCGACCGGCCATCGCCTTGCAGAGAAGGACGTGCTGGAGCCGCGCGATTTCGAGGGCGAGACATTCATCTCGCTGTCGGCGGGGTCGTCGAGCCGTCATCTCGTCGACCAGGTCTTCCATCGCCATGATGTCCGCCGCGTGCTCAGGGTCGAGACCACGCTGTCGGAGATCATGTGCGGCATGGTGTCATCAGGGCTCGGCGTCGCGATCTGCGATCCGTTCACCGCGCAGGAATTCTCCACCCGCGGCATCGTCGTGCGCCGCTTCCTGCCGCGCATCGATTTCGAATTCTCCGCGGTCTTTCCGGCGCAGCGCAGCCCCTCGCCGGTGGCGCTCGATCTGGTCGAGACCATGCGCAAGGCGCTGGTGGAATTCGAGGACGACGCAACGCTCAGCCGTTGAACGCGGCCTGCGCCTCCGGCAAATCCCAGATCTTGCCGATCGCTGCCGTACCCGCCGCCGTGATCGCCGCTTCGTCGGCGCCGAGATAGCGGCCGTCATCGACCAGCATGCGGCCGTCGACCATGACCTGATCGATGTTGGCGCGGTTGGCGAGCGCGATCAGCGCGCGGCGCGGATCGAACAGCGGTTGAAGATGCGGATGGGTGAGATCGACGACGGTGAGATCGGCGGTGGCGCCCGGCTCGATCCGGCCGAGATCAGGCCGCTTGATGACGTCGGCGGCGACTGCCGTGTTAGCCTCGATCAGCTCCGGCGAGTTCGCGACGTCGGCGCGGGCCGAGGTGACCTTGGAGATCAGCGACGCCGCATTGAGCTCGCCGAGCAGGTCCATGTTGTAGCCATCGGTGCCGACCACGGTGCGCACGCCATGCTCCGCGAAGCGGCTGAACGCCGCGGTGACGCCGGCGCGCGCGAATACGCGCGGGCAATTGAGCACGGTCATGCCGCGTGCGGCCATCAGCTTGAGATCGTCGTCGGTGCTGAACATGCAGTGCGCCGCCATGAGGTCAGGCGCGAGCAGGCCGAGCCAGTCCAGGTACTCTGCCGGCGTGCGGCCGCCATAGCGCTTGCCGATGGTCTCGACCTCGGCGCGGCTCTGCGCCATGTGCGTCGTGATGGGCACGCCAAGCTCGCGCGCCCGGGTGGCGCAGGCTTTCAGCAGATCGGGGCAGCAGGTGTCCGTGGCGTGCGGGCTCATGGCGAGCGAGATGCGGCCGTCGCCGCGATTATTCCAGCGCTGATAGAGCGCGTCCCAGGTTGCCATGTCGGCGGTGCCGTCATCGCCGGAATAGCAGACGACGCCATCAGGGCCCGCCTTGGCGTCGGACGTCGAGAACAGATAGGGCGCGCCGTAGAAGCGGATGCCCATCTCCTCGGCCGCATCGAACATCTCCGGGATCGAATTCCGGAACGGCTCCATCACGGTGGTGGCGCCGCCCTTGAGGAGCTGGAGGATGCCGAGCCGCGCGACCGCGAGGCGCTCTTCCGCCGACAAGATGTCGGCGCCGCGCTTGGTCAGCGGCAGCAGCACCGTATAGACGATGCTCTGGTTGTTCTTGCGGCCGTTGCCGTCCTCGCTGTGGCTGCGCGCCACCGCTTCCGAGAAGCAATGATTGTGCAGGTTCAAAAGACCGGGCAGCACGAAGCGGCCGGGACGATCGTGGACCTCGTCCGCGCTGGGCTTGTCGCGCGTGATTGCCGCAATCTTTTTGCCTTCGACCAGGACCCAATGGTCGCGCAAAACATCCTGCGCGCCGTCCTTGCGTGACAGCACATAGCTGCCGAAGATTGCCGTGGTGCTCATGCGGGGCGTACGTTCCAGAAGACGGCGGTGCCGTCGAGAATACCGGTGATGGCTTTGCGATAGGCGGTCGGCTGCTTGTACAGGCCGATCGGAATATAGGGGATTTCCTCGAACGCGACCGCCTGGATCTCGCGGCAGATGCGCTGCTGCTCGGCAAGCTGGGACGCCGCCAGCCACTGGCTGCGCAAGGGTCCCATCTTCTCGCTCGCGTACCAGCCGGCGACCTTGCCCTCGCCGCGGATGTTGGTGTTGCCGGCCGGATTGAGCCAGTCGATGCCCTGCCAGTTGCCGACGGCCGCGCTCCAGCCGCCCTGCCCAATCGGGTCTTTCTTCAGCTGGCGCTGCAGCACGACGGCGAAATCGAGCCCGGCATATTCGACGTTCATGCCGGCCTTGCGCAAGCTGTCGACCGCGATCTCGCCGAGCGGTTTTTGCGCCAGCGAATTGGTGGGGACGAGCAGCACGATCTTCTCCCCGTTGTAACCGGCGGCCTTCAGCTCGGCCTTGACCTTGGCGTAGTCGCGCGGACCGCGGAACACATTGAGGCCGACCTCGCTCGCCATCGGGGTATCCGGCGCGAAATAGCCGATCGGCGACACCTGGAACGCCGGATCGGTGCCGGCGACCGCCGTCATGAAGGCGGATTGATCGATCGCACCCAGCAGCGCGCGGCGGATGGCGGGATTGTCGAACGGCGGCTGCAGATGATTGAGTCGCAGCATGCAGGCGTAGCCTCTGGGGTCGAGGATGCGCGTCTCGATATCGCCGGCGGCCTTGATGATCGGCAACAGATCGTGCGGCGTGGTCTCCTGCCAGTCCTGCTCGCCGGTCTGGAGCGCGGCGACGCCGGTGCCGGCGTCGGGCGTGGTGGTCCAGACCACGCGATCGTAATGCACGATCTTCGGACCCGCGGTCCAATCCGGCTTGCCGTCGGTGCGAGGCTGGTAGCGGTCGAACTTGGCATAGGCGTTGCGCGCACCCTGCACGCGCTCGTCGGCAAGATAGCGGAACGGGCCGCTGCCGATCACCTCGGTCAGCGGCTTGAACGGGTCCTGGCTCGCCAGCCGCTCCGGCATCATGAAGCAGGGATTGATCGCGGCCTTGCCAAGCGCCTGCGGCAGCAGCGGGAACGGGCGCTTGAGGCGGAAACGAATGGTGCGGTCATCGGCAGCCGAAAGCTCGGCGGTCGCCTCGATCAGCTCGCCGCCAAAGCCGTCGCGCGCCGCCCAGCGGCGGATGCTGGCGACGCAGTCGCGCGCCAGCACACGTTCGCCATCGTGCCAGAACAGGCCATCGCGCAAGCCGAGGTCCCATTGCAGCAAGTCAGCGGAGATGGCGTGGCCCGACAGCATCTGCGGCGAGACCTGGAGCGAGGAGCTCATGCCGTAGAGCGTGTCGTAGACCATGAAGCCGTGGTTTCGCGACACCTGCGCGGTCGAATAGATGGGGTCGACGAAGGCGAGGTCGATGACGGGAATGAAACGCAAGGTGCTCTGCGCTTCGGCGCGGACGATGCCCGGCAGCGACAGCGCCGGCACTGTTGCGGCAGCCTTGAGGAGCGAGCGGCGGGAGATCGGCATGACAAAAGGCTCCTGAAGGATCTTACGTGTTCAACAAGACCGCGTCGATCGCGGCGGCCACGGCCTGCTGCGCCGGCTCGATCACGGGCACGCCGATCGCATCCGCGATCGCCGCGCGGTGCGAGGCCATGCCGGCACAGCCCATCACCACGACATCGGCGCGGCATTGGGTGACCAGCGCCCGGCCGGCGTCGATCAAGCGGCCGCGGATATCGGCGCCTGCCGTTTCCGCCGCACTCGCGCCGACCGACCAGCTTCCGGCGTAACGGCTATCGACGCCCATCACCCGCGCCATGCGCTGCTGGCGGCGGATGCTCGACGGCGACAGCGCGATGATGCCGAAGCGTTCGCCCAGCATCAGCGCGCGAAAGATGCCGCATTCGGCGATGCCCAGCACCGGGCGGCCGCCTGCCGCCTCGCGCACCGCATGCAGGCCGGGATCGCTGAAGCAGGCCAGCACGAACGCATCGGCATCATCGCGCGCGACGCGATTGACCAGCGGCATGACGACGCTGTCGGCATCGCGTTGCGAGCTGATGCCCGGCGGTCCCTCGGCGAGGCCAACCACCTCGATGTCAGGGCCGCCGCCAATGCGCAGCGGCGCAACCGCCTCGTCGATCGCCGCCGTCACCGACGCCGAGGAGTTGGGGTTGATGACGAGGATGCGACGACGGGTCATGGCACTGCTCAGCGGTTACCGGCTTCGTGGCGCAGGAAGTTTTCCGCGATCCTCTCGCCGGTCGTGATCCAGACGTCCGGGCACGACTTTGCGTAGGTCAGGAACTCGCGCAGCAGGCGCAAACGCATCGGTCGGCCGCTGCATTGCGGATGCAGCACGGTCGTCACCATCGCGCCCCAGTCCCTGGTTTCGTCGAGCTCGTCCTTCCAGATCGAGAGCACATGCTCCTTGGGGAAGATCGAGCGCGGGCTGAAGCGGGCCGAGAGGCCGTGCATCCAGTCGTCATAGCTCGCGGTCACCGGCAGCTCGATCGTGCCGGGCTTGCCGTCGGCGAGACGATGGCGGTAGGGCCGCACGTCGTCGCGGAACGAGGACGTGTAGACGATGCCGCGACGTACCAGTGCTGCGCGCAGCTCCTCGGTGAACTCGCCATAGGGCGCGCGATAGCCGGTCGGCCTGACGCCAAGCCGGCGCTTCAGCGCCTCAAAACCGCGCTCCAGCTCCTCCTCGATCCAGGGATCGCCGGGATCGGGCAGCAGATGGTGATATCCGTGATGCCCGATCTCATGGCCGGCCTTGAGGATGGATTCCGCCATCGCCGGATGCGCGTCGACCGACCATCCCGTGACGAAGAAGGTCGCCTTGAGATCGAGCTGGTCGAGCAGCTCCAACAGCTTCGGCGTGCCGACGCGCGCCTCATAGCCGCCATAGCTCATGGTGATGAGCCGCTGCGCGTGCACCGCGTCCTTGCTGGTCCACGCACTCTCCGCGTCCACATCGAAGGAGAGGAACATCGCCGAAGTGTACGGCTTCGGCCAGGGATATTCGGGCGCGGGATCGGCGGTGTTGGCCGGAACGAGCGGGATGCTCTTGAGTGCCTTACTGTCCAGCATTGATGGTCGCCTTCTCTAATCCGTTGTCGTTCAGTTTCCACTTGGCAAGCAGGGTCTTGTAGGTGCCGTCGGCGATCAGCGCATCGACCGCTTCGAGAATGGCCTGCTGAAGTGCCTTTTCCTTGACCGGCAGGGCAATGCCGGTGAATTGCTGCGCGATGGGCTCGCCCACAGGCGCATAGGCACCGGGCTCGAGGTCCATGATGTAGGGCAGCGTCTCGTTGCCCTGGGCGGCGGCATCGATGCGGCCCTGCCTGAGCTGGGTGCGCGCGTCGGCCGAGCCGTCGGTGCCGACGAACTGGATCGGATTGCTGCCGCAATTCTTCTCGCTCCACGCCGCGATCTGCGCCGGGAACATGGTGCGGCGGCTGGCGCCGACCTTCTTGCCGCAGAGCGATGCCGCGTCCTTGAACTCCGCCTTGCGCGACTGCTGCACGAAGAACTGCGGGCCGCTCCTGAGATAATCGACAAAGGACGCGATGTCGTGACGGCTGGCGTAGTCCGTGAAGCCGGACAGGATGGCGTCCACACGCCCGGTCGAGATCGACGGCATGAACTCGGCAAAGCTCGTCTCCTGCCATTCGATCTTGACGCCGAGCTTGCGGCCGATGGCTTCGCCGAGATCGATGTCGAAGCCGGACAGCGCGTTGGTGGCGGGATCGCGGAATTCCATCGGCGGATAGTTCGGCACCAGCGCCACCTTGAGCCTGCCGCGCTTGGCGATCTCCGCCGGCAGCTCGATGGACAAGGCCGAAACGGTCATGGCGCCGAGCAGCGCCGCCGCAACCCAAAGTCTCTTCATCAACACGTCCCCATTTCAGATCACTGCCGAAAGAAATGCCTTGGTGCGCTCCTCGCGCGGCGCACCCAATACGTCCGAGGCGCGCCCCTGCTCGACGATCGCGCCCTGATCCATGTAGACGACGCGGTCGGCGACCTCGCGCGCGAAGCCGAGCTCGTGCGTCACCACCAACATGGTCATGCCGCTCCGTGCCAGCTCTTTCATCACCGCAAGCACCTCGCCGACGAGCTCGGGATCGAGCGCGCTGGTCGGCTCGTCGAACAGCATCAGCATCGGCTTCATGGCGAGCGCGCGCGCGATCGCCACGCGCTGCTGCTGGCCGCCGGACAGCTGCGCGGGATACCAGTCCGCCTTGGCGGACAATCCGACGCGCCGGAGCAGTTCGAGCGCCTCCGCGCGCACCTCGTCGGACTTGCGCCCCTGCACCTGAAGCGGACCTTCGGTGACATTCTCCAGCGCGGTCTTGTGCGGAAACAGGTTGAAGCGCTGGAACACCATGCCGGTCTTCAGCCGCTGCCGCCCGATCTCCCGCTCGCTGAGGCGATAGAGCCGCCCGTTTTGCTCGCGCACGCCGAGCAGCTCGCCGTCGAGCCAGATACCGCCGGAATCGATCGCGGCAAGCTGGTTGATGCAGCGGAGCAGCGTGGTCTTGCCGGAGCCGGAGGCGCCGATCAGACACATCACCTCGCCGGGCCAGACGTCGAGCGAGACGCTTCTGAGAGCCTGGAACTCGCCAAAGCTCTTGCTGACGGAACGGATCGCGACGAGGGGTTTTGTCATCGCGCCAGCCGTAATGTGCCGCGGGCAAAGCGGCGTTCGAGCAGCATCTGGAGCGGCGTCAGGATCGAGACCACGAGCAGGTACCAGAGCCCGGCAACGATCAGCAGCTCGATCACGCGCGAATTGGCGTAGTAGATGTTTTCGGCGTTGTGCAGCAATTCCGGATACTGGATGACGCTCGCGAGCGAAGTCGCCTTCACCATGCCGATGAACTCGTTGCCGAGCGGCGGGATCACCACCCGCATCGCCTGCGGCAGGATGATCCGACGCAGCGCGCGCAGCCGTCCCATGCCGATCGCCTGCGCCGCCTCGTATTGCCCGATGTCGACCGACAGCATGCCGGCGCGCATCACCTCGGACGTATAAGCGCCCTGGTTGATGCCGAGCCCGAGCAGCGCGGCGAGGAATGGCGTCATGACGTCGACGGCGCGCGCAGACCATAGGCCGGGAATGCCGATGGTCGGAAACACCAGCGCGAGATTGAACCACAACAGCAATTGCAGGATCAGCGGCGTGCCGCGGAACAGCCAGGTATAGCCGGCCGCGACCGTCTTCAGCACCGGATTGGGCGACAGCCGCATGACCGCGACGACGACGCCGAGGACAATGCCGAGCGCCATCGCCAGCACCGCCATCACCATGGTGTTGACGATGCCTTCGAGAATGACTTTTGCGGTCAGGAAGCGACTGACATAGGACCATTCGATCTGACCGCCGGCGAAGGCGCGCACGATCGCCGCCAGCACGAGGACGATCAGGGCCGCGCTGAGCCAGCGAAACCAGTGCGGCTCGCGCGCAATCCGCATCCCCGACAAGTCAGGGAAACCTTCCGCGAGTGCCGGCACCGGCTTCATTGCGGTGCCGCGTTCAGCATGGGCTGGGCCACCGCGTTGGCCCCTAGGCCCCATTTGTCGAGAACGGCCTTGTAGGCGCCGTCGGCGATCATCGCCGTGAGCTTCTCCGTCACGACCTCGCGCAACGCCGCATCGTCCTTGCGGAACATGATGCCCTGGTAGCCTTTGGCGAAGGGCTCGCCGACGACGCGATATTTGCCGGACTCCTGCGTCTGCGCGTAAGGCAGCGTCTCGCTGCCCTGCACTGCGGCGTCGATGCGGCCTTGCTTGAGCTGGTTGCGGACGTCGATCGAGTTCTCGCCGGGGACGTACTGAATGGCCGGCTTGCCGGCCGGCTCGCAGTTCTGCTTGCTCCACTTCTCGATCTCGACCGGGAAGCTGGTGCTGCGGGTGGTGCCGACCTTCTTGCCGCAGAGATCCGTCGCGTCCTTGGCCGCATTGTCCGCCATCACGAAGAACTGCGGGCCGGTCGCGAGGTAGTCGACGAAATCGGCGGTCTCGCGCCGCGAGGCGCGGTCGGAGATGCCGGAGATGATGAAGTCCGCGCGCCTGGTCTGGAGCGACGGGATCAACTCCGCAAACGGCGTCTCGCTCCAGACGATCTTGACGCCAAGCCGCTTCGCAAGCTCGTTGGCCAGATCGACGTCGAGCCCGACGAGCTCGTTGGTCGCGGGATCGCGGTACTCCATCGGCGCGTAGGTGGAGTTGACCGTGAGCTTCAACGTGCCCGCCTGCTTGATCTCCGCCGGAAGCTCCGCCGCTTGCGCTGACGTTACGGCAGCCAGTACTGCGAGACCGAGAGTGAGCGAGAGGCGTATCATGTCAGCTCCTTTGCCAACGTTTTGCTTTGATTCCTTTGCCAGCGCCGTGCCAGTCAGTCCGCGTCGAGAACGGCCGGCTCGATGACGCCGGCGCGTTCGGTGATCACCCTGTATTGCTCCGGCCGCCGGTGGGCGGCGAAATTGAACATCTTGTCCTTGCCCTGGCGGCAGAGATCGAGATCGATGTCGGCGACGATCACCTCGTCGGCCAAAGTCTGGGCTTGCGCGACGATGCGCCCGTTGGGATCGACGATGCAGGAGCCGCCGATCAGGCCCGAGCCGTCCTCTTCGCCCGCCTTCGCCACCGAGATCGCCCAGGTCGCGTTCATGTAGGCGTTGGCCTGCGTCACCAGCGTCGAGTGGAAGGTGCGCAAGGACGCGTCTTCGGTGACGCCGCCATTGGGATCGTAGGCGGCCGAATTGTAGCCGATGCAAACCAGCTCGACGCCTTGCAGGCCGAGCACGCGCCAGGATTCCGGCCAGCGGCGGTCGTTGCAGATCATCATGCCCATGATGGCGTGGGCCCAGGCCGAGCCGGCGCGGAAAGCGGGAAAGCCGAGGTCGCCATATTCGAAATAGCGCTTCTCGAGCTGCTGGTAGCGCGCGCCTTCGCGCGGCTCGACCGAGCCCGGCAGATGCACCTTGCGATAGCGGCCGAGGATCTCGCCGTCGCGATCGACCAGGATCGCGCAATTGTAGCGGCGGCCGTCCGGCGTCAGCTCGGCATAGCCGACATAGAAGCCGACGCGCAGCGCGCGCGCACGGTCGAACAGCTTTGCCACCCCCGGGTTCGGCATGCCGCGCTCGAAATAGTGATCGAGCGCGGCGCCTTCGAGCAGCCAGCGCGGGAAGAAGGTGGTGAAGGCAAGCTCGGGAAACACCACGAGGCTGGCGCCGCGGCCGGCGGCCTCCTCCAGCATGTCGAGCATTCGCGCCAGCGTATGCTCGCGCGTATCGGCTTTTTGCGTCGGCCCCATCTGTGCGGCGGCGGCGCGAAGGACACGAACCAAGATTGCCTCCAATATGTGCGCAGTGCTGCCTCAATGGGCGAATGAACCCTTTGATGCGACGTGCAAATCCGCCGCCATTACGCGGAAGCGGGGCTGCAAAATCAATTCGTTCTGCTATGATGTTTTGGCCCAGAGTATAATTGGCAGTGATATGAACCTGCGTCAGCTCGAGATCCTGCGTGCCGTCATCCGCCATCGCACCACGGTGGCGGCGGCGGACGAACTGGCGCTGTCGCAGCCCGCGGTCAGCAACGCGCTGAAGACGATGGAGGCGCAGGCGGGCTTTGCGCTGTTCGAGCGCGTCAACAACCGGCTGTTTCCGACCGCGGAGGCGATGGCGCTCTACAAGGAGAGCGAAGCGATCTTCGCGCTGCACGCCAAGCTCGAGAACCGTGTCCGCGATCTACGCGAGAACCGCTCCGGGCATCTTTCCATCGTCGCGACGCCGCCGCTGGCCTACAGCATCATCCCTTCCGCACTATCCGGCTTCCTGCGCCGCCGCCCGGAGACGCGCGTGTTCTTCGACGTGCGGCGCTACGAGGGCATCATCGAGGGGGTGCTCAGCCGCGTTGCCGAGCTCGGCTTCGCGCTCGGGCTGACGCATCATCCTGGTATCGCGCATGAGGTGGTGCATACCGGCGAGATGGTGTGCGTGCTGCCGCCGCAGCACCCACTCGCCGACAAGCCGGTGATCTCGGCCGCCGATCTCTCCGGCATGCCCTTCATCGGGCTCGAGCGGGGCACGCGCCTCGGCGAAGCCGTGCGCGACAGCTTTGCCCGCGCCGGCGCGCCGTTCCAGCCGACGGTCGAGGTGCGCTACTGCAACACGGCCTGCGTGCTCGCCACCGCCGGCGTCGGCGCCGCCGTGGTCGATCCCTTCTCGCCGCGGCAGAACGGCGGCAGCGGCCTTGTGGTGCGGCCGTTCACGCCCACGACGCATGCGGTGGCCTATATGCTATGGTCGGAAGCCGAGCCGCTGTCGCGCCTGGCCAAGGCGTTTCTCAACGAGGTCCGGAAAGAGAGCACACTTCTGGAGCGCACAGCGCCACACCAGCAACATGGGACAGAAAGCGACTGAGCTTCGCAATCTTTTGACTTTGTCCTTTTGACCTTTGGGGGCACATGGCACGCATCACCATCATCGAGACCGGACAGGTCCCGCAGAAATACCGCGAGCAGCACGGCTCGTTTCCCGACATGTTCGAGCGCATGGTCCGCGCCGAGGATCCGACCGCCACGGTGGACGTGGTCAGCATCCCCAATGGCGACGCGCTGCCCGATCCGAGCAAGCTCGAGGCCGTGCTGATCACCGGTGCTGCCGCCGGCGTCTATGACGGGCTCGACTGGATCGCGCCGCTGGAAGATTTCGTGCGCACGGCTTACGCCAACAAGACGCCGATGGTCGGCGTCTGCTTCGGCCATCAGCTGATCGCGCAGGCGCTCGGCGGCACCGTGCAGAAGTCGGAGAAGGGCTGGGGCATCGGCCGGCACGTCTATCAGGTGCTGCCGGAGAACGGTGTCGTCGGCGGCGAAGCGGTTGCGATCGCCGCCTCGCATCAGGACCAGGTGGTCGAGCCGCCCATCGATGCGCTGACGATCCTCTCGTCCGAATTCACCCCGCATGCCGGCCTGCTCTACGCCAACGGCACCACGCTGACCGTGCAGCCGCATCCGGAATTCGACCTGGAGTTTGCGCAAGTGTGCTGCGAGCTGCGCGACGGCAAGGCGCCGGACGATGTCGTTGCAACGGCACGGGAGTCTCTCGCGCAGCCGATGGATAACGCGAAACTGGGTGGGGCAATCACGCGGTTTTTGGCGCGGCGCGCGGCTCCGTAGTCCGCGGCGCTCACCGCGCGGACTCTTCCCTTCTCCCCTTGTGGGCCTGTTGCGTAATTCGTCAATTGTGATTCCCTCGGGCAAAGCCTTGGAGGGTAGCGATG
>NZ_JCAMOP010000054.1:0-49637 GCF_059512345.1 Bradyrhizobium sp. Unk1
CGCCCGTGCGTTGGTGCGCCTCCGCGGGCCCGGAAGTTCGGTCTCAGAAAGGGCTGCTCAGAAGGCGCGGCAGGACCGCTATTGGCATCGGCGATATTCGACTGGCGGGCTATGTTTCCGGTGGGTTGCTCATCGCGACCCGTTGCATTTTGGAAGCGTGGCTAACTTGGTCCGGCTTGGTCGTCTTCGCGCTGCGAGTCGCCTACATTGCTACCCGGGTCGTTAGCCCCGTCAGAGCTGATGTTGCCATCCGCTTCCGTGGACTCGGGGCTGTTCGTCCGACTCAGGAGAAGCTGTCTGCGCATCTCAACGAGCCGCGCACGGCAATACTCACGGTACAGAAAATCGAAAATGGTGGGCAAGATCGAGCCCTCCGTCGTTTGAATGGCGTCGCGCTACCACGCCTTCGCCGCGCCGCATGTGAACAGGATCACAAGACACGCGATCTATTCCCTGGCTTGTTGCCATTCCGATTCCGTGCACTCGCCTAATTTTCCACTCTCGACCTCCGCCTTCCTCCATCAATCCCTGATCCGGTCCGGCCTCGTTGCCGTGGCTTCGGGCCGACATTAAGTTGCACGCAACTCGTGCATAAGTAATTGATTTATAATAACTATTACGAAAACGTCATTTTGGAAATTCGCAAGTTCGCTTTATGTTCGGCTGAGTACACGCAACCGACATGCGCTATGCAGCAAGCGACAGACCAACCAAAAGCAAGCCGCCGCCGGTTGTCACGGCAATCCAGGCCACCCCGGGCCATTGACCCGTTGCGCGGCAGAGTCGACGGCAACACTACGATAGGCCGCCGGGTCCGGCACCGGTGGCGGCTCTACCTTGCCGAGCTGACCAGCCCCGACGCCGCGCTGCAGCGGGCCTTCGCGGCCGATTGTGCCGAGCTCGCCGTCGCGATCGAGGATATGCAGGGACGCCAGCTCGCCGGTGAGAATGTCGCCGAGGATCTGGTCCGCCTCCGCAACGAGCTTCGCCGGGCCGAGGGCAAATTGCACCTCAAAAGTAGCAAGGCCGAGCCGGAGACTGACCCCAGCGCGAGCGCGCTGGAGTGGCTCGACAGCTTCAAGAAGCCGGCCGCTGAGGCGTCGACATGAACCTCGCCGCCGCCATGGTCCCGGGTGGCCCGTTCGAGCCGTGGTATCACGGGCCTAGCTGGAACAATTGGCGCACCGTGGCGAAGGCGATTGACGGCCTGCCGCTATTCCCAGGCGAGGACGACTTCTTTGCCACGATCTCCGGCGGTCGACAGCCACCGAAGCGTCGGTGCCGCGAAAACTGGTTCGTGTTCGGCCGAGGTGCCGGCAAGGATTCGTTTGCCTCTGGTGCCGCGGCAATCGATGCCGCGACGTTTGACCCTAGCGTCTTGAGGCCGGGCGAAAGGGCTTTGGTTCTCTGCGTCGCAACCGACAAAGACACCGCCCGCATCATCCGCCGATACATCGGCGCCTTCTTCGATCGGATTCCCGTCTTCAAAAGGATGATGGTGAGGGACACCGAGGACCTGATCGAGTTGTCCAATTCGGTCGACATCGCCATTGTCGCCGGCAACTTCCGCAGTGTCCGTGGTCGACCGATCCTGACCGCGATCTTGGACGAAATCGCGTTTTTCCGCAGCGAAGAATCCAGTACGCCCGACATTGAACTTTACCGCGCGATCACGCCCGGCATGCGGCTTCCGACTTCGCGGCTAATCGGTATTAGCAGTCCTTACCGCAAGACTGGATTGCTCTACTCGCGGCACCGCACCCACTTCGGCAAATACAGTGACGACGTGTTGGTTTTGCAAGCCGCAAGCCACATCCTCAATCCGGTTCTCGACACCGCCGATCGCGACCGAATGATGATCGAGGATCCAAGCGCAGCGCGAGCGGAGTGGTACGCCGAGTTCCGAGATGATCTAGTCGCCTTCATCGATCCTGCGACTGTTGATGCTGCCGTGGTCGCCGGACGGGCGGAGTCGTTACCAGTTCCGAGCATCCGCTACACGGCCGCGGTCGATCCGAGCGGTGGTTCCTCGGACTCGATGACGCTGGCGATATCGCATGCCGAGGGCGAACGCGGCATCCTCGACTTGGCCCGGGAGTGGCGTCCGCCGTTCTCGCCGGAGATGGTGGTGCGGGAAATTTGTGAGATCTGCCGCCGTTATGGCGTCACGACGGTGATCGGTGACCGCTATGGAGGAGAATGGCCGCGCGAGCGCTTCCGCGCCCACCGCATCGAGTATGAGCTCGCCCCGATGCCGCGCAGCGACCTGTACCTGACCATACTGCCGGCTCTCAACTCCGGACGAATCGAGCTTCTCGACAACAGGCGTCTCGTCTCGCAACTCTGCGCGCTGGAGCGGCGCACCGCCAGAGCTGGCAGGGATTCAGTCGACCATCCGCGCGGCGGACATGACGACCTGATCAACGCTGCCGCGTTGGCACTCGTTGGCTCGGCGCTTGCGCCCAAATCCTCGGCCGACAATTGGCTCGAATATTACCGCCGGCTCGTTGAGGAGCCGAACCGCTTCAACACCGACTATGACGACATCCAGGCCCCAAAGTATGGGTGGAGTTTCGACCACCAGGAGGAGATCAGATGATGCAAATGCAAACTATCGCGGAGATCGATGCCGCCCTGATGCGGCTACCCCGCACACCGGTGACGGAAGCCGACTTCGACACTCGTGCTACCCTAGTCCGCCGTCGGGCCGAGCTGGAGCAGCAGGCGCGCCGCGACGCGGCGCGACCGAAAGAATTGACGGGGAACATTCTGGTCGTCGTGCCTGACGACAACATAACGCAGATCCAGACAATCCGCGGCCGGCTCATCAACGTTGATGTCGTCGACGGCAAACGTGTCGTCCGGCTGTATCCGGGCGAATTAAAAGACATCCTGATGGGCGGCCGAAGCAGTCTCGACTGGCAGAAGGCCAACGAGGCCATCCTGGGCCAAATCTAAGGCGCCGCAGATGGACATCACCAAGCAGTTCGGTCCGGGGGTCTACGCCATGACGTTTCGTACGCAGTATGAGGTCGAGACGGATATCGCCCTCGAGCTATCCAGGAAACTCCAGCATCTCGTGGACCGGCGCCAGGAGCAACTGCAGCAGCTGCAACAGCAGCTACAAAAATTCGAGAAGATTGCCGACAAGGTCGACGGCCTGCACAAGGGCACCTCGCTCGCGGACCTGACTGAGCTATCGGCGATGATCAAAAGTTTTAATGCGAATGCGGGACTGACGGGCCTGGTGGGTCTGGAAAAATCGATGGATGAGATTCTGGCCACGCAGGCCGAGATCAAAAAGGCCTTAGACCGCCGAGACGCGGCCTTTCCTGAATTTCAGATGTGGTGGATGGCCCAGCATTGCGGGCCGACACCGGCCCCACCGTCATTCGGCGTCGCGGACAAGTCCACCGACGCCAGGAAAGGTGATCGTGCACTGGCACTGGCACCATTGTCGAAACACACCACCGCGGTCGACCCGTCATCCGCGATCGCTGACTCAGCGTTGCGGCATCGCCCCGATCTTGGAAGGAGATTCTGATGATGACGAAGATGACCAAATTGGTTGAAACTGGTGCGCTAAAGAAGAGCGCGATGCTTGCCGATACCGAATTGCGCCGCGCCGCATTGGCGAAGGCGGCCGATCATGGTCGGCCGGGGTCTGGCAGTTTTGCAGTCGATCATCACAGCGATGCGCAGTTGGTCGAGTTCACAGTCCCGATCGGCAACACGCACGTCCGCGTGAAGCGCAGCGACAATGTGATCACCGTCGCTGGGGTGCAAGTCCCTCTTGGTCAGCTTCCTGCAGAAGTGAGGCGCCAGCTGGATGTCGCAACCTCTAGGTTCGACGGCGCGTCGATCGACGTCAACGCCGACCTTCGCGCCGTCAGCGAAGCGCGCGAACTGATCATCGCCGCGGTCGCGGCGGTCATGAGCAGCCGTCCCTTTCTGGACAGGGTCATTGTCGCGGGCACCCGCCGCGTGAGGTGAACGAAGTAGTGCGAACGCTGCAACAACTGAGGAGAGATAGATGACGATCAGACTCTTGTGCGTTGAAACGACGCCGAGCCCGATTTGCATCCCGCCCGGCGTACTTCCGCCGCAGCGTAACTACTCCGCGACCAAGGGCGGGGTGATCGATGTGCCCGGCGACATCAACGGCGACGTCCAGACTCTGTTGAGCGCACGCGACCCGCTTCCCGGAGGAACTAATTACTTCATACTGCTCGGTCAGTCCGGTCCGACATCTGCACGGCCATCGTATCCGGCCCAGGGGCAGGCATTCATTGATACGACTGTCGGCGCGACGCTGTTTTATGACGGGGCATCATGGCGCGACATCACCGGCACATCGCGCTAATCGGGCTCACGACCGTCACGCTGCCTTCCTCCATCTTGCGGCGGGTCGCGTCGGCGGCGGGCTTATCCCTTTGGGCCCGCCGCCACACAGTTTTCAAGCGCGCTCGGCCCATCCAACCGCGCGCCGCTGGAGGGAGCCTCGCGATGTCGACCGCGGATGAACCGGCGGCTCGTGCGGGCGACCTTTGACTCCGCGTGCGCGCTGCGCGCGTCGAGGGGTCGGTGACGACCAAGACGTTTGACCTGATTGGCTTCGTCGCGGAGCTCTGCGCGATTGACCATAATGTCCGCTATGGCCCTGACAGCGGTGCAAAAGCGGATTTCGCCGATGGTCCGAATTGGGCCCAAGGCGACATCGCCGCCCAACTTAGGGACCTCAATTTTCGATGAAGAGCGGCAATGAGAGCTGCCCTTGTGATACTGTTTCACTGGACGTCGGAGAATGACCAATGGCTTGGTGGATTTTCGTGATCGTTTCGATTGGGTCTATACCCCTCGCGTCTGCCATGGCGGGCGAGCGCAACAGATCACCCCGGCGATGGTGCTGGACAGCCGCGGTGGTGGGACCATTAGTGCCGTTAGCGCTGCTAATCCTTGGTGACGCGCAGCGTCCGGCTCAAGTCAACTGAAACAAGTTTGTTGCGGGGACTAGGGCGCGACGAAGTGAAGGGCAAAGGCAGCCGCGACACCGAGCGCGACGGCAATGGGGGCGGACCACCATTTAGCGGTAGCCACCAAATCTAATCCCAACCAAGGCTGCGCCTAACACCCATCTGATCAAGGCCACGGGGTTGCTCCGCGTCATGTCCTATCAATATGCGCTTGGAGTCGCCCCGTTTCCAGCCCGTCCCGCTGCCATAATCAAACCGACCCACTACCCAAAAGCTGTCCTCAGCCGGTGCACTGCCCATCGTCAGCTTCGGGTCAAGCTCGGAAGTCGGCGGGTCCATGGTAGATGGTCTGCTCTGCCACTGTGAGCGGACATCACCGGATCCGCGGTTCAGGTCCGCGAAAAGGCCAGAGGCAGACTTCAGCAAATAGCAGGCAGAAAAATATCCTAATCGATCACCTCACGGCGCGCGCCAATAGCGCGGCGGGAAGTTCAAGGCGAGCGCCTTCACAGTCTTAATGTTGATGACAAGTTCAGATTTTGTCGGCTGTTCGATCGGCATTTCCGCTAGGCCTGTCGCCCAGGGGCAGCACCGTCGATTGAAGGATCCGGAACGGGCCGCCATCTTCGCGCGCCATCGTATCCTCCATACGCCGGATGTGCTGCTCTAGCCAGCCAGGCCTGGCGGCGCCGAACACAATGAGGCCGAACGCGTTGCCGAACCTCGCCTGAAGCGCAAGTAGGTGCTGCTCGTCGGACAGCGAGAACTTGTACTCGAACTGGTCGTTCAAGAACTTGCCGGATCGAACCAACGCCGGCGCCTCGCCGGCCACGTCCTTCATGACGTCGAACAACTGAAACTTGCCATCGCGCAGCAAGTCGGTGTTCGTGAACCAGCACATCACGAGACAGCCGTCCGCGGGGAAGATCGCGCCCGCGTGCATGTAGTAGATTCCCTTCGCGAGCTTGCCCGCGAACACGTCGACGGCTTCGCGCATCTCGTCGGTCACGTTGGCAAGATGCGTATCCTGATGCGTCTGTCCCGGCCCCGGCCGCAGCCCCAGCTCACGGTTCGCGCGGCGCGCCTGGTTCGCGCACATCATCATATTCCGGAACAGCTCTGGATGCTGACGATGCGCCGCTTTCATGAGACCTTCCGCAGCCCCGTCGAGGTTGCCCTTGTCCTCGAACGGATCCATACGCGCGAGCATCGCGACCACGAGATCATTGTCGCTGCTGCCCTTGTTGCACGCCTGACAGGCGGGAAACTCGAAGCCTTCGGGCCACTGGCGATGCTGGAACAACGCGCGTGGCGGGCAATGCTCGATCGTCGAGGACGGAGCGCCTCCGCCGCAGAAGGCACACGTCTTGTGATTTCGCAGGAAGACTTGCCGGTGTCTTGTCGCTGAGCCCAAGCGATCCCTCTGTCGCTGCACTGAGGCCAATTCGCTTGGCTCCAACAACTCCAATTGTAGCAGGTTCAGGCCGACCGTAACGAACACGAATGTCCGCAACGGGTCAAGCGCGTCGGTTTTGGTTCTCCCGAGACGACGTCCGGTCAGCCCCAGTGAGCGGACATCTTTAGTTACCCCTCGCCAGGTCTCAAACGGGCCATCAGCTGACGTCTCGTCTAACACGTAGACTCGCCATTTTTGACTCGCCATTTTTGGCATGTTGATGCAAAAGTTTTTTGATTTACCGAAATTGCGCTTGTGCCGTCGGGCAAAACAGTGGTTCATAGGGTGCTGGTTCAACGCGGAAGCCAGCCCCATGTCGAATGAAGTTGATACGTCTGAGCTATCGAAGATCGCCCGGCTGAATGGTGATTTTAGAAGAAACTACGGTAAGCTGCTTGGAGCCTACTTATACTTGCGCTCAATCAGCGCCGCCCGCGGCCGCTCCTGGCTTTGGGGCGGCCTCTTTTCTCTGGCTTGTTCTGCGGGTCTGACATGGTTGGCGCGGCATGGTTGGACGACGCCAACCTGGCCTTGATCGTTTTAATCAATTCGCTCATCCCCGAGCAGTGAACTCCGTGATGCCGGGCCAGGGAGCCGGATGAAAGCCAGACGTATCGACCCGCCCGCAATTTGGAGGGCAATAGGACGTAGTCCTCGATAGTCTTGTTCGTTACGTCCAGCCTCATCACTGCGAGCAGGCCGGAGGAGATTTGCCTGCGGTAGGCTTTCCACTGCGGCGCGTGATCTGGTCCTCGCGTGGCGAGTCGTCGTGCTACGAGAAATGAAACCAGGCGCGCGCCGCCAACATCAAGAGCTATGCCGCCCTGAGCAAGCTCCGGCTGAAGACCAAGATCGTCTCTAAGGACTTCGGCAAGTTCATTCGCATGCCTCGCCTGCTCATTGAACCAGTGATCCCAGGTGTCCAACCAGTCGCAATCCCGTGGCGAGACATATCCGATCAGCGAATATGCCTTTCGCAGCGATCCAAAATGCTTAACGTAGGACGAGACGTGATTGAGCCCGAGCGTCGTGTTAATGATACGAGAGTTGAGTTTTCCTCGTCGGCGAAGCACGACGCGGAGGCGCATCAGCATCTCGTCTTCCGAAATCTCGACGCGCCGCTCAGCGAGCAGCTTTTGTGCGCGAGCGAAGATGTCTAAATCAACGATGGGTTCAATTGCGGCGGCACCACGGACCCAGACATGGGCAGGGTTCTTGATAAGTCTCTCGCCCAGGCGCCGCGAGGTTCGATTGTAGATGGTTTTGCCAATGTAATTTTCGTTGCTGAGAATCGTCGGTATCATCCCATCTGTCCACGGCCGACCGTTATGGTTGGGGATGTTGGCGTCGTTGAGCGCGCGCCGTATCTCACTGTACGATTTTCTTGCGTTGACGAATTGATCGAAGATGCACCGGACGACGGCGACTTCCTCAGCCGAACCGTGCCGCAGTCGAACACGATCCGATTGCAGAGCCTTGTACTGCCCCTTGTCGAGCTGTCCTTTCGGATGCTCGCTGTCATCGACCATCACTCTGCGCAGGCCGTAGCCGACGGGAGCGCCGACGCGGTAGCCGAGGCTTGCGACCCGGCAAAGTCCGGTGTGCACCTTGACGCCGAGTTCTCGACTCCATTCCGCGGCCATGCCTCGCTTCATGTACTTGGCCATGCCGGAAAGAAAGCTGCCGTCGTTCTTGAATATCTCGGCGCAATACTCGACACGGACACCATTCATCTTGCACAGGAACTCGTAGTAGGCGCTCTCGTCGGCGTCCTGGAAGCGCCCCCACCGGCTGACGTCATAGACAAGGATCTGATCGAAGTCGGCCTGGCCTGATTGGACATCTTCGATCAGTTCGATGAGGCCCGGCCGGCCTTTGATCCGTAGGCCGCTCCGGCCTTCATCCTCATAGGTCCGGACAATCGTGAGGCCGTTAGCTGCCGCGTAAGCGGCAATTGCTGCGCGCTGGTTCTCGATCGAATAACGCTGAAGTTCTCTCGACATCCGGACGTATTGCGCGGCACGCTGCACCCGCAGGCGCCTCGCCAGATTCGTCCCCTTGCGCACGACCAACGAGTTGGTCATGACCCGCCCCGCATCAGAGCAGTAACCTGGTGGGATTACACCGCTAAGCCTCTAGCGTTACAAGTGAAAGGTAGCGCAGATACCTCGTCTGCGCTCGTCGCGATTTTCCATGACCGCAATCCAGGCTGCGCTACTGCGCCGTCGAGGACTGACGAGAACGCCCAATGTCCGCAATGGGTCACAAGCCGGCGTGACGCCCCGCGCCATTCTCAGTCCGCTCCGCCCTCGAAACCGGACATCGAGCAGCCATGGCGTTTGGAGGGCCGCAGATAAGCCACAACCGGCGAGTTCGCTACAGGTGCCCGAGTGTGAGCAACGGGCCGCCGACCGGACGAGCATCATCTGGAGCAAGGTAATGATTGGTTACGTTGTTACTGAGGCAATTGATCATGCGTTGCACGAGGTGCAGGCCGCGCGGCGCGACCTCACCTTAACCGCCTTCTGCGTACGGCATGCAGAAGCGCTTCGCAGAATGGATCTAGCGAAAACCAGCCTTGCTTATCTGCTGTCCGGAACCACGGGGCACACCGACCTTCTCACGTCGGCAAATCCGGCAAGTTACTCGATTTCGAAACTCTCGACTGAGTGAGGCGCGCGCCCGGTTCTTCACCTTGCCCCAGCAGACCGCCGCGGTAGAGCCGATCACGGAGATCATGCCGAAGCGCGCGGTGCGGACGAAGCAGTGCATAATGCGCTGATCAACTTCGCGTGCTGCACCAATGTGGTGCATTCAAAGTCTGTTACTGCTCGCGAAATCGGCGTGCCGTACGAGCAGAAAGTTGACGTGCACCAGAAACTCGGCGCAGCATCGCGTTGCTGCTCGCCGAGCGGCCCGGCCGACGTGCTGCGAACACGCGACCGAGCCTAACCGAAGCCACTGGAGGTTACACATGGCCCAGGCTGCCGAACGTTCTACCACGTCTAACCACCCCGACGCCGCACTGCTCGCGATGATCGAGCACCATGATATCCTTTCGGCCAAGTGGGATCTCGCGGTCAAACGTGACCCCATGAAAGGCGCCCCTACGAACCTCATCCAAGAGACGTGCGACCTGCAGCGTAAGATCGTTGCGACCCCGGCCTTCACGTCCACCGGCCTGGACGCCAAGATCAGGATCGTGCGTCACGCCGAGTTCGATGACGATGACGGGATCATTGCGACGATCCTCGAGCTCGACGCCGAGCGCGCCGCGCGCTGATCCGCCATCATCATCGCAGCAAGGCCCGCCGTTCACCGCGCGGCGGGCTTGAACTTTTCGTGGGTTATTGCGGAGACCGCTCCAGCGCCACCCCAAGGAAATTTCTGTATCGCGCTACCGATTTCGTGGCGGATACCTCGCACGTATAGGAACGGCTGCCCTTGTTCTGCCGTGCGATGCAAATCAATATTCCGCATTGGCTTTGTCAACATTGTCGACATAGGAGGCCGGTGTGAATCAAGCGCAAGACACTTCAATGCTGACCGTGAAGGTCGCCTCTGACGTGCGTCAGAAACTGCAGGAGTGGGCTGCTCGCAACTTGTCATCAATGACCACCGAGCTGAATAGATCCGTTCGGGAGAGAGCCGAGCGCGAGCAAGCCGAGAAGACAATGCAGTCCTGAGATGTGCCGCGCCGGCCGGAAGCCGGCATTGCCTGAAAGGAATAGAGCAATGATGGATCTAGAAAATATGTTGAGAGAGTGTGGTTTCAGCGCAGCTCACAGCAAACTCATTATCGGACAGTTTTTATCTGGTATCGCCACTGCCATGGAATCAATGGGGGTTTCCGATCAGACTGTCGGAGAGACGTGTACCGAAGAGCAAGTGCGAGAAATCTTGCTCAAGGCGATCGATGATCAGGTTGCCACCATCTCAGAATGCCAGAGAGATGGTCTCAACTTGGCATCATTAGAGGAGGCGGTACGATGACCGACATCATCACGCTGAAACCTCGCAGGGTCACATACTCCGTGCTTATCAACGTTCATCACTGGAGCGGCGGCGACCCGAATAGCATCAAGATCGAGACCGAGTCGCCGCTGGGGCCTTTCGCGGTGGGCGGTCAGATTCGGATTGGTGGTCTCGACGGATTCCCGGAGTCGAGGTTGACGACGGGCAAGGTGCGCGCGGTCAAGCACTTCCTTGGCGGCGACACCCTAGGCTTAGACCATCAGATCACGGTTGAGGTTGATCAGGACCTCGAGCCCTAGCCGTGAGTCGGGCCCGCCCGACCTTCAAGCAATCCGACCTCGTCAGAGCCATCCGGGCCGCGGTGCAGGCCGGTCTGGCGGTCGCGCGGGTCGAGGTCTCGCCTGAGGGGCGCATCATTGTCATTGCCGGTCCGACAGAACCGGAGCAGAATTCCCCCTTGCTTACGCCTCTCGAAAAATGGAGGGCGGAACGTGGTCAGGGCTAACCTCGAAGGCGTTTTCCCGACCTACAAGACGCTGAAAGACGGTACGCGCCGGAAATATTGGTATCACCGCGCCACACTCAAGCGTCTTCACGGCGAGCCCGGATGCGCCGAGTTCATTGCGGACTACGCCGCCGCCGAGAAGCTGATCCGCGATCGGCACGTCGGCACATTCAATAGCCTTGTCCGCTCCTATACCACGAGCGTCGAGTTCGAGCAGAAGCTCGCGCCCAGCACGCAGGGCGAGTACAAGCGGATGCTGACGAAGGCCGAGGGCGAGTTCGGCACCTTGCCGATCGCCGCGCTCGATGATCCCCACGTCCGCAAAGACGTGCTCGACTGGCGCGAGAAGGTTGCCCGTCAGTCGGGTCAGCGCGAGGCCGACAACCGGCTGTCGGCAATCAGCGCAATGATCACATGGGCTGTCGACCGAGGGACGTTAACAGCGAACCACATCCGAGGATTCAATCGCCTCTATCATGTCGACCGCAGCGAGATCATTTGGTTGCCCGAGCACTTCGCCGCGTTCATGGCGGTGGCGCCGCTCGAGATGCAGCGCGCGCTGATCCTCGCCCTGCACACCGGCCAGCGCGAAGGTGATCTACTCCGCCTGCCGTGGTCGGCCTACAAGGGCACTCACATCGAGCTTAGGCAGGGCAAGGCGCGCCGGCATGGGCAGATGGCGCCCCTGATCCAGATCCCCTGCACCGCCGCCCTGCGCCGCATGCTTGACGACGTGAAGCAGATCTCGCCGTTGGTCCTGACCACCAAGACCGGCCAGTCGTTCAAGGCGCGCTACTTCAACACGCTATGGGACCGGACCATGACGAAGGCCGGATTGCAATCGGTCCGCCTGCCCGGTCAGGACGAGCCGGTCGAGCTGCACTTCCACGACCTTCGCGGCACCGCCGTGACGTTGCTATCCGAGGCCAACTGCACGCCGCAGCAGATCGCGACCATTACCGGTCACAGCCTTAAGACGGTTCACAAGATTCTGGAACGGTACCTTGCTCGGACCCGCGGCCTCGCCGAGCAGGCGATCTTCAATTTCGAGAACAGCCCTCGAACAAAGTTTGCAAACCAACTGCAAACCAGCGCTGCCAACGCATTGGACAAGAAAGAAAAACGCGATGCCAATCAATGACATGAATGGCGCGCCCGGAACGATTCGAACGTCCGACCCTCAGATTCGTAGTCTGATGCTCTATCCAGCTGAGCTACGGGCGCGTTTTTCGCGAACAGTGCGGGCTGGGCCCGCAGGCAGCCTCCGGACAGCGCCGGAGGGGTGCGAAAGAGCGCTCTGACTAACCGCTCTTGCCTCGATTGGCAAGGTCCGGGGTGGGGAGATTTTACAGGGAGGTGACGATTTCCCGGGTCGGCCTCTGGCCGACCTACGCCCTCTGCCGCTCGTTGCGGATGGAGAGGAGTTCCACGGGGCGGTCGGGGATGACGATCCGGAAGGTGGCGCCGATGGTGCCCTCGACCAGATGGATCTCGCCGCCATGGGCGCGGACCAGCTCGGCGGCGATCGCCAAACCAAGCCCGCTGCCGCCGGGGCGGCCGGAGGTCTGGAACGCCTCGAACAGATGGTCCCGGGTCTTCTGGGGGACACCGGGGCCGGTGTCGGAGACCTCCAGGATGGCAACGGCACCTTCGCGCTTTCCGGTGATCCGGATCTGCTGCGCCCCGCCGTCGCCCGACGAATGGCTTTCCAGCGCCTGGGCGGCGTTGCGGACGAGGTTGAGCAGCACGCGGAAGAGCTGGTCGGGATCGGCATCGACCGCAAGCCCGCGCTCGATCGCGGCGACCCAGGCGATCGAAGCGTCGCTGGCGAGGCCCGCGGTTTCGCGCACCTCCAGCACGACAGGCTCGATCAGGAGCATGCGGCGGTCGGGCGCCGCTTCCTGGGCGCGGCCGTAGGACAGCGTCGACTGGCAGAAGGCGATGGCGCGCTCGAGCGAGCGCACCAGCTTCGGTGCAAAACGCTGCACCCGCGGATCCGGCACGCTGGCGAGCTGGTCGGACAGAAGCTGGGCCGACGCGAGCAGATTGCGCAGATCGTGGTTGATCTTGGAGACCGCGAGGCCGAGGGCGGCGAGCCGGCTCTTCTGATGCAGCATCGACATCAGGTCGCGCTGCATGTCCGACAATTCGCGCTCGGCGACGCCTATTTCATCGCTGCGCTGGCTCGGCACGATGATCCGCGCCGAGCTTTCGGGGTTTTCGTGGAAACCGACCAGGCTCGCGGTCAGCCGCCGCATCGGGCGCACGAAGAGATAATGCAGCGCGAGATAGACCAGGCCCGCGGTCAGCACCGCGATGATCAGCGCGACCACCACGACGTTGCGGGAGAAGCGATACATCTGCTGCCGCAGCGGCAGCTCATCGGTCACGATCTCGATGAACTGGGCGTTGCCGACGCCGGGTCCGACGATGCGGATGGCCTGGTTGCCGGTCTCGAGCATCATCCGGAACGAGCCGGTGATCGCCTCCCACACCGTCATGTCGCGCAGGTCGATGTCATGCTCGATAGCGGTGGGAAGGTTGTCGCTGGCGAGCAGCCGCCGCTGCTGCCCCATCTTGATGGCGACGGCACGCGCATTGATGCTTTTCAGGATCTCGCGCGACAGCGACTCGGGCACCATGCCGAGCGGGGCGGCGTCGAGCACCAGCGCGGCGGTGTTGGCCGCCGCGACGCGGTCATTGAGCCGGTTGACCCAGAAGTTGGCGATGGCGGGCACGTAGAGCAGGACGGCGGCGATCATCACCAGGGGGACGGTGAGCAGCAACAGCTTGCCGGATAGCCCGAGCCCGCTGGGCCCACGCGGCCGCATCGCCGGCTGGCCCGGCTGATCCGCATCATGGACCGGCTGGAGGTCTGTCGCTGCCACGAAGTTCGCCCCTGTTGGCTTTGTAATAGAGCCTGGCTGATGAAGGATGCGACCCGGCCGGGGGCCGGTCAAATTACGGATCGCTAATCTCTCAAGGTGGGATGTAAGGTCTGATATCGCGAGTCGCCACCTCAAGGGTTAAAAACCCCGCGCAAACAGTGATATTCACCGGAACAGCGCGCTCTTGCGACGTTGACGAAAAGAAGACGCTCGCTTATAAGCCGCGCAAATTGTCCGCGATGACCCGGTGCGCACGCCGGGAGCGGCTCTCTTGGGGCCGAAAAGGGCCCGTTTTGGGCCGCATCTTCCGGACTTTATCATCAATTCTACAGGCAAATTGCCCGGTCAGCGGAGAAAAACCCGTGAAGCGGACTTATCAACCCAGCAAACTGGTGCGCAAGCGCCGTCACGGCTTCCGTGCCCGTCTCGCCACTGCCGGCGGCCGCAAGGTTCTCGCCGCCCGCCGCGCCCGCGGCCGCAAGCGTCTGAGCGCCTGAGCCGGACCCCCATTTTTGGGATTTCATCATGGATCGGCTGAGGCAGCGGGCGGATTTCCTCGCCGTTGCCAATGGCGCGCGGGCGAATAATCCCGCGTTCGTCCTGCAAAGCCGCCGCCGCGACGACAGCGGCCCGATCCGGATCGGCTTCACCGTTACCAAAAAGAACGGCAACGCCCCCGAGCGCAATCGCATCCGGCGCCGGCTTCGCGAATTGGTGAAGCGGCTCGATCCGGTGTCGATGCAGCCCCATCATGATTATGTACTGGTCGGCCGAAGGGACGCGCTCTCGCGCGACTTCGCCACCATGCTCGACGATCTGCGCATAGCGTTCACGAAGCCTGCGCGGCATACGCACAAGGGACGCGGCCCAAGAACTGACGGCTCAAGGCCCGGCCCCGCTCCTGCGACCAGCCGCAAACCGGATTGATGACGAGACAATAGTGATGACCGACAATCGCAATACCATCCTCGCCGTCATTCTCTCCGGCCTGGTGCTGATCGCCTGGCAGTATTTCTACAACGTGCCGGCGATGGAGAAGCAGCGCGCCCAGCAGCAGGCGCAGGCCGAGCTCCAGAAGAACACGCCGCAGCCGACTGCCTCCGCAACGCCGGGCGCCGCGCCGCAGCCCGGCAGCGCGGCCCAGCCGTCAACACCGGCCGCGAACCAGGCCCAGCCGGTCGTTGCCCGCGAGACCGCGATTGCCGCCAGCCCGCGCGTGAAGATCGACACGCCGCGGATTGCCGGCAGCATCTCGCTGAAGGGCGGCCGCATCGACGACATCGCGCTGGTGCAATACCGCGAGACGGTCGACCCGAAGTCGCCGCCGATCGTGCTCTATTCGCCCTCGGGCACCGCAGAACCCTATTACGCCGAGTTCGGCTGGGTGCCGGCAACGGGCGTGACCGCCAAGCTGCCGGACGCCCAGACCCTCTGGCAGCAGGACGGCAGCGGCAGCCTGACGCCGACAACGCCGGTGGTGCTGAAGTGGGACAATGGCGAGGGCCTCACCTTCCGCCGCACCATCGCGGTCGACGACCATTATCTCTTCACGCTCAAGGACGAGGTGAGCAATGTCGGCAACGCGCCTGTCACGCTCTACCCGTTCGCGCTGATCTCGCGCCACGGCACGCCGCAGGTCTCCGGCTACTACATCCTGCATGAAGGCCTGATCGGCTATCTCGATGGCCTGCAGGAATACGCCTACAAGAAGATCGACGAAGCCAAGGCGGTGAACTTCAAGGCCACCAATGGCTGGCTCGGCATCACCGACAAGTACTGGGCTTCGGCGCTGCTGCCGGACACCAGTGCACAGCTCCAGGCGCGTTTCTCGTCGAACCCGGTCGGCAACGTCCACACCTACCAGACCGATTATCTGCTCGACCCCGTCACCGTCGCGATCGGCGGCACTGCGACCGCGAACGCGCGGCTGTTCGCCGGCGCCAAGGAAGCCGGCGTCGTCGGCGTGTTCCCGTTCGCCGGTCTCGGCGGCTACAACAAGGAGCTCGGCCTCAACCATTTCGATCTGTTGATCGACTGGGGCTGGTTCTACTTCATCACCAAGCCGATGTTCCTCGGCCTCGACTTCTTCTACCGCTTCTTCGGCAATTTCGGCATCTCGATCCTGCTCGTCACCGTGATCGTCAAGCTGCTGTTCTTCCCGCTGGCCAACAAGTCCTACGCCTCGATGGCGAAGATGAAGTCGGTGCAGCCGCAGCTTCAGGCGCTGAAGGAGCGCTTTCCCGACGACAAGGTGAAGCAGCAGCAGGAGATGATGGAGATCTACCGCAAGGAGAAGATCAATCCGGTCGCCGGCTGTCTTCCCGTGGTGATCCAGATCCCCGTGTTCTTCTCGCTCTACAAGGTGCTGTTCGTCACCATCGAGATGCGGCATGCGCCGTTCTTCGGCTGGATCAAGGATCTCTCTGCGCCCGATCCGACCAACCTCTTCACCCTGTTCGGGCTGATCCCGTTCGATCCGACTACCCTTCCGCTGTTCGGCCACTACCTCGCGCTCGGCATCTGGCCGATCATCATGGGCATCACGATGTGGTTCCAGATGAAGCTGAACCCGACGCCGCCGGATCCGACCCAGCAGCTGATCTTCAACTGGATGCCGCTGATCTTCACCTTCATGCTGGCGGGCTTCCCGGCGGGTCTCGTGATCTACTGGGCCTGGAACAACACGCTCTCGGTCCTCCAGCAGAGCTTCATCATGCGCCGCAATGGCGTGAAGGTGGAGCTGTTCGACAATCTCAAGGCGACGTTCGCGAAGAAGGCGACGTAGCTCTCCGTCATTGCGAGGAGCGAAGCGACGAAGCAATCCAGAGTCCCTCCGCGGATGCATTTCTGGATTGCTTCGCTTCGCTCGCAATGACGAAGGTAAACAACTGAAGGCCTTCGCATGACCGACGACAAAGATGCGAAGCTGATCGAGACCGGGCGAAAGCTGTTCACCCGCGACTGGCAGTTCATCTGGGCCTCGCCCTCGATTGCGACGCTGCCGCCGATGGACGGGCTGGAGATCGCCTTTGCCGGCCGCTCCAATGTCGGCAAGTCCAGCCTGATCAACGCGCTGACCGGCCGCAACGCGCTTGCGCGTACCTCGCATACGCCGGGCCGCACCCAGGAACTGATCTTCTTCGAGGTCCCCGGCAAGAAGGACCTGCGCCTCGTCGACATGCCCGGCTATGGCTACGCCAAGGCGCCGAAGACGCAAGTCGCGTCCTGGACCGAGCTGATCCACAAATTCCTGCTGGGGCGCGCCTCGCTCGCACGCGTCTACGTGCTGATCGACGCGCGCCATGGCCTCAAGGACGTCGATCTCGAAATCCTGGGGACGCTCGACCGTTCCGCGGTGAGCTACCAGATCGTGCTGACCAAGGCCGACCAGGTGAAGGCGTCCGAGCTTCAGTCCCGCATCGCCGAGACCGAGGCCGCGCTGGCAAAACATCCGGCGGCGTTTCCGAACGTGCTCGCGACCTCGTCGCGGAGCTCGACCGGCATGGCCGAGCTGCGTGCCGCGATGGCGAAGCTGCTGGAAGAGCGAACCTCGTGACGCCTGCATTCCGCCTGCTGATTGGGCTTGCCGGTTTGATGGGCGCCGCCGGCGTCGCGCTGGCCGCCGCCTCCGCTCACGACGCCGACGCCAGCCGGCTCGCCTCCGCCAGCGCCATGCTGCTGTTTCACGCAACTGCCATACTCGCAGGCGTCGCCCTGCTCGCGCGCGGCCTTCTGCACGGCGGAATTGGCCTCATCGCGGCGTTCGGCTTGGTGATCGGCGCCGCGCTGTTCGCGGGCGATCTCACCTTGCGGCAATATGCGGGGCACGCGCTGTTTCCGTATGCCGCGCCGACGGGTGGGACGGTGATGATCTTGAGCTGGCTGGCGGTGACGCTCGCGGCGGTGGTGGCCAAGCGCAGCCCGTAGCGCCCGTAGCCCGGATGGAGCGAAGCGCAATCCGGGGCCGAATTCGCGGCTAGATTCCCGGATTACGCTTCGCTCCATCCGGGCTACGCGCCTGCGTCCGGGGCATGAAGACCACTTTGCGCCGCGCCCGCCAATCGGATAGAACGCGCACCGACAGTCCCGCCAGCGAGATCCGCCTCATGACCGACATCTCCCCGCTCGACCAGGCCCGCATCCTGTCCGAAGCGCTGCCGCACATGCAGCAGTATGACGAGGAAACCATCGTCATCAAATATGGCGGCCATGCCATGGGCGACGAGGAGACCGCGAAGAACTTTGCCCGCGACATCGTGCTGCTCGAGCAGACCGCGATCAACCCGGTGGTGGTGCATGGCGGCGGGCCGCAGATCGCGACCATGCTCAAGCGCCTCGGCATCCAGTCGGAGTTCGCAGCAGGCCTGCGCATCACCGATGCCGCGACCATCGAGATCGTCGAGATGGTGCTGGCCGGCTCCGTCAACAAGCAGATCGTCGGCTACATCAACGAAGCCGGCGGCAAGGCCGTGGGGCTGTCGGGCAAGGACGCCAACATGGTGAAGGCGTCGAAGACGACGCGCACCATCGTCGATCCGGGTTCGAACATCGAGAAGGCGATCGATCTCGGCTTCGTCGGCGACCCCGAGAAGGTCGACCTCACGCTGCTCAACCAGCTGATCGGCTACGAGCTGATCCCGGTGCTGGCGCCGCTCGCGACCTCCAAGGAAGGCCAGACGCTCAACGTCAACGCCGACACCTTTGCCGGTGCGGTCGCCGGCGCACTGAAGGCAAAGCGCCTGCTGCTGCTCACCGACGTACCTGGCGTGCTCGACAAGTCGAAGAAGCTGATCCCGCAGCTTTCGGTGAAGGACGCGCGAAAGCTGATCGCCGACGGCACCATTTCCGGCGGCATGATTCCGAAGGTCGAGACCTGCATCTACGCGCTCGAACAGGGCGTGGAGGGCGTCGTCATCATCGACGGCAAGACGCAGCACGCGGTGCTGCTCGAGCTCTTCACCAACACGGGCACGGGAACGCTGATCCATAAGTGATGATGAGCGGGCCAAAGCAAGCCGTCATGGCCGGGCTTGTCCCGGCCATCCACGACCTTTCGTCTCGCGCCAAGAACGTGGATGCCCGGCACAAGGCCGGGCATGACGAGCCGAGAGTTCAGCGCCCCCGCCGCTCGACCCTGACGCGTTTCCTGATGACGCTGCCCGCCGCGGCCATCTCGTTCTTCTTCTCCTCCGCGCCCGCCCTGGCCGACCTGAAAATCTGCAACCGCATGTCCTATGTCGTCGAGGCCGCGATCGGCATCGACGACAAGGCGGCGACCGCGACGCGCGGCTGGTTCAGGATCGATCCCGCCACCTGCCGCGTCGTGGTGCAGGGCACGCTGACCGCCGACCGCATCCTGCTCAATGCCCGCGCGCTCGGCGTCTACGGCGCCTCGCCGATCCCGCAGAACGGCAGCGACACGCTGTGCGTGGCGCAGGACAATTTCGTCATCGCGGCCGCGCGGCAATGCCGCAGCGGCCAGACGCAAGTCCCTTTCACCCAGATCACGCCGACGCAAGCCGCGGACGGCAATTTCACGGCCTATCTCGCCGAGGATTCCGAATATGACGACGAGCAGGCCCGCCTCGCCGGCATCCAGCGACTGCTGGTGATCGCGGGCTACGACGCCGCGCCGATCGACGGCGTCGACGGGCCGAAGACGCAAGCAGCACTTGCCGCCTTCCTGAAGAGCCGCGGACTGGCGGCGGACATCATGTCGTCGCCGAACTTCTTCAAGACCATGGTCGATGCGGTGCAGACGCCTTCTGCAACCGGCCTGACCTGGTGCAACGACACGCCGCACAAGGTGATGGCGGCGGTCGCCACCGACGACGGCAAGTCCGTGACGAGCCGCGGCTGGTATCGCATCGATCCCAGGACGTGCCTGCACCCCGATGTGACCGGGCAGCCGAAGCAGATCTTCAGCTTCGCTGAAGCCATCGACGCCGACAACCGCGTCATCAAGCTGAAGGACAAGCCGCTGAACTGGGGCGGCGACAAGCAGCTCTGCACGCGCGAGACCAAGTTCGAGACCAACGAGCATGCCGATTGCGGCGCGCGCGGATTCGCGGCGACGGGTTTCGGCGTGGTGGACATGTCGAGCGGCGGCAAGACGCTGCGCTTTGCGATGCCGTGATTGAGAGACCAGTGATGAATCCACGCCGCACCTTTGCCCACGTCGACACCTGGGTGTTCGACCTCGACAACACGCTCTACCCGCACCACGTCAATCTGTGGCAGCAGGTCGATGCGCGGATCGGGGAGTTCGTCTGCAACTGGCTGAACATCGGTCCGGAGGAAGCGCGCAAGATCCAGAAGGATTATTATCAGCGCTTCGGCACCACCATGCGCGGCATGATGACCCTGCATGGCGTGCGCGCCGACGACTACCTCGCCTATGTCCACAAGATCGACCACTCGCCGCTGGAGCCGAACCCGGCCCTCGGCGAAGCCATCGCAAGACTGTCGGGCCGCAAGCTGATCCTGACCAACGGCTCGGTCGACCATGTCGATGCCGTGCTGGCGCGGCTCGGCCTCGCCACGCATTTCGACGGCGTGTTCGACATCATCGCCGCCGGGTTCGAGCCGAAGCCGTCGCCGCTGACCTATCAAAAATTCCTCGAAGACCATGCGGTCGATCCGACCCGGTCTGCGATGTTCGAGGACCTCGCTCGCAACCTCACCGTCCCGCACGCGCTCGGCATGACCACTGTGCTGGTGGTGCCTGACGGCACCAAGGAAGTGGTGCGGGAGGACTGGGAACTGGAGGGCCGGGACGCGCCCCATGTCGACCACGTCACGGATGATCTGGCGGGGTTTTTGGCGGGACTGTTGCGTCCCAACTAGGTCGTCATACCCCGCGAAAGCGGGGTATCCAGTAATCACTGCCATCTCGATTCATCACAACCGCCGCGGCGTACTGGATCACCCGCTTTCGCGGGTGATGACAGCGAACCAAGCTTGACTCCTCCCCGCCAAATCCGGAAAAAGCCTCCCAATCCACCAAAATTCCGTTCCCTAGAGGAAATCCCGATGTCCCTGTCCGCCCTCGAATCCACCATCAACAGCGCCTTCGACGCGCGTGACGGCATCTCGACCTCGACCAAGGGCGAGGTGCGCGAGGCCGTGGACCAGGCGCTGGAGATCCTGGACAAGGGCGAGGCCCGCGTCGCGGAGCGCGGGGCCGACGGCAAGTGGAAGGTCAATCAATGGCTGAAGAAGGCCGTGCTGCTGTCCTTCCGCCTCAACGACATGGGTGTCATTCCCGGCGGCTCCGGCAAGGCGACCTGGTGGGACAAGGTGCCCTCGAAGTTCGAGGGCTGGGGCGAGAACCGTTTTCGCGATGCCGGTTTTCGCGCGGTGCCGGGTTCGGTGGTGCGCCGCTCGGCCTTCATCGCCAAGAACGTCGTGCTGATGCCGTCCTTCGTCAATCTCGGCGCCTATGTCGATGAGAGCACCATGGTCGACACCTGGGCCACCGTCGGCTCCTGCGCGCAGATCGGCAAGCGCGTGCACATCTCCGGCGGCGCCGGCATCGGCGGCGTGCTCGAGCCGCTCCAGGCCGAGCCCGTGATCATCGAGGACGACTGCTTCATCGGCGCGCGCTCCGAGGTCGCCGAAGGCGTGATCGTGCGCAAGGGCGCGGTGCTGGCGATGGGCGTGTTCCTGGGCGCCTCCACCAAGATCGTCGATCGCGAGACCGGCGAGGTCTTCGTGGGCGAGGTGCCGGAATATTCGGTCGTCGTGCCCGGCGCGCTGCCCGGCAAGCCGATGAAGAACGGCCACATCGGCCCGAGCACGGCCTGCGCCGTGATCGTCAAGCGCGTCGACGAGCGCACGCGCTCGAAGACCAGCATCAACGAGCTGCTGCGGGATTGATAAGATTCTCTCTTTCACCTCTCCCGCAAGCGGGGCGAGGTGAAAGAGCCCCTTGCGGCGCCAATCGAACCCTCTATCCCTCCATCGCGACCAATCACCGGACGGCCTCCGCTGCCCGGAACCTTCGCCATGGACTGGACCTGGTACCTCTTTCGCTTCGACGGCCGCATCAACCGCGCTTTGCTGTGGCAGGCGCTGCTCATCGTCGCGCTGCTGGCGGCGCTGCTCGGCGTGATCGGTCAGGTGATCCACCTCATCGAGGCCGAGGGGGCGTTGAAGCTATCCCTGAAACTCGATTTCGACTTCGGCCTCGACGACCTCTTCAAGCTGGTCGATCCCCGGGCCTATCGCTCGCTGGCGCCCGTTGATCGCACCAACCTGATCCTGAAGGCGTTCGGCTTGTCGCTGTTCCTCTGGATCTATCTCGCGACTGCGATCAAGCGGCTGCATGATCGCGACAGGAGTGGCCGGTGGATCATTGCCTTCTTCGTCGTGCCCGGCCTGTTCAGCCAGTTCTCGGATCTGCTGCCCGACTCCAACTGGACGCTTCCATTCAGCCTCGGCGCTTCCAGTCTGTGGCTGTGGGGCTTCGTCGAGATGTTCTGCGTCCCCGGCAGTACCGGCGACAATCGGTTCGGTCCTGATCCATTGGCCGAGACCGAGGACGGCTCGTCCCCTGCAAAAAGCTGGGACCAGCAAAGCGAGCTGGAATTGGTGCCGCCCAGCGCTAGCCCACCCGGCGGCATGCATGTTAAGCGGAGCGCATGACCGATGCTCTCTCGATTGCCCGCGATCTCATCCGCTGCCCCTCGGTAACTCCGGCCGATGCCGGTGCGCTGGGGGTGCTTGAGAAAGCCCTCAACGCTGCCGGCTTCACTTGCCACCGCGTGACCTTCAGCGAAGCAGGCACAGCCGACGTCGACAATCTCTATGCGCGGATCGGCACTGAAGGCCCGCACATCACCTTCGCCGGCCACACCGACGTGGTGCCGCCCGGCGACGAGAGCGCCTGGAGCGTCGGCGCGTTCTCGGGCGAGGTCCGGGGCGGCTTTCTGCACGGCCGCGGCGCGGTCGACATGAAGGGTGGCATCGCCTGCTCGGTGGCAGCCGTGCTCGAGCATCTCGCCGCGAATGGCGGCACGCCGCGCGCCGATGGAAAGGGCTCGATCTCGTTCCTGATCACGGGCGACGAGGAAGACGTCTCCATCAACGGCACCATCAAGCTGCTGAAATGGGCCGCGGAGCGCGGCGAAAAGTTCGACCATTGCGTGCTCGGCGAGCCCTCCAACGTCGAGACGCTCGGCGACACCATCAAGGTCGGCCGCCGCGGCTCGCAGTCCGGCACGCTCTATGTCGACGGCGTGCAGGGCCATGTCGCCTATCCGCACCGTGCCTCCAATCCGGTGCCTGATATCTCGCGGCTGATCGTGGCGATCAGTGACGAGCCGCTCGACCATGGCAGCGCGCAGTTCCAGGCCTCCAATCTCGAATTCACCTCGGTGGACGTCGGCAACAAGGCCAACAACGTCATCCCCGGCGAGGCCCGCGCAAAGTTCAACATCCGCTACAATGACAACCACACCCAGGCGAGCCTGCGCGAGCTGGTCGAGACACGTCTGACGAAAGCCTGCGGCAACCGCATCCGCGCCCGCATCGTCTGGGAGCCCTCGAACTCGAATGTGTTCGTGACCAAGCCCGGCCCGTTCACCGACCTCGCGGTCTCCGCGATCGAGGAGGTGACCGGGCGCAAGCCGGAGCTGTCGACCTCAGGCGGCACCTCGGATGCGCGCTTCATCTCGAGCTACTGTCCGGTGATCGAGTTCGGCCTGGTCGGCCAGACCATGCACCAGGTCGACGAGCGCGTGCCGGTGGTGGATTTGGAGAAGCTGACGCAGGTGTATCGGGGGATTTTGGCGCGGTATTTTGGGTGAGACTCAACTCTCGCCCATCACTCCACTGTCATCGCCCGGCTTGACCGGGCGATCCAGTACTCCGAGACAGCAGCGATAGCATCGAGAGGCCGCGGCGTACTGGATGCCCCGGTCAAGCCGGGGCATGACACTGATGATGAGGCAAGGGCGTCTGGCTCTCGTCTAATAATCCACCTTCATCAGATACAGCCCGTCAGGCGGCGCGACGATACCGCACGCCGCGCGGTTGCGGGCTTCGAGCGCCGCGGAGAGATCGTCCGCGGTCCAGCGGCCCTCGCCGACCCACACCAGGGATCCCACCATCGAGCGCACCTGGCTGTGCAGGAAGGAGCGCGCCGAGGTGAGAATCGTGATCTCGCGGCCGTCGCGCAGCACGTCGAGCTGGTCGAGCGTCTTCTCCGGCGATTTGGCCTGGCACTCGGTGTCGCGAAACGTCGTGAAATCGTGCCTGCCGAGCAGGCGTTGTCCCGCCGCATGCATCGCATCGGCATCGAGCCGGCGCGGCACGCGCCAGGCGTGACCGACATCGAGCGCGAGATTGGCGCGGGTGTTGACGACGCGGTAGCGGTAGTGCCGCTTCACGGCCGAGAAGCGTGCCTCGAAGGTGTCAGGGACGACCTCTGCCTCCAGCACCGCGATTGGATGCGGGCGCAGATGCGCATTCAATCCGTCGCGAAAACGGCCCGGCGGAAACTGCTTGTCGATGTCGACATGCGCGACCTGGCCGCGCGCATGCACGCCGGCGTCGGTGCGGCCCGCACCGTGCACGCGCAAATCCGCGCCGGTCATCGCCTTCACCGCCGCCTCTAACGCGCCCTGCACGGAAGGCAGCGTGTCCTGCACCTGCCAGCCGAAGAACGGCGCGCCGTCATATTCGATGGTGAGCTTGTAGCGGGGCATCAGGCCAGCCGCATCGGCGGCTTCACCGGCACGCCGCGCAGAAAGTCCGTGGCCTGCATCCGCGCCTTGCCTTCGCGTTGCAGCTCGAGGATGCGGACCGCGCCCTCGCCGCAGGCAATCGTGAGCTGGTCGTCGAGCACCGCGCCGGGTGCGCCGGAGCCCTTTGCCAGCTCGCAGCGCAGGATTTTCACGCGTGCGTTCTCAAGCTCGGCCCAGGCGCCGGGAAACGGCGACAATCCGTGGATGTGGCGCAGCACGGCGCGCGCGGGCCTGGTCCAGTCGATCCGGGCTTCGGCCTTGTCGATCTTGGCGGCGTAGGTGACGCCATCCTCGCTCTGCTTCTTGAGCTGGAGCCCGCCGCGGGCGAGTGCGGCCATCGCGCGCACCATCAGATCGGCACCGAGCCGGGAGAGACGGTCATGCAGATCGATTGCGGTCATGTTGTCGGGGATCGCGATGCGCTCGGCCATGGCGACGTCGCCGGTGTCGAGGCCGACATCCATCTTCATCACCATGACGCCGCTCTCGGCATCGCCTTCCATGACGGCGCGGTTGATCGGCGCAGCGCCGCGCCAGCGCGGCAGCAGCGAGGCGTGCAGATTGTAACAGCCGAGCTTCGGCGCATCGAGGATCGCCTGCGGCAGGATCATGCCATAGGCGACGACGACGGCGGCATCGGCGTCGAAGGCGCGAAACTCGTCGAGCGCTTCGGGCGTCTTCAGCGACTTCGGCGTCAGCACGGGCACGCCAAGCTTTCGCGCGGCTTCCTCGACCGGGGTCGGCTGCAATTGCAGGCCGCGCCGTCCGCCGGGCTTGGGCGCGCGCGTATAGACCGCCGCGATCTCGTGGCCGTGCGAGACCAGCTCGAGCAGCGTCGGCACGGAGAAATCGGGCGTGCCCATGAAGATGAGGCGGAGGGGCATGACAAGGACTCGGTATGTTCCCTCCCCCCTTGCGGGGGAGGGCTAGGGAGAGGGGTGCCACACGACGCGCTCTCTCGGTATGAGCGCGGACCAGTTCTTCGCCCCGGTTAGACTTCCGCCTGGGCTACCCCTCTCCCCCGCCCTTCCCCGCAAGGGGGGAGGGAGCGCATGGGAGTTCGCGGCAGCACCGGTGCTTACAAATGACTTACTCCGCGCGCTTGGCGGCTTTCTCGAACTTCTTGATGACGCGGTCGCGCTTGAGTTTTGACAGATAGTCGACGAATAGCACACCGTTGAGATGGTCGATCTCGTGCTGGATGCAGGTGGCGTAGAGGCCTTCGGCGTCCTCCTCGTGCACCTTGCCGTCGAGGTCGGTGAAGCGCACGCGCACCTTCGCAGGCCGCTCGACCTCCTCGTAATATTCGGGGATCGACAGGCAGCCTTCCTCGTAGATCGACAGATCCTCGGAAGACGCGATGATCTCGGGGTTGATGAAGACGCGCGGCTCCGGCTTGGTCTCGCCGTCCGGGTCGGGCTTGGCGAGGTCCATGGTGATCAGCCGCAGAGGCTGCGCGATCTGGATCGCCGCGAGGCCGATACCGGGCGCGTCGTACATGGTCTCGAACATGTCGTCGGCAAGCTTGCGGATCTCCGTCGTGACCTTCTCGATCGGCTTGGAGACCAGACGCAGCTGCTTGTCGGGCAGGATGATGATTTCTCTGAGGGCCATGGCCGCGATTTAAGCCGCATGCCGGATGCGGTCAATGCGGCGAGGAACTCCGTTAACCCTCCGCTAACCATAAAACTTCAGGTTTCGTTAACCATAAAAATTAAGGGGCTGTTAACCATAAGCGTTCGCTATTCGTTCGCGGAGGGTGTCGAATCGGCTACAAGGGCCGCCATGAACGAGATCATTTTCCTGGCTGGCGACTGGCCGGTCCGCACCATTGATGCGCTGATCGGCTTCGGCGCCCTCGTCCTCATCCTGCTGGTGGTGATTGCGGTGGTGATCGCCCGCTCGGGACGGCGCGGTGCGGAACTCGCCATGGCCAATGCCATCCGCGCGGACGAGCTCGAGGAGCGCCTCAGCCAGGTGCTGCACGCCCAGAGCGAAGCTGCCGGCCGCGCCGACGCCATGACCCAGGCGCTGGCCGGCCGCCAGGCCGACATGGCGCGCGCGGTCAACGAGCGGCTGGATTCGGTGACCCATCGGGTCGGCCAGTCCATGGAACACTCGACCCGCAACACCATGGAGAGCCTGCGCGCGCTGCACGAGCGGCTCGGCATCATCGACAACGCGCACAAGAACCTCACCGACCTCACCACGCAGGTGACGACGCTCCGCGACGTGCTCGCCAACAAGCAGTCGCGCGGCGCCTTCGGCCAGGCGCGGATGGAGGCGATCGTCCAGGACGGGCTTCCAAAGGGTTCTTACGAATTCCAGTTCACGCTCTCGACCGGCAAGCGGCCGGACTGCGTGGTGTTCCTGCCCGACCAGCGTCCGCTCTGCATCGACGCCAAATTTCCGCTGGAGGCGATGACCGCGCTGCACGACGCCCGCACCGACGAGGAGCGGCGCATCGCCACGCAGCGGCTGCGCGGCGACGTGATGAAGCATGTCAGCGACATCGCCGACAAATATCTCGTCACCGGCGAGACCCAGGAGATGGCGCTGATGTTCGTGCCGTCGGAATCGGTCTACGCCGAGATCCATGACGGTTTCGACGATGTGATCCAGAAGGCCTATCGCGCCCGTGTCGTGCTGGTGTCGCCTTCGCTACTGATGCTCGCGATCCAGGTGATGCAGCAGATCATGAAGGACGCGCGCATGCGCGACGCCGCCGATCAGATCCGCACCGAGGTGATCAAGCTCGGCGACGATTTGGGACGCCTGCGCGACCGCGTGCTGAAATTGCAGAAGCATTTTGCCGACGCGAACGAGGACGTCCGGCAGGTGCTGATCTCCGCCGACAAGATCGAGAAGCGCGCCGGGAGAATCGAGGAGCTCGATTTCAGCAAGACCGATGCGCCGGAGGGATCGCATCTGGTGGCGGCAGGTGCCGCGGAGCTGTTCCCGCGGAAGCTCCAGGCGGGGGAGTGAGTTTTGAGGCACACTGTCGTCGCCCGGCTTGACCGGGCGACCCAGTATCCCAGAGACGGCAGATGGGCGCACGCTGCTACTACGTGTACATCCTAGCCAGCAAGATTGGTGGCACGCTCTACATTGGCGTGACAAATGACCTCATCCGTCGCGTAGCCGAACACAAATTGCAGTTGGTCGAGAGCTTCACGAAGGATTACGGCGTCGTGAAGCTAGTTTATTTCGAGCAGTTCGATGATCCCGAGAATGCGATCAAACGGAGAAACGACTGAAGAAGTGGAAGCGCGACTGGAAGATCGCGCTGATCGAGAAAGACAATCCGGATTGGAACGATCTCTATTCGGGGATCGCGGGTCCTCCATAACTCCGGCCTCTGGGATACTGGGGTCGCCCGGTCAAGCCGGGCGACGACACCTCACTTGTGGCCCCCAGAATCTGCTAACACCTCCCCATGACCGCACCCGACGCGACCTCCCCTGCCGGCGCCGACACGGCCCCCACCTCCTGGCGCGACGGCCTGGCCGTTTACCTGCAACCGCGGGTGCTGATCGTGCTGTTCCTCGGTTTCTCCTCGGGGCTGCCGCTGGCGCTGTCGGGCTCGACGCTGCTGGTGTGGATGCGCGAGGCCGGGGTCGATCTCAAGACCATCGGGCTGTTTGCGCTGGTCGGCACGCCCTACACGCTGAAATTCCTGTGGGCGCCGCTGGTGGATGCGCTGCATGTGCCCCTATTCACCCGCGCGTTCGGACGGCGGCGCGGCTGGCTGCTGTTCTCGCAGCTATTGCTGATCATCGCGATCCTGCTGCTGGCGCTGACCGATCCCGCGCGCTCGCCGTTCTACGTCGCGCTCGGCGCGCTGCTGGTCGCGACCACCTCCTCGACGCAGGACATCGTGGTCGACGCCTTCCGCGTCGAGAGCCTGCCGGAGAGCGAGCAGGCCGCCGGAATGGCGTCCTATGTCGCGGCCTATCGCATCGGCATGCTGGTCTCGACCGCGGGCGCGCTGTTCATCGTGTCCGGCTTCGAGGGCACCGGCATTCCGCGCGCGTCGGCCTGGATGTGGGGCTACGTGGTGATGGCGGCGATGGTGCTGATCGGCACGATTACCGCGCTGGCCGCGACCGAGCCCGAGCAATCGGTGCGGGCGGAAGCCGCGACACAAACCGAGACGGCGTTCGCGCGCGTGCTGCACGCGGCGATCGGGGCTTTCTCGGAATTCCTGTCGCGCAAGGACGCGCTCGCCGCGCTCGCCTTCGTCGTGCTGTTCAAGTTCACCGATGCCTTCTCTGGCACGATGACCGCGCCGTTCGTGATCGACCTCGGCTTTTCCCGCAACGATTATGCGGCGATCGTGAAGGGCGTCGGCCTCGCGGCAACGCTGATCGGCGGCTTTGCCGGCGGCTTCCTCGCGCGGCGCTATTCGCTTGCGACCAGCCTGTGGATCGGCGGCGTGGTGCAGGCGCTCGCCAATCTCTCCTTCTCCTGGCTGGCCTTCGTCGGCACCAGCCAATGGGCGCTGGCCTTTGCCATCACCTGCGAGAACTTCACCAGCGCCATCGGCACCGTGATCTTCGTCGCCTATCTCTCCGCGCTGTGCCAGAATCCGCTGCACACGGCGACGCAATACGCGCTGCTCACCGCGCTTGCGGCAGTCGGGCGCACGTATCTGTCAGCGAGTGCGGGCTATGTCGCGGAGACGACCGGCTGGCCGCTGTTCTTCGCGATTTGCGTGCTGGTGGCGATCCCGAGCCTGGTTCTGCTGGCCTGGCTGCAGAAGCGCGGGCATTTCGAGGCGCTGGGGCCGGTGAGGGTGTAGTCCCGGTCTTGGTCATCGCCCGCGAAAGCGGGCGATCCAGTATTCCAGAGACATCGAGGTTCATCACAGCTGCCGCGGCGTACTGGGTCGCCCGGTCAAGCCGGGCGACGACACCGGAATCGTGGAGACGACGTCGATATTTTCGCCCCCCTACTGCTTCCTGATCAGGCTCCACTTCGTGATCACGGCTTCGCTCATCTGGCCGGGATCGCTGGCGCAGGCGACTTCGTCGACCTTGACCGAGATCTCCTTGCCGACAAACGATTTCAGCTGCGTGGCCTGCGCGTCGCTCGAGGTGACGAGCTGGAACGTCTCGGGGCCGGTCTCGAGATTGCACAGCCCGTTCGGCGCCGGCAGTCGACGCGGCTCCGAGGTGATCTGGTACATCGCAATCCGCTTGCCGACGTTCTTGACGTCGCGCACCTTCATTGCGTTCAATTCGCCCGAGAGCACCTCGCCGGCACTGATCGGCTTGCCGGGCTTCGGCGGTGGCGGCGCCCCGTCGTCCTGCTGCGCGGAGATGGCCGGGGTCGCCAGCAGCATCATCGTCGCGACCAAAGCCGATCGTGTGGCGAAAAGTTTCGTCATGTCGTCCGTTCCGTAAGTCTGGATGGCTAGAACAGGGTCCGCTGCCGCATGGCGGCCGATAGCGTACCTTCGTCGAGAAAATCAAGCTCGCCACCGACCGGCACACCATGGGCCAGCCGGGTTACTTTTACGTTGGCGTCCTGAAGCAGGTCGGTGATGTAGTGCGCCGTGGTCTGGCCGTCGACCGTCGCGTTCAGCGCCAGGATGATTTCGTGCACCTCGGCAGCATGCGCGCGCGCGACCAGCGCGTCGATGGTGAGATCCTGCGGGCCGACGCCGTCGAGCGGCGACAAGGTCGCGCCCAGCACGTGATAGCGCCCCTGGGTCGCATTGGCCCGTTCCAGCGCCCAGAGGTCGGCGACATCGGCGACGACGACGATGATGGTGGGATCGCGCTTCGGATCGGTGCAGACCGTGCAGGGATTTTGCGTGTCGATGTTGCCGCAGGTCTTGCAGACCTGGACCTTGTCGAGCGCGACCTGCAGGGCCGAGGACAGCGGCATCATCAGCGCTTCGCGCTTCTTGATCAGATGCAGCGCCGCACGCCGCGCGGAGCGCGGGCCCAAGCCCGGCAGCCGTGCGAGGAGCTGGACCAGCCGCTCGATTTCGGGACCTGCAACCGAACCCATCTTATTGGCCGAACATACCCGGCGGCAGGCTGAGCCCGCCCGTAAGCGCCTGCATCTTCTCCTGCACGGCCGTCTCGGCCTTGCGGCGGGCATCGCCGAGGGCGGTGACGAGCAGGTCCTCGAGCACCTCGCGCTCCTCCGGCTTCATCAGCGAGGGATCGATCTTGATGCCCTTCACGTCCATCTTCGCGGTCATGCGCACGGCGACGAGCCCGCCGCCGGAGATGCCTTCGACCTCGACGTTGGAGAGCTGATCCTGCATCTCCTGCATCTTGGATTGCAGCTGCTGCGCCTGCTTCATCATGCCGAAAATATCGACCATCGGTGCTGTCCTCGATAACCGAATCAGAGATCGTCGCCGTCGGAACCATCGGGCGGATCGTCACTGCCATAGTCCGCATTCATATTGGTTTCCGGCGCCTCGGGGGCAAGCCTGCGGACCTCGACGACCTTCGCACCGGGAAAACGCGACAGCACCTCCTGCACGCGCGGATCGGCTTCGGCGGAGCGCGCATGTTCCTGCTTCGCCGCCTGGCTCACCGAACGCAGCGTCGGCTGGCCCTGCTCGTTGGAGACGATCACGGTCCAGCGCCGGCCGGTCCAGAGCTCGAATTTTCGCGCGAGCTCCGAAATCATGGTCTTGGAGGCGTTGGGCTCGAGCGCGACTTCCAGCCGGCCCTCCTCGAAACGAACGAGGCGCATGTCGCCTTCGAGCGCGCCCTTGGTCATGAGATCGCGCTTCTGCCCGGCGACCGCGACGAGCTGGGTGAAGCTCGTGATGCGCAGTTGGGGTGCGGCCGCTTGCGGATCCGGCGCGGGCGCGGCCATCTGCGGCCGGGCAGCGCCGCCGCCGAACCCGGCCGGTGACGAGGTCGGTGCGCGCATGGGTGCAGCCGAGGCAACCGGCGCCGCGGAGGCCACCGGTGCACCCGGCGCGCCGCTGCGTGCGGCACTTCCGCCCCCCACGACCGGCGAGCCGCCGCCGTTCTGCTCCAGCATCTTGATCGCTTCGTCGGGCGTCGGCAGGTCGGCGACATAGGCGATGCGCACCAGCACCATTTCGGCGGCCGCTGCGGGGCGCGTCGCGGCCTGCACCTCGGTGATGCCCTTGAGCAGCATCTGCCACATCCGCGACAGCACGCGCATCGAGATCTTCGAGGCGAAATCCCGCGCGCGCACGCGCTCGGTCTCGCCATAGGCGACGTTGTCGGCGGTCGCCGGCACGATCTTCACGCGGGTGACGAAATTGACGAACTCGGCGAGGTCCGACAGCACGACGATCGGATCGGCGCCGACGTCGTACTGGTCGCGGAACTCCCTGAAGGCGCTCGCGATGTCGCCGCGCGCCAGCGAATCGAACAGGTCGATGACGCGGGTGCGGTCGGCGAGCCCAAGCATCTGCCTGACCGCATCCGCCTTCACGGTGCCTGCCGCGTGTGCGATCGCCTGGTCGAGCAGCGACAGAGAGTCGCGCACCGAGCCTTCCGCGGCGCGCGCGATGATGCCGAGCGCCTCGGGCTCGATCTCGACGCTCTCCTTCGCCGCGATATTGGCGAGGTGCTTCATCAGCACGTCGGCCTCGACCCGGCGCAGGTCAAAACGCTGGCAGCGCGACAGCACAGTCACCGGAACCTTGCGGATCTCGGTGGTCGCGAACACGAATTTGGCGTGCTCCGGCGGTTCCTCCAGCGTCTTCAGGAAGGCGTTGAACGCCGCCGTCGACAGCATGTGGACTTCGTCGATGATGTAGACCTTGTAGCGCGCGCTGGCCGGCGCGTAGCGCACGCTGTCATTGATCTGGCGGACGTCGTCGACGCCGGTGTGCGAGGCGGCGTCCATCTCCAGCACGTCCATGTGCCGGCTTTCCATGATCGCCTGGCAGTGCACGCCCAGGGTCGGCATGTGGATGGTCGGGCCCTTCACCGATCCGTCAGGCATCTCGTAGTTGAGCGCACGGGCCAGAATACGCGCGGTGGTGGTCTTGCCGACGCCGCGGACGCCGGTGAGGATCCAGGCCTGCGGAATGCGCCCGGTCTCGAACGCGTTCGAGACGGTGCGGACCACGGCCTCCTGGCCGATCAGATCGTCGAAGCTGGAGGGCCGGTATTTGCGCGCCAGCACCCGGTAGGGCGTGCTAGCCTGGCCGGCGCTGTCGGGGTTGGGAGGGGCGCCAGCGTCGGTCATCGGTCGATCCGCAATGGAATGTCTTTCGCCCTGCTATTGCGGAAAGGAGCGCGCTGGCGGGAAGCCCGCCGGCGCAATTCGCTCGGAAAAACAGGTAGGAGACTGACGAGCGACCCGATCCGGACCTCGTTAGGGCTGCTTCCTTCCGGACCTGACCCGGTTGGCGAGTGGCTCGTCCACCGCCAATCTCCCGGTCCCTATTTGGGGCCAAAAGGTCGGGAAAGCAAGCGGCTATCCGTGGGTCCCGCACACCCCGCTGGACGGCCCCCGCCGGCCCATTTGAACGCGGAAGCCAGCTCAGTGTTGCCGACCTGGAACCTCCGTGATTCGCGCAAACCGCTTGCGATACTCGGCGGGCGTCACGCCGACGTGACGATTGAACGCGCGACGCAGCGTGTCGGCATCGGCGAAGCCACAATGGAGCGCCACCTGCTTCGGGGCTTCATTGCCAAACTCGAGCAGCCGCCTCGCTGCATTGACGCGGGCTTCCTCGACCCAGGTCGCAGGCGTGACGCCCACCTCGGCGCGGAACAGCCGCGCAAAGTGCCTCGGGCTGAGCTCCATGCGTGTCGCCAGGCTGGCAACGCTGTGGTCGAGCGAGGGGTTGGCGGCGACCCAGCGCTGCAGCTCCTGCAACGCGGCGCGGCCGGCAGGAACAGCCGCGCCCTTGCGGGTGAACTGCATCTGTCCACCCGGGCGCTTGAAGAACATCACGAGCTGGCTTGCGACCTTCATGGCCGTGTCGCGACCGAGATCCTCCTCGACCAGTGCCAGCGCGAGGTCGAGCCCCGCGGTCACGCCGGCGGCCGTGCGGAGCTTGCCGTCGGTGACGTAGATGGCATCCTTGTCCACGGTGACCGACGGGAATTTGCCGGCCAGCATGTCCGCGACCGCCCAATGCGTCGTAACCCGCCTGCCATCAAGGAGACCGGCGGCGGCAAGGAAGAAGGCCCCGCTGCACACCGAGCCGAATCTGCGGGTCCGCGAAGCCCGCCGCCGCAGCCAGTCGATCACGCTCCCGTCCGCCGGGACTTCGGCCGCGTTCGGGCATCCCGCCACCAGCAAGGTGTCGATGGGCTCCTGGAAGTCGCGGTCGACGATTCGATCAGGCATCAGCCGGATACCTGAGGAACTGCGGATCGGCCCCGGCTCCGCGCCCGCCACGAACAGCGCATAGGCCGGATAGCCGGCCTGGACGTTTGCCTCGGCGAACACGTCGAGCGGCCCTGCGACATCGAGCAGCTGCACGCCTGGCAGCGCCACGATCACAACCGTCCTTGGTTTCGGCTTTGCGCCCATGTCCGCCTCGATCCGGATTTGTCCGTTTTAGACGTGTTACGTCGATTTAAGACAAAATAGCCCGGATTTACAGTGCGGGCGACCCAAATTTCAGGAGCTGCTCATGTCAGAAATCACCGAGGTCGCCGTCATCCCCGACAGCAAGCTGGCGCGTGCCATCACCGAATACATCCGCGATACCGAAACGGATTTGCTGTTCAACCATTCCAGCCGCGTCTACCAGTTCGGAGCGATGGCCGGCGTCCGCCGCGGACTGACATTCGACCGCGAGCTGCTTTACGCCGGCGCCATGTTTCACGACATCGGCCTGATGCCGGGCCATGGCAGCCAGCACGAGCGGTTCGAGGTCGACGGCGCGCACGCCGCGCGCGACTTCCTGCGCAGCCACGGCATTTCGGAAGCCGACGCCTACACGGTCTGGACCGCGATCGCCCTGCACACCACGCCGGGCGTGCCGGAGCATATGCACTCCGTCGTCGCGCTGGTGACCGCGGGCGTCGAGATGGACGTGCTCGGGCTTACCTACAGCGAATACTCCGACGCGGAGCGCGAGGCGGTGGTGAAGGCGTTTCCGCGCACTGCGCATTTCAAGGAAGATATCATCCAGGCCTTCTATGACGGCATCAAGCATCGGTCGGATACGACCTTCGGCAACGTCAAGGCCGACGTCATCGCCGACAAGGAGCCGCATTTCCATCGCGGCAATTTCTGCAGCGTCATCCGCAATTCGCATTGGCACGGCTGACCGGCATTCGCGCAAGCACCGTGCGATCCGGAAATCGACACGTGCGGCGACGTGCGATTGTGAGAATTCGTACTTGGGCAGCCGCACCCAACAACGACCCCAGACTCAGGAATATCCCATGACCGACCAGTCGAAACGTTTGACCCACGCGACGGGCGCTCCCGTCAGCGACAATCTCAACATCATGACCGCCGGCCGCCGCGGCCCCGCGTTGCTGCAGGATGTCTGGCTGATCGAGAAGCTCGCCCATTTCGATCGCGAGGTGATTCCCGAGCGGCGCATGCACGCCAAGGGATCCGGCGCCTTCGGGACCTTCACGGTCACGCACGACATTTCCCGCTATACCAAGGCGAAGATCTTCTCGGAGATCGGCAAGGTGACGCCGATGTTCGCGCGTTTCTCGACGGTGGCCGGCGAGCGCGGCGCAGCCGACGCCGAACGTGATATCCGCGGCTTTGCGCTCAAGTTCTACACCGAGGAAGGCAATTGGGACATGGTGGGCAACAACACGCCCGTGTTCTTCTTCCGCGATCCCTTGCGCTTTCCCGACCTCAATCATGCGATCAAGCGCGATCCCCGGACCGGAATGCGCAGCGCCGACAACAATTGGGATTTCTGGACGCTGCTGCCGGAGGCCCTGCACCAGATCACCATCGTGATGAGCGAGCGCGGCCTTCCCAGAAGCTTCAGGCACATGCATGGCTTCGGCAGCCATACCTACAGCTTCATCAATTCCGCCAATGAGCGGACCTGGGTGAAGTTTCACTTCCGGACGCAGCAGGGCATCGAAAACCTGACCGACGCCGAGGCCGAAGCCCTCATCGGCAAGGACCGCGAGACGCACCAGCGCGACCTGTTCGAGAGCATCGAACGCGGCGATTTCCCGCGCTGGACGATGTTCGTGCAGATCATGACCGACGACCAGGCCAAGGCGTTCGCCTTCAACCCGTTCGACCTGACCAAGGTCTGGCCGAAGGCGGACTTCCCGCTGATCGAGGTCGGCTATTTCGAGCTGAACCGCAATCCGGAAAACGTCTTCGCCGAGGTCGAACAGGCCTCCTTCTCGCCGGCCCATGTCGTTCCGGGCATCGGCTTCTCGCCCGACAAGATGCTGCAGGCGAGGCTGTTCTCCTACGGGGACGCCGCGCGCTATCGCCTCGGCGTCAACCATCATCTAATTCCGGTCAACGCGCCGAAATGTCCATATCACAGCTACCATCGCGATGGCGCAATGCGGACCGACGGCAATCAGGGGAGGACGCCGACCTATTTCCCGAACAGCCGCGGCGAGTGGACGGATCAGCCCGATCTCAACGAGCCGCCGCTCGAGATCGATGGTGCAGCGGCGCATTGGGATCACCGCATCGACGACGATCACTATCGGCAGCCCGGCGACCTCTTCCGCAAGATGAACGCAGCCCAGCGGCAGGCCTTGTTCGACAACACGGCGCGCGCTGTCGGCGCCGCTGCCATCCCGATCCAGGAACGGCACATCGCCAACTGCACCAAGGCCGATCCCGCCTATGGCGCGGGCGTCCGCGACGCGCTGACGCGGCTGGCGACTGTTCGGGCCGAGGCCGCCGAATAGATCGGCCGATCCGTACTGACCTCAGCGAACGGCGCCGACAGGGCGCCGCTCGCATTTTTAAGGCGAACCGCCGAAGCTTATCAATTTTCTCGCGAAAATAGCTCGAGCCGACGCGCTCGCCGGGCCTTCCCTCGCGCATCGCCGCGGCACGCATGTCGCGAAGTGCAGATGCGGCCGTTCGCCTCGGAAAGCGTCATGGCCGATAGGCTCCCTGCCCATCTTCGAGGCCCCGCACATCCCCGAGGCAATCGAGTCTTGACAGGGCCCGCCCGGCAGCGCCTTTCTATGAAATCCTGCCGGAACCGAAACAAAGGGCGCGCGAAAATCGGATCCAGAGCATTTTTCAGCCGGCTGATGCCGATTGATGGGTGAATTTTTCGCGCGAGATCAACCACACACCTTCATCCAACCAGAAAAGCGATTCCTCAAAATGGTTACACGTCGTGATGTCGCATCGATTGTCGGACTTGGCGCGATGGCTGCGGCCACGCTGGCCTCACCGGCCGTGGCGCAGACCGCAGCGGATCCCAACGAATCGACCTTTGCCCGCATTCGCCGCACCAAGAAGATGCGGATCGGCGCGGTCGGCGGCGGCGCGCCCTACTACATGAAGGACCTCGCCAGCGGCCAGTGGAAGGGCTTCTACGTCGACATCGCCAAGGCGCTCGCCGACGACATGGAGGCCGAGCTCGAGATCACCGAAACCACCTGGGGCAATTCGGTGCTCGATCTGCAGTCCAACAAGATCGACATCTTCTTCGGCCTCAACCCGACCCCGAAGCGCGCGCTGGTGGTCGACTTCTCGGTGCCGGTCTTCAACAACGCCTTCGGCATCCTCTGCAAGAAGGACTTCAAGCCGAAGAGCTGGGCCGAGCTGAACTCGCCCGACGTCAAGATCGCCGTCGACCAGGGCTCGTCGCACGACCAGGTCGTCAGCCGCCTGACGCCGAAGGCGCAGATCTCGCGACTGAAGACCGCCGACGATGCCACCGCCGCGCTGCAAACCGGCCGCGTCGACGCGCAGTGCCTGATCACCATGCTGTCGCTGACCGTGCTGAAGAAGAATCCCTCGCTCGGCCAGTTCGTGCTGCCGACTCCGATCTTCGCCACCACGTCGAATGCCGGCTTCCGCCGCGAGAACGACAAGACCTTCCGCGACTACGTCAACACCTGGATCGACTTCAACAAGGGCCTCGGCTTCATCCGCAACGCGATCATCACCAACATGGAGCTGGTCGGCGTGACCGAAGCGGACATTCCGCCGGGCGTTTCGCTGTAGGCTTCCACTGTCATTCCGGGGCGATGCGAAGCATCGAACCCGGAATCTCGAGATTCCGGGCTCGCCCTTCGGGCGCCCCCGGAATGACGGCACCCCCACGACGAGTAAGAATACGCATGTATCAGTGGGACTTCGGCATCCTCTGGAGCTATCGCTGGCTCTTTCTCAACGGGCTCGGCGTCACCGTCGGCTTCACCGTGGTCATCGTCGTGCTCGGTCTCGTCTTCGGCCTGTTCGGCGCGTTCGGCAGCCTGTCGCGCTTCAAGGCGGTACGCCTGCTCGCCCTCACCTTCATCGAGGCGTTCCGCTGCACGCCGATCCTGGTGCAACTGATCTGGTTCTACTACGCGCTACCGATCCTCGCCGGCGTCGAGATGACGCCGATCACGGCCTCGGCGCTCGCGCTCTCGCTCTATGGCGGCTCGTTCTATTCCGAGATCATCCGCGGCGGCATCATCTCGATCGACAAGGGCCAGTCCGAAGCCGGCGCCGCGCTCGGCATGACGCCGGGGCAGAGCATGCGGCGCATCGTGCTGCCGCAGGCGATCAAGCGCATGATCCCGGCGCTGATGAACCAGTCGATCATCCAGTTCAAGAACACCTCGCTGGTTTCGGTGCTCGCCGTGCCCGACCTCGTCTACCAGAGCCAGGTCGCCGCCCATGACAGCTACCGGCCGCTGGAGACCTACACCGCGGTCGCGGTCGCCTATGCGGCGATCCTGATCCCCCTGACCATCCTCGTCCGCCGCGGCGAGAAGCGACTGGCGGTCAGCGAATGAGCGAGCCGCCCAAGAACACCGCGAAGATCGAGATCCGCAGCCTGCGCAAGAGCTTTGGCAGCAACGAGGTTTTGAAGAACATCAGCCTCGACGTGGCCAAGGGGGGCGTGGTGGCGCTGATCGGCCCATCCGGCTCGGGCAAGTCGACGCTGCTCCGCTGCATCAATCTGCTGGTCGTGCCCGACGGCGGCAGCGTCCGCGTCGGCGACACAAGCTTCCAATTCGGCGAAGGCGCGAAGCTTCCGGACGTGAAGACGCTCGCAAAATTCCGCACCACCACCGGCATGGTGTTCCAGCATTTTAATCTTTTCCCGCACATGACGACGCTTCAGAACGTCATGGAGGGGCCCGTCACGGTGCGCCGCATGGCCAAGGCGGACGCCGAGAAGCTCGCGCGCGCGCAGCTTGCCAAGGTGGGCCTTGCGGAAAAGGCCGACCAATATCCGGCAACACTCTCAGGCGGGCAGAAGCAGCGCGTCGCGATCGCGCGCGCGCTCGCGATGGAGCCGGACGTGATGCTATTCGACGAGGCCACCTCGGCGCTCGATCCCGAACTCGTCGGCGAGGTGCTCGCCGTCATGCAGCGGCTGGCCTCGGAGGGCATGACCATGGTGATCGTCACCCATGAGATCGCCTTCGCCCGCGAGGTCGCCGACCGCCTCATCTTCATGCGCGACGGTGTCGTCGTCGAGGAAGGCCCGGCGCGACAGGTGATCGACAATCCGCAGGAAGCCGCGACGCGCGCCTTCCTCAGCCATTTCCACCGCACCGGCGCGTTGCCGCCGGCCAACGCAGCACCGTGATGCCTGATATCGATCGCGCCTATCTCGTCACCGGTGCCGCCAGCGGCATCGGCCGCGCCACCGCAAAACTGCTCGCGGCCCCCGGCACCGCGCTTCTGCTCCACACCCGCTCGAACACGGAAGGTCTCGATGCCGCTGCGGCCGAAGCCGAAGCGAAAGGCGCGGTCGTCGCAAAGTGCCTCGGCGATCTCGCCGAGGAAGCAGCCGTCACCGACGCCGTCGCCGCCGCGCAACGCGCCTTCGGCCGGCTCGACGGATTGATCCTGATCGGCGGTCATGCCCGCCGCGGCAGCGCGATCGGCACGCCGGCGGATCAGTTCCGGCAGGCAATGGACGAATCGGCGCTGGCGTTCACGCGGCTGGTCGACGCAGCGCTGCCGCTGCTGCGCGCCGGGCGCGATGCGCGGATCGTGGCGGTGTCTTCTTTTGTCGCGCATGCGATCCGGCCCGAATTCGCACCCTTTGCCGCCACCGCCGCGAGCCGCTCCGCGCTCGAAGCGCTGGTGCGTCTCACCGCGATCGAGCTCGCAAAAGACGGCATCACCGTCAATGCAGTGTCACCCGGCCTCATCATCAAGGACAAGCCGAGCGAGAGCCGGCTCTCGCCCGAGCAGATTGCCGCAACCGAAGCGCTGATTCCGATGCGCCGCCGCGGGCGGCCGGAGGAAGTGGCCGAAATCATCGCCTTCCTGGCATCACCGAAGGCGTCCTACGTCACCGGCCAGGTCTGGCACGTCAACGGAGGCCTGACATGACCGAAGCAACCGTCGAACGCATCAGGCTGTTCCTGATCGAGAGCCCGATCAAGATGGCGCGCCTCCAGGGCGTCGGCAACGTCAAGGGCACGGTGAAGCGCGTGCTGATCGAGCTCACCGCGAGCGACGGCGTGATCGGCTGGGGCGAGGCGGCACCGTGGGAAGTGTTCACGGGAACGCCGGAAGCGGCCTTCTCCGCGCTCGACATCTATCTGCGGCCGATCATGCTCGGCAAACCCGTGCGCCGCATTCGCGCGCTGATGGCCGAACTCGACCGTGCGCTGGTCGGTCATGCCGAGGCCAAGGTCGCGATCGAGATGGCGCTGCTCGACATCGTCGGCAAGTCGTCAGGATTGTCGGTCGCCGACCTGCTCGGCGGCCGCGTGCGGGACACGATTCCCCTCTCCTTCTCCATCGCCGATCCCGATTTCGCCGCCGATCTCGAACGCATGCGAAAAATGGTTCCGGACGGCAATTTCATCTACAAGGTCAAGACCGGCGTAAAACCGCATCGCGAGGACCTCGATCACCTCGAAGCGATCCGCAAGGAATTCGGCGACAAGGTCGATCTGCGCGTCGATTACAACCAGGCGCTGGCGCCGTTCGGCGCCATCAAGATCCTGCGCGACGTCGAAGAGTTCGCCCCGACCTTCATCGAGCAGCCGGTGCCGCGCAAATTTCTCGACGTGATGGCGCAGCTCACCGCGGCGCTTGAAACACCCGTTCTCGCCGACGAAAGCTGCTTCGACCGCCGCGACATGATGGAGGTGGTGCGCCGCGAGGCAGCCGATGCGGTCTCGATCAAGCTGATGAAGGCCGGCGGCCTGTTCGAGGCGCAGGCGATCATGGCAATCGCCGACGTCGCCGGCCTGCCCGGTTATGGCGGCACGCTGTGGGAGGGCGGCATCGGGCTTGCCGCCGGGACGCAGCTGATCGCGGCAACGCCGGGCATCTCGCTCGGCTGCGAATTCTACATGCCGCATCACGTGCTGACCGAGGACGTGCTGGAAGAGCGCGTTGCCAACCGCGCCGGCCATGTGGTGGTGCCCGACGGCCCGGGTCTCGGCATCCGCGTCAGCGAGGCCTCCGTCCGCGCCAATGCGCGGGTGCTTGCGGAGGTGTAATTCCGTCATTCCGGGCTCGCGCTTTGCGCGCCCCGGGACGACAGCGGAGCATGCCGCCCCCGCGGCCCCTAACCTTTCCCTTAGGGACTCCCTATCGTATGGTCCGGTCAAACACGCCCGCCCCCATCGGGCCATCCGGAAACTCTCCATGTCTGATCCCGCCTGGTCGCTGCACTCCCGCCTGAAAGAGGACACCATCGACATCGGCGACCTGCCGCTGTCGAAGGTCCTGGTTATCAAGGACGCGCATTATCCCTGGCTGCTGCTGGTGCCGCGGCGGCCCGATGCGGTCGAGATCATCGATCTCGACGAGGTGGAGCAGGCGCAACTGATGACGGAGATCTCCCGCGTCTCGCGCGCGCTGAAAGAGATCACCAAATGCGACAAGCTCAATGTCGCCGCGCTCGGCAACCTCGTGCCGCAGCTTCACGTCCATATCATCGCACGCCGCACCAGCGACGCCGCATGGCCGCGGCCGGTCTGGGGCGTGATGAAGCCCTTGGCGCATGACGCCACCGAGGTGCAGACTTTCATCAGCGCGCTTCGCCGCAAGATCTGGTTGGGTTGAGAACAAGAAATGTCAGCATTCGACTCGTTTCCGCTGGGACAGCCGGCCTTCGTCACTCACGTCCTCGATCGCGCCGCGCATCTGCGCCGCGACGACGAAAAACTGTTCGCCATGGAGCAGAAGCCATCGTCGCGCGCCTATGTCGTCTACCGCGACTCGCTGCTGGTGAAGCGCGAGGGCGACAAGGCGCGCGCGCTGCTGGGAGTAGACGAGGCGCTGAAATGCGGCGCGAACCCCGGCACGATCTTCCTAGGGTTGCGCGACGGCGCCGCGGTGTTCGGCATGGGAATGTCGCAGGCGGCGGCGGAGAAGCTGATCGGCCGCGAGGACTACACCGTCACCGAGCTGCGCGGCATGGCGATGCAGGGCGCGATTCCGCCCGACGAGCTCTCGGCGATCGCGATGGCGAAGTCGATGGTGAGCTGGCACCAGCGCCACGGCTATTGCGCCAATTGCGGCACGCGGAGCGCGATGAAGGAAGGCGGCTGGAAGCGCGAGTGCCCTGCTTGCAAGGCCGAGCACTTTCCGCGCACCGATCCCGTCGTGATCATGCTGGTCGCCTCGGGCGAGAAGTGCCTGCTCGGCCGCCAGAAGCAGTTTCCGCCGGGAATGTATTCCTGCCTCGCCGGCTTCGTCGAGGTCGCCGAGACCATCGAGGATGCGGTACGCCGGGAAATCCTCGAAGAATCCGGAATCCGCTGCACCGACGTGCAGTATTACATGACGCAGCCCTGGCCCTATCCGTCGTCGCTGATGATCGGCTGCAGCGCCCGGGCGCTGAACGAGGACGTCGTCGTCGATCATTCCGAGCTGGAGGACGCGCGCTGGTTCACCCGCGAGGAGGCCGCGCTGATGCTGACGCGGACGCATCCGGACGGGCTCGCCGGCCCGCATCCGTTCGCGATCGCCCACCATTTGCTCGGCCGCTGGGTGCACGACAAGACCGGCGCGTAAGCTGGGGCCGCCGGTGGCCACATCAGGAACCGCGCCGCCCATCCTCTGCATCGGCATTCCCGTGCGCGACCTCACCTTTCGCGTCGAGGCCGTGCCCGCGCGCGGCAGCAAGGCCAACGCCACGCATCTGGCCGAGATCTGCGGCGGCAACGCGCTCAATGCTGCGATCGCCATTTCGCGGCTCGGTGGCCGGGTCTCCTTCGCAGGACCGATGGGCGATGCACGGGAAGTGTCGAGCGGCTTCATTCTCGAACAGATGGCCCGTGAGGGCATCGACACGACGCACGTGGTGCGCATGCCCGGCCTGACCACGCCGGTCTCGGCGATCCTGATCGAGCCCTCGGGCGAGCGGACGCTGACGATCTATCGCGATCCCGGCCTGTGGAGCGTGAAGCTGCCGGACGGTGACGCGCTGCTCGCCGATTGCCGGGCGGTCCTCGTCGAGAGCCGCTGCGGCGCCCTTTCTATCGATCTCTGCGCCGAGGCGCGACGGCGCGGCATTCCCGTCATCGTCGGCGTCGATCGCGCGATGTCGTTGCAGGACGGCCTGCTCACGGCCGCCTCGCACCTGCTGTTCGCCAGCGACCAGGTGCAGGAGACGGCCGGCGTCGCCGACGACGGTGGCGCGTTGAAGCGCCTGGCCAGGCTGACGCCGGCCTTCCTCGCCGCCACGCGCGGCCCGCGTGGCACGATCTGGCTGGACGAGGCGGGCGAGCTGGAGGAGACACCGGCCTTCCCGGTTCAGGCGGTCGATACGCTCGGGGCCGGCGACGTCTTCCATGGCGCCTTCGCGCTTCGCCTCGCCGAGGGCGAGGAGGTGCGGGAGGCGCTGCGATTCGCCGCGGCCGCCGCGGCGCTGAAATGCGCCCGCCATGGCGGCGGCATGGCCGCCCCACAACGCGTTGAAGTTGAAGAGCTTTTGCGAGGCAGGCTCTAGAGCGGTTCCACTGTTACGTCGAGATTATAGGCTTGCCGTGGAAAGATTTTCTCTATATCAGGGAAATCAGCCCCTTAAATGGAACAAAGTTCTTCAAATGACTGACCTCGCCGTGCAACTCCCCGAGACCAGCCGCCGCCTCGATGCCATCGACCGCAAGATTCTGATGGTGCTCCAGGAGGATGCCTCCCTCTCCGTCGCCGAGATCGGCGACCGCGTCGGGCTGTCCTCGACCCCCTGCTGGAAGCGCATCCAGCGGCTCGAGGCCGACGGCGTGATCCTGAAGCGGGTCGCCCTGGTCGACCAGAACAAGATCGGGCTCGGCATCTCCGTGTTCGTGTCGGTCGAGAGCGCCGACCATTCGGACGCCTGGCTGAAGAAGTTCGCCGAGGCCGTGAGCGCCATGCCCGAGGTGATGGAGTTCTACCGCATGGCCGGCGACGTCGACTACATGCTGCGCGTCGTGGTCGCCGACATGCAGGCCTATGACGTGTTCTACAAGAAGCTGATCAGCGCCGTGCCGCTGAAGAACGTCACCTCGCGCTTCGCGATGGAGAAGATCAAGTCGGTCACCGCGCTGCCGATCCCGACGGTGGTGGCGGCTTAGAGGCTTAGTTCGCAGGCCTCACCACAAGGAAGCTGTCATCGCCCGGCCTTGACCGGGCGATCCAGTATTCCAGAGGCGGCGATTGGATACGGAGAAGCTGCGGCGTACTGGATGCCCCGGTCCCGGCTCCGCCAACGCTACGCCGAGGCCACCAGGGTACTCCAGTGAAGGCGGCAAGCCGGGGCATGACAGCGGAGATTTGCGGCGCGGGTTGTGCTCCCCTGATGCCGCCGCTCAAATCGTCTGATTGTACGCGCCGACTTCGGGATGCGTGCGGAGCACGCTGTTCACCATCTCGAACATGTCGTGCATGCGCTGCTCGGAGACCGGGCTCTCGACCACGACGACGAGCTCGGGCTTGTTGGAGGACGCGCGTACCAGGCCCCAGCTGCCGTCCTCGACCGTGACGCGTACGCCGTTGACGGTGACGAGATCGCGGATCGCCTGTCCCTCGATCTTGGCACCCTTGGCCTGCAAGCCTTCGAAATGCTTCACCACCTGGTCGATGACGCCATACTTGGTCTCGTCGGCGCAATGCGGCGACATGGTCGGCGACGACCAGGTTTTTGGCAGCGCGTTCTTCAAATCGGCCATCGACTTGCCCGGCGCGCGGTCGAGCATGTCGCAGATCGCGAGCGCCGACACCAGGCCGTCGTCATAGCCGCGTCCATACGGCTTGTTGAAGAAGAAGTGGCCGGACTTCTCGAAGCCCGCGAGCGCACCCGTCTCGTGGGTGCGGCGCTTCATGTAGGAATGGCCGGTCTTCCAATAAGCGACCTTGGCGCCCTGCTTCTGCAGCACGGGATCGGTGACGAACAGGCCGGTCGACTTCACGTCGACGATGAACTGCGCGTCCTTGTGGATCGCCGACATGTCGCGGGCGAGCATCACGCCGACCTTGTCGGCGAAGATTTCCTCGCCGGTGTTGTCGACGACGCCGCAGCGATCGCCGTCACCGTCGAAGCCGAGACCGACATCGGCCTTGTGATGCAGCACCGCGTCGCGGATCGCGTGCAGCATTTCCATGTCTTCCGGGTTCGGATTGTATTTCGGGAAGGTGTGGTCGAGCTCGGTGTCGAGCGGGATCACCTCGCAGCCGATCGCCTCCAGCACCTGCGGCGCGAACGCGCCGGCCGTGCCATTGCCGCAGGCGGCGACGACCTTGAGCTTGCGGGTCAGCTTCGGACGGCCGGTGAGATCGGCGATGTAGCGCGCCGGATAATTCTCGTGGAACTGGTAGGAGCCGCCGGCCTTGTTCTTGAATTCGGCGTTGAGCACGATCTCCTTCAGCCGCGTCATCTCGTCGGGGCCGAAGGTCAGCGGGCGGTTGGCGCCCATCTTCACGCCGGTCCAGCCATTGTCGTTGTGCGAGGCCGTGACCATGGCGCAGCAGGGCACGTCGAGGTCGAACTGCGCGAAATAGGCCATCGGCGTCACCGCGAGCCCGATGTCGTGCACCTTGCAGCCCGCCGCCATCAGGCCGGAAATCAGCGCATATTTGATCGAGGCCGAATAGCCGCGGAAATCATGGCCGGTGACGATCTCCTGCTTGACACCGAGCTCCGCAATCAGGGCGCCCAGCCCCATGCCGAGCGCCTGGATCCCCATCAGGTTGATTTCCTTCTGGAACAACCAGCGCGCGTCGTATTCGCGAAAACCCGTAGCCTTCACCATCGGCTCGGATTCGAAGGCATAGGTGTTGGGCAACAAGACGGATTTCGGCTTGGGGAACATTGAGACGGTCTCGTGAAAATGGCGGGAATTGATGCAGCCTTAGCGAATGCCGGGCCGCAGCGGAAGGCGGGAATGGCAGCTTATGGCTTATAATTGCGGCAGTTTGGTAACGGGGAAACGCGGCCCCGGCGCGAGACTTCCGCCAATGCCGTCCTGAAAAAATCGGTGCGAACGACCGTTCGTCAGCGCGGTGAGAGCCCTTGAAGCCGCTTACTGCTCCAGCACCATCTGGCCGTTGGCGTATTCGAAGCGCTTGAGGCGGGACAGGAAGGAGAGGCCGAGCAGGTTCTCGGACAGTGCCTCGTCCGGCAGCACCATGGCGTCGACGTCGCGCACGACGAGGCCGCCAACCTCGAGCATGGCGATGCGCGTGCGCGCGGCCTTGATGGTGCCGTTGGCGGTCGAGACGGTGGCGTTGTACTCGCCGCGCGAGGGACGCAGGCCAAAGCGGGCGGCCGAGCTCTCGTTCAGCGCGACCACGGAGGCGCCGGTGTCGATCATGAAGCCGATCCGTTGGCCGTCGATGCGGCCTTCGGCCTGAAAATGGCCACGGCCATCGCGGGAGATGGCGAGGCTGCGCCCACCGGCCGGCGCCGTCGCAGCAACCGCAATCGTCGTGCGCGGCGCTGACGTCGCGGAGGCGGAACTCATCCTGTCCGCCATCTGCGCCATGAACGTGCCGAGGCCGATCATGATGGCCGCGAGGATCATTATGTTACGCATCACACCACTTCCGAGCCGGAAAGCTCGATTTCACCACGCGACACGTCTGGCCGCGAGCGACGCTGCGGTCAGAGCGCCGCTATTTTGACGAAAAGGATGAGCGGAGGGTTAATGCGTCTTCGTGGCTTCTCAGGTCCCGCGCGGCTTGACCCGCCGGGTTGGCAGCGCGCTCGCCGGATCCTCCGGCCAGGGATGGCGCGGGTAGCGGCCGCGCAGGTCGGAGCGCACGGCGGCGTAACTGCCGCGCCAGAAACCGGGGAGGTCGCGCGTCACCTGCACCGGGCGTTGCGCCGGCGACAGCAATTCCAGCACCAGCGGCACCTTGCCGGCGGCGATCGACGGATGGGTGTTGAGCCCGAACAACTCCTGGAGCCGCACCGCGATGGTCGGCCCCTGCTCGGCCTCATAGTCGATCGCGAGCACGCTGCCGGTCGGCGCCTCGAAATGCGTCGGCGCCTCGCGATCGAGCCTTGCGCGCATCTCCCAGGGCAACAGCGCCATCAGCGCGTCGGAGAGATCGCCGGCCGAGATGTCCTTCAGCGCGATCTTGTCGTAGAGCGCCGGCACCAGCCAGTCGTCGCGCCGCGCGATCAGTCCGTCGTCGGACAAATCGGGCCAGCTGTCGCCCTCGGCCTTGCGCAGAAACATCACGCGGTCGCGCCACTGTTTTGCGGCCTTCGACCAGGGCAGCCGGTCGAGACCTGCGGCAATCAGCCCATCTGCGAAGATACGCGCAGTCTCCTCCGAAGGCGACACCGCGAGTGTTGCCTCAGACAGCGTGATCGCATGCAGCGCGCGCTTGCGCCGCGCGCGCAGCGCCATCGCGCCACGATCGAAGGAGATCTCGTCGACGGTCTCGATATGCTCGGCGAAATGCCGCTCGATGTCGTCTTCGCTGATCGGCGCTGCCAGCAGAACGCGGCCGCTCGCCGCCGTGCCCGTCATCTCGCCGATTGCGATGTAGGGCGCGCGCGCGAGCGACGAAGTCTGCTCCACCGCGGCGCCGCGACCATTGGCGAGCACGAAGGTGCCATTGCCGCGATTGCGCGCGACACGGTCCGGGAAGGCATAGGCGAGCATCAGGCCGGTCGAGAGATCATCCTGTCCGGTTGCGGCCTTCTCCGACGCCGCCACCTGCGAAGCCCAGCGCCGCGCGAGATCGCGCGCGCTCGCGGCGCGCGGCGAGCGATCGCGCCGGAACTGATCGCGCCGGTACTCGAGATCGACGCTGTCGCCGCCGAGCCCGCGCTCGGTGATGATGGCCGCGATCTCGGCGGCGGCTTCGCCGCTGCCGACGCGATGCGAATCCACGATCATGCGCGCCAGCCGCGGCGGCAGCGCCAGCGCGCGCAGGCTTTTGCCTTCGGCGGTGATGCGCCCGTCGCCATCGAGCGCGTTGAGCTCGGAGAGAAGGCTCTTCGCCTCTTTCCAGGCGGGCTGCGGCGGCGGATCGAGGAATGACAGCGCCGAAGGATCGGCGACGCCCCATTGCGCGAGATCGAGCACCAGCGAGGAGAGGTCGGCACTGAGGATTTCCGGCTGGGTGTAGGGCGCAAGCGAGGCCGTCTGCGGCTCGTCCCAGAGCCGGTAGCAGACACCGGGCTCGATGCGGCCGGCGCGGCCGCGGCGCTGGTCCACCGCCGCACGCGCAGCGCGCACGGTCTCGAGCCGCGTCAGGCCGATGTCGGGCTCGTAGCGCGGCACGCGGGCGAGGCCTGAATCGACCACGATGCGCACGCCCTCGATGGTGAGCGAGGTCTCCGCGATCGAGGTCGCCAGCACCACCTTGCGCGTGCCCTTCGGCGCGGGTGCGATCGCGCGGTCCTGCACGGCAGCATCGAGCGCGCCGAACAGCGGTACGATTTCGATGCTGGCATCCTGAACGCGCTCGCTGAGGAAATTCTGGGTGCGGCGGATTTCGGCCGCGCCCGGCAGGAACGCCAGCACCGAACCGCTGTCGGCGCGCAGCGCGGACGCGATCGCATCCGCCATCTGCCGCTCCACCGGCGCATCCGCCTTGCGGCCGAGATAGCGCGTCTCGACCGGGAAGGCGCGGCCCTCGCTCTCGACAACGGGCGCGTCCCCGAGCAGCTTTGCCACGCGGGCGCCGTCGAGCGTTGCCGACATCACGAGGATGCGCAGATCCTCGCGCAGGCCGGTTTGCGCGTCACGCGCCAGCGCGAGGCCCATGTCGGCATCGAGCGAGCGCTCGTGGAATTCGTCGAACAGGACCGCCGCGATGCCGGAGAGCTCGGGATCGTCGAGTATCTGGCGGGTGAAGATGCCCTCGGTCACCACCTCGATGCGCGTCGTACGCGAGATCTTCGAGCCGAAGCGGACGCGGTAGCCGACGGTTTCGCCGGCGCGCTCTCGAAGCGACTTGGCCATACGCTCGGCACTGGCCCGGGCAGCGATACGCCGCGGCTCCAGCACGATGATCTTCTTGCCCACGGCCCAGGGCGCATCCAGCAGCGCCAGCGGCACCCGCGTGGTCTTGCCGGCGCCGGGCGGCGCCACCAGCACGGCGGCGTTATGCGCCTCCAGCGTGCGCGAGAGATCGTCGAGCACGGCATCGATTGGGAGGGGCGTGTCGAAGCTGCGGGGCAAAAGTCTCGGTCCGTCATCGTCCGCGCAGGGCGGACGATCCAGTCAACTCAGATCCCGGCCATTCCGAGGATCTCTGCATACTGGATACCCCGCCTTCGCGGGGTATGACAACAATGCGTGGCTATCAGCCCTGCACCGGCGGACGGCCGATGCTCTCGTAGGTGAAGCCGGCGGCTTCCATGTCTTCGGGCCGGTAGACGTTGCGGAGATCGACGACGACGGGCTGGGTCATGGCCGCCTTCAGCCGGTGGAGATCGAGCGCGCGGAACTGCACCCATTCGGTGACGATGACGAGCGCATCGGCGCCTTGTGCGCAGGAATAGGCGTCCTCGCAATAGGTGATGTTCGGCAGCTCGCCCTTGGCCTGCTCCATGCCGACGGGATCGAA
>NZ_JCAMOP010000055.1:0-49253 GCF_059512345.1 Bradyrhizobium sp. Unk1
CTACCCTCCAAGGCTTTGCCCGAGGGAATCACAATTGACGAATTACGCAACAGGCCCACAAGGGGAGAAGGGAAGAGCCTCACTCCCCGATCAGCGTCAGCCACTCGTCCTCGGTCAACACCTTGACGCCGTGCTTGTTGGCTTCCGCGAGCTTGGAGCCCGCGCCGGGGCCGGCGACGACGAGGTCGGTCTTCTTCGACACCGAACCCGACACCTTCGCCCCCAGACGCTCCGCGGTGGCCTTGGCCTCGTCGCGCGTCATCTTCTCCAGCGCCCCCGTGAACACCACCGTCTTGCCGGCGACGGCGGAGTTGCTCTTCGGCTTCTCGGCGTCGATGATCTCGACTTCCTTGGTCAGCCGCTCGACGATGCCGCGATTGTGGCTCTCGCCGAAATAATCGGCGATGCTCTTGATCACGGTGTCGCCGATCTGGTCCAGCGCGTCCATCTCGGCCATCGCCTCCTCGTCGCCCTTGGCGACCTTGAGACAGGCGTCGTGGAAAGCGTCCCATGAGCCATAGCCGCGGGCGAGCGCCAGCGCCGTGGTCTCGCCGACATGTCGCATCCCGAGCGCATAGACGAAGCGCTCAAGCGCGATTCTGCGCCGGCTCTCGATGGCGCCGAACAGGTTGCGCACCGAGGTTGCGCCGTAGCCCTCGATCTCCTCGAGCTTCAGCTTCGCGTTGCGCTTCTCCAGCGTGAAGATGTCGGCGGGCTCCCTCACCCATTCCTCGTCGAAGAAATACTGGAGCTGCTTCTCGCCAAGACCGTCGATGTCGAAGGCGCGCCGCGACACGAACAGTTTGAGGTGCTCGATCTTCTGATAGGGACAGGCGAACTCGCCGGTGCAACGGGATCGCGACTCCTCCTCGCCCGCCGCCGTCTCCCCGCGTACGACGTCGGTGTGCAGCGGGCACGGACACTTCTTCGGGAGGTGAAACTCCTTGGCGCTCTTCGGTCGCTTGTCGAGGACGACGTCGACCACCTGCGGGATGACGTCGCCGGCACGCTGGATCACGACGGTGTCGCCGATCCTGATATCACGTCCCTCGCGCAGCACCTCACCCTTGTTGCCGATGCCCTTGATGTAGTCTTCGTTGTGCAGGGTGACGTTCTGCACGATCACGCCGCCGACGCCGACCGGTTCGAGCTTGCCGACGGGCGTGAACGAGCCCGTGCGGCCGACCTGGATCTCGATGTCGCGCAGCACCGTCATGGCGCGCTCGGCGGGGAATTTGTGCGCGATGCCCCAGCGCGGCGTGCGTGAGACGAAGCCGAGCCGTTCCTGCCAGTCGATGCGGTCGACCTTGTAGACGACGCCGTCGATGTCGTAATCGAGTTTTGCGCGCTGCTCCTCGATCGAATGATGGAATGCGAGCAGCTCCTCGACGGAATGACAGAGCCTGGTCAACGGATTGGTCTTGAAGCCGCAGCGCTCGAACCAGCCGATCATGCCGCTCTGCGTACCCTCCGGCATCGCGCTCATCTCGCCCCAGGCATAGGCGAAGAAGCCCAGGGGGCGCGAGGCGGTGATGGTCGGGTCCTTCTGGCGGAGCGAGCCTGCGGCCGAATTGCGCGGATTGGCGAAGATGGTGCTGCCTTCCGCCTTCTGCCGCTCGTTGAGCGCGAGGAACGCCTTCTTGGTCATGTAGACCTCGCCGCGCACCTCGCAGATGTCGGGGACGTTGCGGCCTTTCAGCTTCTGCGGCACGTCTTCGAGCGTACGGATGTTGGCGGTGACGTCCTCGCCTTCGGCGCCATCACCGCGGGTCGCCGCGGTGACGAGCTCGCCGCCCTCGTAGCGCAGCGACATCGAGAGGCCGTCGATCTTCGGCTCGGCCGAGAAATCGACCTTGTCGTCGTCGAGCTTCAGGAAGCGCACGATGCGGCCGACGAAGTCGCGGACGTCCTCTTCGGCAAACGCGTTGTCGAGCGACAGCATCGGAACGGAATGCCGGACTTTCCTGAACCGCCCCGACGGTGCCGCGCCGACTTTCTGGGACGGCGACAGCGCGCTGACGAAATCCGGAAAGCGCTTTTCGATCGCGTTGAAGCGCTGGCGCAACGCGTCGTACTCGGCGTCGGTCACGGTGGGCGCGTCCTCTTGATAGTAGCGCCTGTCGTGCTCTTCGAGTTCGAGCGCGAGCCGCATGTGCTCGACCTTGGCCTGCGCCTTGGTGAGGTCGGCGACGTCGCGAAGCGGCCTTGCTTTGGATTTTGCTGCTCTTGCCATGGTGCTTGGATACGACGGAGCGGGCGGGAGGGTAAAGGCGGTTAGTCTCGTGCCCCGGACGCTGCGCAGCGCGGAGCGGTGCGCTGCAGAGCCGGGGCCTATGTGGCGGCATTCCGGGTCCCGGCTCGCGCTACGCGCGTCCGGGACAAAGTCTAACTCGCCGCCTTGAGCAGCCGTTCGGCGGCTGCTCTCGCCTCCGCCGTGATCTCGGCGCCGGCGAGCATGCGGGCGATCTCCTCGCGGCGGTGGTCGGCGGCCAGCGCATTGACGCGGGTGGCGACGCGCTTGCCCTTGTCGAGGGCGTCCTTGGAGATCAGCAGATGCTGGCCGGCGCGGGCGGCGACCTGCGGGGCGTGGGTCACGGCCATCACCTGCACCTTGCCGGCAAGCCGCGCGAGCCGCCCGCCGATGGCGTCGGCGACCGCACCGCCGACCCCGGTGTCGATTTCGTCGAACACCAGCGTCGGCGCCGAGCCGCGGTCGGACAGCACGACCTTGAGCGCCAGCAGGAAGCGCGAGAGCTCGCCGCCGGAAGCGACCTTCATCATCGGACCCGGCTTGGTGCCGGGATTGGTCTGCACCCAGAACTCGACGCGGTCGAAACCCTGCGGGCCCGGCGCGGCCTCATCGGTCTCGACCTGCGTCATGAACTTGGCGCGTTCGAGCTTGAGCGGCGCGAGCTCGGCGTTGACCGCCTTGTTGAGCTTGTCCGCCGACTTCTGCCGCGCCATCGACAATTTCTTGGCGGCAGCGGCATAGCGCGCGTCAGCCTCGATCGCCGCCTGCTCCAGCTTCTTCAACCGCGAAGCACCGGCATCGATCAGGACGACGTCGGCAGCATATTTGGCGGCAAGAGCGGCGAGCCCATCGACCGGCGTCGAATATTTGCGCGAGGCGGCGCGCAGGGCGAACAGCCGCTCCTCGATGCGCTCGAGCTCGCCCGGATCGAAGTCGGTCGCGGCGAGCGCGGCCAGAAGATGCTGGTCGGCTTCCTCCAGCGCGTTGATCGCGGCGTCGATCGCCTTCACGGCAGGCTCGACCAGCGCCGGCGAGTTGACACCGCGCCGCTCCAGCCGGCGCACGGCGGCCGACAGGGAGGCGACCGGCGAATGATTGCCGCCGACGGCTTCCTGCGCCTCGCGCAAATCGGAGGCGATCTTCTCGCCCTGCATCATGGTGGTGCGGCGACCGGCCAGCGAGGTCTCCTCGCCCTCCTTGGGCGCGAGCTGCTTCAGCTCGTCGGAGGCGTGGCGCAGATAGTCGGCCTCGCGCGCGGCGCGCTCCATGGCGGCGCGGTGCTCTTCCAGCGCGGCGCTGGCCGTGCGGCGCGCGTCCCAGAGCGCTTCGACCGCGGTGACATCCTTCTCGAGCCCGGCAAAGGCGTCGAGCAGGCGGCGGTGGGTGGCGGCATCGACCAGCGCGCGCTCGTCATGCTGGCCGTGGATCTCGACCAGGGCGGCGCCGACCGCCTTCAGCGTCTGCACGCTGATCGACTGATCGTTGATGAAGGCGCGGGTGCGGCCGTCGGCGAGTTGCACCCGGCGGAGAATCATCTCGCCGGTATCATCCAGGCCGTTCTCGGCCAGAATCTTCGTCGCGGGGTGATTTTTGGGGATATCGAAGACGGCGGTGACCTGCCCCTGCTCCGCGCCATGGCGCACGAGGCCGGCGTCGCCGCGGCCGCCGAGCGCCAGCGCAAAGGCATCGAGCAGGATGGATTTGCCCGCACCGGTCTCACCGGTCAAAACCGCAAGTCCGGTGGCGAATTCGATATCGAGCCGCTCGATCAGGACGATGTCACGGATCGACAGACGCGCCAGCATGGAATCAAATTTCCTAGCCGAGACTAAAGGCCTATCTTCTTGAAGGCCCTGCTCATCCAGGAACCCTGATTCTCGCTCGGCTCGAGACCGCCGGATTTTACAAGATTATAGGCGTCCTTGTACCAGCGGCTGTCAGGAAAATTGTGGCCAAGCACCGCGGCTGCGGTCTGCGCCTCGGCGACGATGCCGATCGTCATATAGGCCTCGGTGAGCCGGAACAGCGCCTCTTCGACATGGCGGGTGGTCTGATACTGCGTGACGACGGCCTTGTAGCGGTTGATCGCCGCCGTGTAGTCACGCTTCTGCATGTAATAGCGGCCGACATTCATTTCCTTGCCGGCGAGCTGGTCGCGCGCGCCCTCGATCTTGGCCTTGGCCGAGGTCGCATATTCCGAGTTCGGATATTTGCGGTTCACCTCTTCCAGCGCGGCGATCGCCTTCTCGGTCCGGTTCTGGTCGCGGCTGATGTCCGGAATCTGGTCGTAATGGGAGGCGGCGATCAGGTATTGCGCATAGGCCGCGTCCGGGCTGCCGGGATGCAGCGTGACGTAGCGGGTCGCGGCGCCGATGCAGCCGTCATAGTCGCCGCCCTGGTAGGAGGCATAGGCCGACATCAGCAGCGATTTGCGGGCCCAGTCGGAATAAGGATGCTGGCGGTCGACCTCTTCGAACTTCTTGTTCGCCGCCTTCATGTCCTTCTTCTCGTTCATGAGGTACAGGCCCTCATTATAGATCTTGTCGGCGGGCTCCTCGGTGAAGGTGTCGTCCTTGGCGGTGAACTTGTCCCAGAGCGCGCCGGTGCCGCAGCCGGCCAGCGGCAGCGCGAGCACCACAAAGGTGGCGGCTTGAAGCAGCCCGCGGACTCCAGGCGAGACCGAGAGATATCCGCGCGTCATACGCTGTGCCGACATGAATTTAAGCCCTGACGCCCTGTGATGCGGTGTCCGCCAGCCTATGAACCCCGTCATGGGCGCGAAATGTAGCCGTGGCGCCTGCTATGCGACCACGCCGTGTAACCGAAAAACGATCTCGAACCAACCGGATAGGCAGGCATTTCGCCCGGATTAAGGCGAACGCGCCGCAATCCTAGCCGATCATCGTTACCAGGAGTTTCCCGGGGAAAGCCGCCGCCAAACGCCGGCGGCAACAGAACGCCAGTGGCGACAGGTGTCTTCAGGACACGTCCGGCCCATAGGCCGCGGCGATCCGGCCGCCGACGATGCCGCGACCGACTTCGCCCACGGGACGCGTGGTGCGGCGGACCGCCTCGCCCTCGACCACCCGCCAGGCGGTACGGTCGGCCAGCAGCGCGGTCAGGACAGCGTGGTTGAGCTTGTGACCGCCACGCACCGAACGGTAGGCGCCAAGCAGCGGCAGGCCGGCCAGCGCGAGGTCGCCGATCACGTCCAGCACCTTGTGGCGGGCGCATTCGTCGGCGTAGCGCAGGCCCTCGGTGTTGAGCAGCCGCTCGTCGTCGAACACGACGGTATTGTCGAAGGAGGCGCCGAGTGCATAACCCGCGCTCCAGAGCCGGGCGACGTCGCACATCAGGCCGAAAGTCCGGGCGCGGCCGACTTCGCGGCGAAAGCGCTCCGGGCTCAGGTCGAAGCCGCAGCTCTGCTGGCCGATGACGGGATTGGTGAAGTCGATCTCGATATCCACGCGGAACCCGTTGGCGTAGGGCCGGATCTCGCCGAAGGAGTCACCGACCTTGGCCGAGATCGGTTTCAAAACCTGAATGAAGCGGCGCTGTGCCGGCTGGCTGACGATGCCGGCCTGGTCGATCGCGGCAATGAAGGCCGCCGCGCTGCCATCCATGATCGGCACTTCAGGGCCGTCGATCTCGATGGTGGCGTTGTCGACGCCCATGCCCCGCAGCGCAGCAAGCACGTGCTCGGCGGTGGAAACCAACGGGCCGTCACGATCGCCGAGGACGGTGGCGAAGTCGGTCGCGATCACCTGGTCGGCGGTCGCCTGAATCTCACGGTCACTTCCCTCGAGGCCGGTGCGGACAAAAACAAAACCCGCATCGACGGGCGCAGGCCCAAGCGTGAGAGTGACGGGAAGACCGGAATGAACGCCTACGCCGGCCACGGTGGCTTGCGCACGAAGCGTTGTTTGCCGGCTAAATTTCATTCGGAATCCGCCCCACTACGACCCACTGCGACTTATACTAGACCCGCTTGGCCGGCCAGTGCCGACGGTTGCGAATCTCCGTATCCCCAAGTCACGGCAAACCATAGTCACTGCCTCAAACAAGCCAACTCACGCTTTTTTACCGATTGTTACCCCAAACCTGCCGTATTCGCGCCAAGGCTTAACCAAATTGCGCCGGATTTCGGGACCGTTATCGGCAGTTTTACTGAACCACCAAATACGTAATTAATGATTTAAAATCAGTTGCTTGGTCCCGCAATCCGGACATGCACGGGACAAAAGGAAAGGTCCCGGCAAGCTTCCCGCCGGGACCCTTTTTCGTCAGCCTTATTGTAACAATCCTCACGTCGCCTGACGCCTCAGGAAGGCGGGGATATCAAGATGGTCGTCACCCTGTGGCGCCGGCGCAACAGGCGCCGGGCGGCCATGCATGTCCAGGCCCTGAGGCGCGGGACGGCGGGCATACTCTGATACCGGCTCCGTGGCCGCGATCTGCTGCGCCACGGTCTTCTGGGGCCGGCGATCGGGCAGCGGCGGCATCGCGGGACCGGCGGTGCGGGCTGCGACCGGCGCCTCGCTCTCTTCGTCACGGCGGCCGAGGCCGACATTGGCGAGACGCTGCAGCAGCGACAGGCGGGTCTTCTGCGGGGTCTCTTCTTCCGCCTCGCCGCGGGCCTGACGAAGCTCGGCCTGGGCCGGCATCGGCAGTTCGTCGATACGCGGCATCCTGGGCGCACGGACCGGCCCACGCTCGGCCTGCGGCGGGATGAAGGTATCCGGCGTCATCGGCTCCTGCATCGCGACCGGGGCCATGTCGGGCTCCGGAAACAGGGTCGGCTTCTGCGCGATCGGGCGTACCGTGACGTCGCCATAGGTCTGCATCGGCGCGGGCGCCTGCGGGACCTCGGCAACGGCAGCCGCGATGGCGGCCAGCGCGGCACGCTCGACATTCGGACGCGGCGCGGTCGGCGCGGCAGCGGCCGGGATCTGGGCTTCCAGCTTCTGGGCGCGCTCGGCCATGCGCTGATTGTCGGCACGCAGACGCGCGGTCAGGTCGGCGAGACGGCTCTCGGCAGCGGCGGCCGGAGCAGCGGGAGCCTGCTGCACCTGTTGGATCTGCTGCGGCGCCGCGTTCGCGACCGGGGCGCTGGTGGCCTGGGTGTTGCGGGCGATCGTTGCCTGCTCGATGCCGGTGGCAACGACCGAGACGCGGATCAGGCCGTCGAGCGCTTCGTCGAAGGTCGCGCCGACGATGATGTTGGCGTCCTGGTCGACTTCCTCGCGGATGCGGGTCGCGGCTTCGTCAACCTCGAACAGAGTGAGGTCCTTGCCGCCGGTGATCGAGATGAGGAGGCCCTTGGCGCCCTTCATCGAGCTATCGTCGATCAGCGGGTTGGCGATCGCGGCTTCAGCGGCGGTCAGCGCGCGCTTGTCACCGGAAGCTTCGCCCGTACCCATCATCGCCTTGCCCATCTCGCGCATGACGGCGCGAACGTCGGCGAAGTCGAGGTTGATCAGACCTTCCTTGACCATCAGGTCGGTGATGCAGGCAACGCCGGAGTAGAGCACCTGGTCGGCCATCGCGAAGGCGTCGGCGAAGGTGGTCTTCTCGTTGGCGACCCGGAACAGGTTCTGGTTCGGAATGATCAGCAGCGTGTCGACGACCTTGTGCAGCTCGTTGATGCCGGCCTCGGCGGTGCGCATGCGGCGGCCGCCCTCGAAGTGGAACGGCTTGGTCACGACGCCGACGGTGAGGATGCCCATGTCGCGCGCGGTCTTGGCGATGACGGGAGCTGCACCGGTGCCGGTGCCGCCGCCCATGCCGGCGGTGACGAACACCATGTTGGCACCCGAGAGATGGTCGCGCAGTTCGTCGATCACCTCTTCCGCCGCCGCCGCGCCGACGTTCGGCTGCGAACCCGCGCCGAGGCCTTGCGTGACCGCGGTGCCCATCTGCACGATGCGCTGCGCCTTCGACATCGTCAGCGCCTGCGCGTCGGTGTTGGCGACCACGAAGTCGACGCCCTGAAGGCCGGCCGTGATCATGTTGTTGACGGCGTTGCCACCGGCGCCGCCGACGCCGAACACGGTGATCCGGGGCTTCAATTCGTGAATATCAGGAACATTGATGCTGATGGTCATGTTTGCCTCTCGATCACGCGCGCGTGGGTTCGCCCCGGCCGGCGGCCGCGGGAGTTGGTGAAATGCGAAGGTTGCGGAACCGGTTCATCAGAAGCCCTCGCGTAGCCATCGTCCGACCTTTCCAAAATAACCGCCCGTCCCTGTCTTGACCTGCTGCCGCGTATTTCGCGGTTCGACATGCTCGTGGTGAACATATTGCGGGTAGACGAGGAGCCCGGCCGGCACCGCGAACGCGGCGTTCTTCGCCTCGTTGGGCAGCCGGCCGAAACCGAGCGGACGTCCGACCCGCACGGGCCGGCCGAGAATCTGTGTGCCGAGTTCAACGAGGCCGGTGAGCTGCGAGGCGCCGCCGGAGAGCACGACGCGGCCGTTGGGCTCTGAGGCGAAGGGCGAATCCTTCAGCTTGTCCCGAACCATTTCGAAGACTTCCTCGGCACGGTGCTTGACGATGTTGGCGATGGTGGCGCGGGAGACGATCTGCGGCAGATCCTGCTCGTCACCGGCTGTCGGTACAGACATCAGCTCACGCGAGTCCGATCCGCCGGTGATGACGGTCCCATATAACGTCTTGATTCGCTCGGCATCGGCAATGGTCGCGGAGAGTCCACGCGCGAGATCCATCGTGATGTGTTGCCCGCCGACCGCAAAGCCCGCCGCATGCACGAAGCGGCCGCCGGAATAGACCGCGATGGTGGTGGTGCCTGCGCCCATCTCGACGACGGCGGCGCCGAGATCTGCCTCGTCGTCGGTCAACACCGACAGGCCAGCCACATAGGGGCTCGCCGCCATGGCTTCGACATTGATGTGGCAGCGCTCCACCGCCAGCATCAGGTTACGGGCAACGGTGGCATCGCAGGTGACGACGTTCATGTCGACGCCGAACTGATGCGCGACCATGCCGCGGGGATCGCGGATGCCCTTGACGCCGTCGAGCGTGTAGCCGACCGGCAGCGCGTGCAGCACGGTGCGGCCCTCGCCGGTGGCGTGGCGCATGCCGGTGGAGGTGACGCGGCTGACATCGGCCGGCGTTACGGCGCCACCGCGGATGTCGGCCGCGGCTTCGACCAGCTGGCCGGAAAGCCGGCCTCCGGAGACGGACAGCAGCACGGACTCGACCCGCACCTTGGCCATCTTCTCCGCCAGCCCGACGGCCTGGCGCACCGCCTGCTCGCATTCGGCGAGATCGACCACTGCGCCGGCCTTCATGCCGCGCGACTGGATCTGGCTGTAACCGATCAGCTCCACCGCGTGGGTACGGTCGCGCAGGGCTTCGCTCGGCGCCGACGGCTTCAGCCGCGCGATCATGCAGGCGATCTTGCTGGTGCCGATGTCGAGGCAGGCGACGATGCCGCCGCGCTTGTGCGGCATCGGGCGCGTCTTCGGGGTCTGGGTGCGATCAAGACCGGTCATGCGGCGTCCCCGGCCTTCTTTTTCTTCTTGTCCTTGAACAGGTCCTCGCGCGCCTTGGCGGCGTCGTCGGACAGCTGCACCACCAGGCGATCGGGCAGGCGCATGTCGACGGCGACGATGTCGCGGGAGAACAGCTTGTCCTCCTTGTCGAGCCTGGACAGCGTCGCGAGGGCGTTGCCGACGTCCTGCTCGGGCAGACGGATGTCGAGGCCATCCTTGAGCCTCAGGTTCCAGCGCCGCTCGCCGACATAGATCGCGGCCTTGGTCACCGAATTGATCTGCGGATAGCGCGCCAGCAGCGCCAGGAAATCGCGCGCCTGGGTGTCGGCGCCCTTGCCGACCACGAGCGGCAGCGACAGGAACCGGCGCGAGACGTAAGGCTCGAGTACGGCGCCGTCATCGGCGATGACGGAGAGCCGGCCGGCCTCCTGCCACAGCGCGAACGCCTGGCGCTCGGTGATGTCGATCATGAGCCGGCCCGGATAGAGCTTCAGTACGGTCGCATCCGCAATCCAGGGATTGGCCTTGAGCTTGTCGCGCACGACGTCGGCGTCGAGGAACAGCAGCGAGGAGCGGCCGCTGACGCCGCCGACCGCGAGGATCTCGTCCTGGCTGAGCTGCTTGCGGCCGTTGATCACGACCGAGGTGATGCGAAAGCCCGCGGAATTGGCCAGCGCGTTGCGGGCATCGCTGACCGCGGCGATGAAATCCTGGAGGTGGCCGCCCCTTACGATGCCGAAGCCGCAGCTTCCGACCAGCAGCAGAACGGTCATGGTGATCCCGACCCGGCGCGGCGCATAGCGCTCGACCAGCGCGACCACGCGCGGCGGCGGCTCGCGCTCGACGACGGGCTTGGCTTTGGTCTTGGACCTGATCTTGTTCTGGGCGACAGCGCGCTTCTGCTCACGTTTTTCTTGCACCCACTCGCGCAGAAGCACGACCGCTCCGATAGCGGCCGCCTTCAGGTCAGCTTGGGGCCTCAGCGATCTCAGAAACGACCGGGTGAGGCTTCCTGCACCATCCATTGCACGAGCTCGTCAACAGTTAGCCCGCGACATCGCGCGGGTCCTGGCGAACATGACGTCTCGGACTTGCCGGGCCGGGTGCTGGTCTTCAGAAGAAGAAAACCTCTCCCCTTCAAAGCGTTCGCTGGAGGTGACATCACCCGCAACAGCCCACGCGCCGGCAGCCAAAGCGTCATATGCGCCGCCAGCGTTAACCTTCGGACGTCCTGGTAAACAAAAGGTAAACTTCGTTAACGCCGGATGCGTTTTGCCCAGGCATGTGAGGCATTTATGCCGCGATGTCCGGCATTTTACCGGTTTTGGGTTCCAAAACCGGCCATTTCGCCGGTTCGGCCGTTAACCAGTCCTAATTATTTTCTTACGCCCCGACCGGCGAGCTCGACCAGGCCGCGCAGGAAGTCGACGAACTCGATGCCTTCGGCTTTCAGCGCCTTGGGGTAGAGCGAGGACTTCGTCAACCCGGGCAGCGTGTTGGTTTCGAGATAGATCAGGCCCCTGTCGGAGACGATGAAGTCCGAGCGGGAATAGCCGGTGCAGGACATCGCGCGATGCGCCAGCATCGCCTGCTCCTTCAGCGCAGCGGTGATCTCGGGCGAAAAACGGCCGGGGCAGATCTCCTGGGTCGACTTCAGGAGATATTTTGCGGCGTAGTCGAAATTGCCCTCGCCCGGAATGATCTCGATCGGCGGCAGCGACATGATCGAGCCGTCGGTGCGCTCCAGCACGCCGCAGGTGGCCTCGACGCCCGCGATGTAGGGCTCGATCACATAGTCTTCGTGCTTCGCCGCATTGCGGACGGCGACGAGATCCTGCCTGGCGTTGACGAAGATCAGGCCATAGCTCGAGCCGTCGCGCGCCGGCTTTGCGATCAGCCGGCCGTATTCGGCGAAGGCCTCGTCGATCTTGTCCAGCGCAACGTTGGCCGGCGGCGTCACGCCGCCGAGCGCGGCGAAATGCTTGGCCGCGATCTTGTCGAAGGCGAGATGCGAGGAGGCCGAGCCCGATCCGGTGAAAGGCACGCCACGCGCCTCGCACATCACCTGCAATTCGCCGTTCTCGGCGCGCCCGCCATGCAGGCCGAGCACCAGCACGCGGCCCTCCGCCTTGGCCTGGTCGAGCGCCTGCCCCAGCGGAATGCCTGATGTGCCGGGCTTGAACTCGTCCTCGAACGGACGGGCGTGTTCGAGCAGTTGCTTCGACTGCACGACATGCACCTTGTCCTCGACGTCCCACCACCAGAGATCGGCCTCGGGCAGCGCCTGATGGAGCGCCTGGGCTGAGGCGACCGAAACCAGACGCTCCCGGTTGGAGCCGCCGAAGAGGATGGTGATGCGCATGTTCTCTCGTCGCCTGTCCAGGTTAGCCGGGAATTCCAATCCGCTTGATTTCCCAATGTAGCTCAATTCCGGAGTTTGCCTTCACCCGTTCGCGCACGGTCTCGCCCAGCGTCTCGATGTCGTGCGCGGTGGCATCGCCCGTGTTGATCAGGAAATTGCAGTGCATCTCCGAGACCTGCGCACCGCCGACGCGCAGGCCGCGGCAGCCGGCGGCGTCGACCAGCTTCCAGGCGGAATGGCCGGGCGGGTTCTTGAAGGTCGAGCCGCCGGTCTTTTCGCGGATCGGCTGCGCGGTCTCGCGATGGCTCTGCACCTCCGCCATCCGCGCGCGGATCGCATCAGTATCCCTGATCTCGCCGCGAAAGCGCGCGGAGGTGAAGATGATGGAGGGATCGACGCCGCTGTTGCGGTAGACGAACTTCATGTCGGCATTCGAGAACACGTGCTTGCTGCCGTCCCTCGCAACGCCGGTCGCCTCGATCAACACGTCCTTGGTCTCGCCGCCATTGGCGCCCGCATTCATGCGCAGCGCACCGCCGATGGTGCCGGGAATGCCGAAGTAGAATTCGAGCCCGCCGATATTGGCGGAGGCCGCCACTTCCGCCACGCGCTTGTCGAGCGCGGCAGTTCCAGCGGTGACGACATCGCCGTTCGCGCTCGCCTCGCCAAAGGCGCGCGGCGCCAGCCGAATCACCACGCCCGCAATGCCACCGTCGCGCACGATCAGGTTGGAGCCGACGCCGACGACATAGACGGGAATGTCGGCTGCAAGATGCGCGAGGAAGTAAGCGAGATCGTCCTCATCCGCCGGCGTGAACAGCACCTGCGCGGGACCACCGACCCGAAACCAGGTGAGTTCGGCCAGCGACTGGTTGGCCAGCATCCGGCCGCGCAGCTCCGGCATCGCGGCTTTGAGTGAGGGTGTGATGTCGGGGAAGGTCATGCGGAGATGCTCGCTTCGCGTGAGGGGCGCACGCTGCCTCTGTTCCCTCCCCCCTTGCGGGGGAGGGTTAGGGAGAGGGGTGGCCCCAAGCGAGATCGGAGTTCGTGGCCACCCCTCTGCCCCGCCCTCCCCCGCAAGGGGGGAGGGAGCGCGGTGTGCCGTGTGGCAGCAGAGGAGTTACACAAGCGCATGTTCACCCCAGCGCCTTCAATTCGCCGGGCAGCGCATACGCCCATTGCGTGATGTTGCCGGCGCCCAGGCACACGACGAGATCGCCCGACTTCGCCAATCCCTTGACGATACCCGCGAGCTCCGGCGCTGCCGGCAGGCCGATCACCTCGCGGTGGCCATGGGCGCGCAGTCCCGCGACGAAATGATCGCGGTCGATGCCGTCGATCGGCGCCTCGCCGGCGGCGTAGACATCGGCGACAACAACCGCATCCGCATCGTTGAAGCAGGTGCAGAATTCCTCGAACAGCGATTGCAGGCGGGTGTAGCGATGCGGCTGCACCACGGCGACGATCTTGCCGTTGGTGGATTCCCGCGCCGCCTTCAGTACGGCTGCGATCTCGACGGGGTGATGACCGTAATCGTCGATCACCGTGACGCCGTTCCACTCGCCGGTCTTGGTGAAGCGGCGCTTGACGCCGCCGAAACCTGCGATCGCCTTGCGGATCGCCTCGTCCGACACGCCGAGCTCGCGCGCGACCGCAATCGCGGCCGTCGCGTTCGAGGCGTTGTGGCGTCCCGGCATCGGCAACATGAGATCGGCGATCTCGTGCACGGCGCCGGTCTTGCGGTCACGAAACTCGACCTTGAACTTGGAGCCACCGCCCATCGGGGTGAGATCGACGAGCCGCACATCGGCCTGCGGATTCTCGCCATAGGTGATGATGCGGCGATCCTCGATCCTGCCGATGAGGCTTTGCACGACGGGATGGTCGATGCACATCACGGCGAAGCCGTAGAACGGCAGGTTCTCGACGAAATGCCTAAACGCGTCCTGCACCGCCTCGAAGGTCTTGAAGTGATCGAGATGCTCGGGGTCGACATTGGTGACGATCGCGACATCGGTCGGCAGCTTCAGGAACGTACCGTCGCTCTCGTCCGCTTCGACCACCATCCAGTCGCCGGCACCGAGGCGCGCATTCGAGCCATAGGCATTGATGATGCCGCCATTGATCACGGTGGGATCGAGGCCGCCGGCATCGAGCAGCGTTGCGACCATCGTGGTCGTCGTGGTCTTGCCATGGGTGCCGGCGATGGCGACGCAGCTCTTCAGCCGCATCAGCTCGGCCAGCATCTCGGCGCGGCGCACCACGGGAATGCGGCGTTCGCGCGCCGCCATCAGTTCCGGATTGTCGCGCTTGATCGCGGTGGACACGACGACGACCGCAGCGCCGTCGACATTCTCGGCCTTGTGACCGACCGAGACCGTTGCGCCCGCCTTGCGCAGACGGTCGAGATTGTAATTGTCGGAGGCGTCCGAGCCCTGCACGGCGTAGCCGAGATTGACCAGCACCTCGGCGATGCCGCTCATGCCGATCCCGCCGATCCCGACGAAGTGGATGGGTCCGATCTCGCGCGGCAGTCTCATGCTCTGTTCCCTGACCTTGCCGCCGGAAAGGCGGCATCTGGCGAAGGTCACGGCCAAATCAGCCGCGCCGTTCTTACTGGATGCCCCGCTTTGGAAGGCCAAGACAAGGGCTTTTTCGCGTCAGATTCTCGCGACTTTGATCACCAGATCGGCCAAACGTTCGGCCGCATCGAGCCGCCCCGCCCCCTTCGCGGCTGCGGCCATGGAGGCAAGACGCGCGGGCTCTGCGGCGAAACCCGAGATCTCGGACGTCAGCCGGTCGGAGGTGAACTCGGTCTGCGGGATCCGGATCGCGCCGTCGACCTTGGCCAGCACGCCGGCATTGGCGAACTGGTCCTGGTCGATCGAGCCGGGCAGCGGCACCAGGATCGAGGGCCGTCCGATCGCGGCGAGTTCGGCGACCGTGCCGGCGCCGGAGCGCGACACCACCAGATGGTTGGAGGCGAGCCGCGCCGGCAGATCGGTGAAGAACGGCGCGAGCTCGGCATTGATCCTGAGCTTGTCGTAGACCGCGCGCACGCGCGCCATGTCCTCGTCGCGCACCTGCTGGGTGAGGACGAGCCGGCTCCACAGTGCCGGCTCGAGCCGCTCGATCGCACCCGGGACGATGTCGGCCATGATGCGCGCGCCCTGGCTGCCGCCGACGACGAGCAGGCGCAGCGGTCCGTTCGCTTCAGGCGCGACATAGGGCACGGCGGCTGCGGCGAGGATCGCCGGACGCATCGGCGTGCCCACGGTCGTGGTCTTGCCTGCCAGCGCCGGATCGCGGTCAAGCACGCCGGGCAAGGACGTCGCGATGGCGCAGACGCGGCGCGACAGGAACCGGTTGGCGCGGCCGAGCACCGCATTGGCGTCGTGGATGATGCCAGGGACGCCCGCAAACTTCGCCGCAACCAGCGGCGGCAGCGTCGGATAGCCGCCGAAGCCGACGACGGCGACTGGCTTGAGCCGCTTGATCAGGCGATACGCAGAGAGCGTGCCGGCGGCGAGCGTGAGGCCGGCATAGGCGAGCTGTAATGGATTGCGGCCACGCGCGGTCTCGCTCGAGACGACGTCGATCATGTCCTTGCTGAACAGCCCGCTATAGCGCAGCGCCCGCTCGTCCGTGACGAGGCGGACGCGAAAGCCGCGCCGGATTAGCTCGACACCGAGCGCCTCGGCCGGAAACAAATGGCCGCCGGTGCCGCCCGCGGCGAGAAGAATCAGGGGGGAAGGGTCCATGAAGACTGCTTTTACAAGGTCTTTCTCGTCATTGCGAGCGAAGCGAAGCAATCCAGACTGCCTCTGCGGAGACAGCCTGGATTGCTTCGTCGCTTCGCTCCTCGCAATGACGGCTTACGCGTAACTGCGCATCGCCTCGGCGTGGCCGCGTGCCTCGACTTCGGTGCGCGGGCGCAGCCGCGTCAGCGCCAGCATCATGCCGACACCATAGGCCAACGACACGATCGAGGAGCCTCCATAGGAGATGAAGGGCAGCGTCATGCCCTTGGCGGGGATGAGCTGGAGGTTGACCGACATGTTGATCGCGGCCTGCACGCCGAACAGGATCGCAAGGCCGGACGCCGCAAAGCGCGAGAACATGTCCTCATTGGCGTAGGCGCGCGACAGCGTGCGGATCACGACGAAGGCGAACAGCGCCAACATCGCAAGGCACAGGATGATGCCGAACTCTTCGGCGGCAACCGCGAACACGAAGTCGGTGTGACTGTCAGGCAGGCTGCGCTTGGCGATGCCCTCGCCCGGCCCGAGCCCGAACCATCCGCCGTTGTAGAAGGCTTCCATGGCGGTATCGACCTGGAAGGTGTCGCCGGAGGCCGGATTCATGAAGCGCTTGATGCGGCCGGCGACGTGTGGAACGAACAGATAAGCGCTGAACAGACCGGCCGCGGCGGCGCCAGCAAGACCGAATACCCAGATCATGCGCATGCCCGCGATGAAGAACAGCGAGCCCCACACCATCAGGACCAGCATGGTCTGGCCGAAATCGGGCTCCATCACCAGCAGCGAGACCAGCATCAAGAGCAGCACCAGCGCCATCGAGGTCGCCGGCATCTCCGGCCGCCTGGTCGATTCCGCGAACAGCCATGCGGCGACAACGACAAACGATGGTTTTGCGATTTCGGAGGCCTGGATGTTGACGCCGAGCAGCGTGATCCAGCGCCGCGATCCCTTCACTTCGGGGCCGATCGCGAGCGTCAGCACGATCAGGATGATACTGGCCGCGAAGATGATCAGGGCCGAGCGGCGGATCGCGCGCGGCGACAGGAAGGACACCCCGAGCAGCACCAGGCAGGACGGCGCCAGGAACATCACGTGGCGGCTGAAGAAGTGGAAGGGATCGAGCCCGATGCGGGTCGCAACCGGCGGGCTCGCCGCCAGCGACAGGATCACCCCGGTCAGCATCAGCGCCAGGATGGCGCCCATCAGCGGCTTGTCGACGGTCCACCACCACTCGGAAAAGGGGGTGCGTTCTTCACGGGAGAGCATGGGCGGCCGCTTTCGGACAGAGGTCGGTCCATTGGTCGCCGAGGTTGGTTTACGGGGGGTTAAGGAGATCGATAACTTTGGAGATAGCGACAACGCGACCACAAATGGTGGTCATGCCCCGGCTTGACCGGGGCATCCAGTACGCCGTGGCCTCCCGGCTCAAGCACCGCCTCTGGGATACTGGGTCGCCCGGTCAAGCCGGGCGACGACAGCGGAGCAAGGAGTAGCCGCGCCCTACACCACCGGCTTCACACCCGGCAGTGCCTGCACCAGCTCGCGGAACTTGGTGCCGCGGATCTCGAAGTTGCGGTACTGGTCAAAGGACGCGCAGGCGGGTGACAGCAGCACCACTGCATCCGCGAGGACTGAGGCTTCCGCATCGCGCGCGGCGTGCTCGACGGCGACGTCCAGCGTCTGGCTGATCTCGTGCGCCACTTGCGTGCCCAGCGTTCCCGAAAATTCCGGCGCGGCCTCGCCGATCAGATAGGCCTTGCGGATGCGCGGGAAGTAGCCGGTCAGGCCAGTGATGCCGCCCGCCTTGGGCTTGCCGCCGGCGATCCAGAAGATTTCCGAAAAGGACGACAGCGCATGCGCGGTGGCATCGGCATTGGTGCCCTTGGAGTCGTTGACGAACAGCACGTTGCCGCGGCGGCCGACCTGCTCCATGCGATGTGCAAGGCCCGGAAAGCTGCGCAGGCCGTTCTGCAGCACATCCAGGCTGATGCCCATCGCGAGCGCGGCGGCGGCGGCGCAGGCCGCGTTCTGCGCGTTGTGCTGGCCGCGGAGCGAGCCGATGCCGCCGAGCTTTGCGACCTCGCTCCGCGCGCCGCCCGCGGTGCGCACGATCGTGCCGTGCTCGACATGGATGCCGGAGGCCAGCGGGTTCCTGACGGAGATCCGCACCACGTTCTTGCCGGCGCGGTCGAGCCGGTCGGCGATGTCGCGGCAGAAGCCATCGTCGACGCCGACGATCGCGGTGCCGCCTGCCTGCACGCCCGCGACGAGACGCTCCTTGACCGCAGCGTAATGCGCGATGGTGCCGTGACGGTCGATGTGGTCCTCGCTGACATTGAGCAAAATGCCGACGGAGGGATCGAGCGAGGGCGTGAGGTCGATCTGGTAGGACGACATCTCGATGACGTGGACGCGACCCGTGCGCGGCGGCTCCAGCGACAGGATCGCGGTGCCGATATTGCCGCCCATCTGGGTGTCGTAGCCGGCGACCTTTGTGAGATGCGCAATCAGCGCCGTCGTGGTCGATTTGCCGTTGGTGCCGGTGATGGCGACGAACGGCGCGTTCGGCGCGTGACGGCGACGCTCGCGGCAGAACAGCTCGATATCGCCGATCACCTCACAGCCGGCCTCGCGCGCCTTCAGCACGCTCCAGTGCGGCACGGGATGCGTCAGTGGCACGCCGGGCGCGAGCACCAGCGCCGCGAAATTCACCCAGGAGACGTTGCGCAAATCGGCGGTGATGAAACCCGCTTGCGCGGCCTTGGCGACGTTCTCCGCATCGTCGTCGGCGGCGATCACCTCGGCGCCGCCCGCTTTCAACGCGTGACAGGACGCAAGCCCCGAACCGCCGAGGCCGAACACCGCGACCGTCTTGCCCGCGAAAGACGTGACCGGGATCATCGATCGATCACCGCAGCTTCAGCGTCGAGAGACCGGCAAGCGCCAGCATCACCGAGATGATCCAGAAGCGGATCACGATCTGCGGCTCGGTCCAGCCGAGCTGCTCGAAATGGTGATGGATCGGCGCCATGCGGAAGATGCGTTTTCCCGTCATCTTGAACGATACCACCTGCACAATGACGGAGACCGCCTCCAGCACGAACAGGCCGCCGATCACCGCGAGCACGATCTCGTGCTTCACCGCGACCGCGATTGCGCCGAGCATGCCGCCGAGCGCGAGCGAGCCGGTGTCGCCCATGAAGATCGAGGCCGGCGGCGCGTTGAACCAGAGGAACCCGAGACCGGCGCCCAGGAGCGCGCCGCAGAGCACCGCGAGCTCGCCGGTGCCGGCGACATATTTGATCTGGAGGTAGTCGGCGAACACCGCGTTGCCGGCGAGATAGGCGATCATCGCAAAGCTCGCGGTCGCGATCATCACGGGAACGATGGCGAGGCCGTCGAGACCGTCGGTGAGGTTCACCGCGTTGCCGGCGCCGACGATGACGAAAGCGCCGAACACGACGAAGAACCAGCCGAAATGCAGCACGGTGTCCTTGAGGAAGGGAATCGTCAGCGCGGTTGACGCGGGATCGCGGTTCAACCGCACCAGCGCATAGCAGGCGACCAGCGCAATGGCGGCCTCGATCAGCAGGCGCAGCTTGCTGCCGAAGCCCGTCGTGGTCTGCTTGGTCACCTTGAGGTAATCGTCATAGAAGCCGACGAAGCCGAAGCCGAGCGTCACCGCCAGCACGATCCAGACATAGGGGTTGAGCGGATTGGCCCACAACACGGTGCCGACCGTGAGGCCGGACAGGATCATCAGCCCGCCCATGGTGGGCGTGCCTTTCTTGGCGAGATGCGATTGCGGGCCGTCGGTCCGGATCGGCTGACCCTTGCCCTGACGGATGCGCAGATGGTCGATGATCCAGGGCCCGAACAGGAACACGAACAGCGCGCCGGTGACGACGGCGCCGCCGGTGCGGAAGGTGATGTAGCGGAAGACGTTCAGGAAGGTGCGAACGGCACCGAAGCCGGGAAATGTGTTGGAGAGCTCGATCAGCCAGTAAAACATTCAGACGATCCTATGGCGCCTTTGCACGCGGCCCTGGTATTGGCCTTGACTTGTCTCACGCGCATTCGCGGGTCTTCTTCATGGGTCGGGCGACCTCTGGGAAAACGGACGGCTTCGCGCCGCAAAGGGTGGGATTCGGGAACTGCGCCTTCCAAGCAGTTTACGCCTTTGCCTGCAAGGCGGCCACTAGGCCCGGCACAAACTTGTTGACCCAGAACATCTTCTTGCTGCCCTTGACAACCACGACATCGCCTGCCCTCAGCAGATTTGCGACCTCGCCCGGCTTCAGCGTGGCGGGGTCGTCGTGCCAGCCCAGGCCCTTGCCCGCCGGCAACACGTCGTAGAGATGGCGCATCAAGGGACCGACGCAGTAGACGCCGTCGATGCCGTCGAGATGCTTGGCGAGGGCCGTATGGTAGCTTGGTGCGTCATCGCCCAGTTCCAGCATGTCGCCGAGCACCGCAATGCGGCGGCCGGCGGTAACGTTGCGCGCCTGGAGGCTTTGCAGTGCAGCAGCCACGCTGGCCGGATTGCCGTTGAAGCTGTCGTCGATCACGGTGACGCCGCCGATCGCCTGCTCGACGCCACGGCCGGTCATGATGCCGACCCGGTCGAGCTTGATCGCGAGCGTCGCCGCATCGAGGTTCGCCGCGCGAATCGAGGCGAGCGCCGCGAGCGCATTCTGCACGCGGTGCGGTGCGCCCGGCGTCAGGCTGAACGCGATCTCCTTCTTGCCGAGCGCGGCCACGACCTGCCAGCTCTCGCCATGCGGCGCGTGCGCGACCTCGTGCACCTCGGCTTTCTCGCCGAACCGTACCACCTTGCCCTTCCAGTCCGGCGCCTTGATCCCGGCAGGCAGCACCAGCACGCCGTCCTCGCGCAGGCCGAGCGCGATCGACACCTTCTCGCGCCTGATGGCTTCGAGCGAGCCGAGCTTTTCCAGATGCACCGGCTGAACGTTGACGACGAGCGCGACGGTCGGCCGCGTGAGCTCGCTGAGCCGCGCGATCTCGCCGGTCTGGTTCATGCCCATCTCGACGACCCACAGACTGGCATCGGGCTTGGCGTTGCACAGCGTCAGCGGCACGCCCCAGAAATTGTTGAAGCTCGACGGGCTCGCATAGGCGCCGGGATAGGCCGCAAGGAATTCCTTCGTGCTGGTCTTGCCCGCACTGCCAGTGAGCCCGATCACAGGTCCGTTGAAACGAGCGCGTGCGGCGCGTGCGAGGCCCCAGAGACCGTCGATCAGCGTGTCCTTGACGACGATCTGGGGAATGCCGATGCCGGCGATCTCGTGCGGCACGATCATCGCGACCGCGCCCGACGCCTCCGCCTTGTCGGCGAACTCCCAGCCGTCACGCGCGCTGGCGAAGGCCGAGATGAAGCCGCCGCTCGGCGTGCCGCTGAGCGCGACGAACAGGCTGCCCGGCTTCACCAGGCGGCTGTCCTGGGTAACGAACTCGATCGGCGTGTCCGGAAATGATCCCGCAGCGCCCAGCGCACGCGCCACGTCGGCAACCGTCCATATTGGCGCGCTCATGCATTCCTCGACGCTAATGCGGCGGCGACCGCCTCGTGATCACTGAAGGGCAGCACCTCGCCGCCGACGATCTGCCCGGTCTCGTGGCCCTTGCCGGCGACGAGCAGCGCATCACCGTCTTCCAACTCCGCGATCGCAGTGCGGATCGCCGCGGCGCGGTCGCCGATTTCGCGGGCACCTTTTGCGGTGGCGAGGATTTCGGCGCGAATGGCTTCCGGCCTCTCGCTGCGCGGATTGTCGTCGGTGATGATGACGCGGTCGGCGTTCTCGGCCGCGATCTCGCCCATGATCGGGCGCTTGCCGGCATCGCGGTCGCCGCCGGCGCCGAACACGACGACCAGCCTGCGTTTTGCGTAAGGCCGCAAAGCCTGCAACGCCTTCTCCAACGCGTCGGGCTTGTGGGCGTAGTCGACGAAGATCGGCGCACCGTTGCGCTCGCCGACGCGCTCGAGCCGACCCTTGGCGCCTTCGAGATGTTCGAGGCTCGCAAACACGTTGGCCGGATCGCTGCCGGTACCGATCGCCAGACCGGCCGACACCAGTGCGTTCTCGATCTGGAATTCGCCGGCCAGCGGCAGCCGGACCGCATAACGCTTGCCGCGATGCTCGACGGCAAGGACTTGCGAAAAACCTTCGACCTCGGCGCCGGCGAGACGAATGCCCTCACCTGCCCCGTCGCCGTTGCGGCCGACCGCCATCACGCGCAGGCCGTGCGACCTCGCAGCATTGATTGCTTCCGCCGAGCAATCATGGTCGGCGGAGATCACCGCCGCGCCATCCGCCGGGACCAGCTCGCGGAACAGGCGCAGTTTTGCTGCGAGATAATGCGCGACGGTGGGATGGTAATCCATGTGGTCGCGCGAGAGATTGGTGAAGCCGCCGGCGGAGACACGGACGCCGTCGAGGCGGTACTGGTCGAGCCCGTGCGAGGACGCCTCGAAGGCGAGATGCGTCACGCCTTCGCGCGCGATCTCATCGAGCTGCCGGTGCAGCGCGATCGGATCCGGCGTCGTCAGCGAACCGTAGACGGTGCGCTTGGGCGAGACGAGACCAATGGTGCCGATGCTGGCGGAGGCATGCCCCAGCCGCTCCCAGATCTGGCGCGTGAACGCGGCGACCGAGGTCTTGCCGCTGGTGCCGGTCACCGCCACGATGGTCCCGGGCTGCGCGGGGAAGAATTTGGCCGCAGCCAGCGCCAGCGCGCGGCGCGGATTGGCCACGGTAACGAACGGCACCTTGCTGGCCGCTGGCGCATGGTCGCCGACGATCGCCACCGCGCCTGCCGCAATCGCGGCATCGATGAAGCGCGCGCCGTCGGTCTTGCTGCCCGCGAGCGCGAAGAAGAGATCGCCGGACTTGACCACACGGCTGTCGAGCGCAACGCCCGTCACATCGAGCGCCGCGACAGCGGGCTCGATTGCGGCATCATTGCCCAGAACGTCCTGACCTAGGAGGTCGCGCAGCTTCATGGTCTTCCAGTCGACATGCCGTGCCGGAAAGCCGAATCTTCGGAAAAGCCGCGACTCAGCAGCGGCGACGGCCTCCCCCGTTGATTACTGGGTTGTCCTGGATGCTGCAAGAATAAGGCGGTCGGACGGCGGCAGGTCAAATCGTGGCTCGATGCCCAGAAGCGGCGCGATCCGCTCGATCACCTTGCCGCCGGTCGGCACCGCGTTCCAGCCCGAGGTGATGAAACCATGCGTTTCGGGCAGCGCCTGCGGCTCGTCCAGCATGATCAGGATCTGATATTTTGGATTGTCGGAGGGCATGATCGCCGTGAAGGAATTGAGCACCCGCTTCTTGGCGTAGCGGCCATTGATGACTTTCTCGGACGTGCCGGTCTTGCCGCCGACATAATAGCCCTTGACGTCTGCCTGTTTCGCCGACCCGACCTCTGCGTTGAGCCGCATCAGATACCGCATCTTGTCGCTGGTCTCTTGCTTGATCACGCGCTTGGCCATCGCCGCCGCTTCGGACTCGCTTCGCTTCATGAAGGTCGGCGGAATCAAATAGCCACCGTTCATCAGCGCGTTGATGCCCATCACCGCCTGGAGGGGCGCCACCGACAGGCCCTGGCCGAACGCGATGGTCACCGTGTTCAGCTCACTCCAGCGGCGCGGCACCAACGGAGCCGCGCTCTCGGGCAGCTCGGTGCGCAGCCGCGTCAACTGGCCCATCTTGGCAAGGAACGCCTTGTGCGCCTCGACGCCCTGGCCGAGCGCGATCCGCGCAGCGCCGATGTTGGAGGAGTAATAGAACACTTCCTTGGTGTTGATGAAACGTCCGAGCGCATGACTGTCATGGATGGTGAACTTGCCGTAGTGCAGGTTTCCACGTGCATCCCACATCGAGTTCAGATTGATTTTGCCGGAGTCGAGCGCCATTGCCAGCGTGAACGCCTTGAAGGTCGAGCCCATCTCGTAGACGCCCGTGGTCAGGCGGTTGATGCGATCCGGGTCGTGCGCTTCCTTCGGATTGTTGGGATCGAAGTCCGGAAGCGAGACCATCGCCACGATCTCGCCGGTCTTGACATTCGAGACGATGCCGGAGGCGGCCTTGGTGTGGTACTTCTCCTTGGCCTTCAACAATTCGTCGCGCAGCGCGTGCTCGACGCGCAGGTCGATCGAGAGCTCGATCGGCTTCTGCAGCCGGTCGGTGGCAAAGCCGGCGCGGTGGAGATCGGCGAGCCCTTGATTGTCGAGCCACTTCTCCATGCCGGCGATGCCCTGATTGTCGATGTTGACCAGACCGATGAGGTGGGCGACCTCGTTGCCGGTCGGATAGACGCGCTTGTTCTCGCGCAGGAAACCGATGCCGGGAACGCCGAGCTTGTGGATGTCCTGCTGCTGCTTCGCGGTGACCTCGCGCTTGAGCCAGACGAAACCCTTGCGCGACGACAGGCGCTCGCGCACCTCGGCTTCGTCGAGGTCGGGCACGGTCGCGGTCAGAAGCTCGATCGCCTCGTCCTTGTCGATGATGCGGCGCGGCTCGCCGAACAGGCTCGCCGCCTTGACGTCGGTTGCGAGGATCGCGCCGTTGCGGTCGACGATGTCGGGCCGCGCGGTCGCGACCACCTCTTGCGCGGCAGCACGGCGCGCGCTGTGGGCATCGGCACCGATCGCGAACATCACGAGGCGGCCGCCGATCAGGACGTAGACCGAGGTAAAGGCGAGCATCGCGAGGCCGACGCGCGCGCGCGCCTTCGCGGCGCGGTCAACATTGCGCCCGTAGAGCAGGCTGCGGATCAGCCGCTGCCGCCAGGGCTCGGGCGGCTTTTGAGTTGGCTTGGCCGGGGTCACAGCGCTCATTGCTTGTCCTCGGGTTGAGGCACGGAGCCCGTCACCGTATCCGGATCGCTCGCGGCTTCGATGGTGTTGAGCATGGCCCCGATCGGATCCGTCTCGCCCGGCCTGAACATCCGCGGCGGACGCTCCGGCAGGTTCTTCAGCGAGTCATATTGCGTGCCGTTGACCGGTTTGAGCGGCAGATGCCGATCGGACAGGCCCTGCAGGCGCAAGGGCGCATCGAGCTTGGCCCATTCGGAGCGCAGCGCCGCGATCGCGTCGCGCTGCTCGCGGATCTCCGCATGCAGCCGCAGCACCTTTTCGGTGCGCGCCGTGGAGTCCATCTTGATCCGGTAGACATAGGCCGCCGCAAAGATCAGCGCGCCGATGACGAGGAGGTGGATGAAGCGCATGCGCTAGCCACCCCTCATCACGTCGGCGAGTTTTGGCCAGGACGAGGACTCATCATCCTTGTGCGCGGGCGCATCGGTACGTTCAGCGGCGCGCAGCTTTGCGGAGCGCGCGCGCGGATTATGCGCGACTTCCGCCTCACCCGCGATCACCGGCCGCCGGGTCAGCAGTTGGAAGCTCGGCGCGGCTTGCGCGACTTCCGGCAGATGCCGCGAGCCGCCGCCGGTCTTGCTACGCTCGGAGAGGAAATTCTTGACGATGCGGTCTTCCAGCGAGTGGAACGAGACCACCACGAGGCGGCCGTCCGGCTTGAGCACGCGCTCGGCCGCAGCGAGCGCGGTCTGGAGTTCCTCGAGCTCTTCATTGACGAAGATGCGCAGGGCCTGGAACGTTCGCGTCGCCGGATGAATATCGCCGGGTTTCGAGCGCACGACCCTGCCGACGAGATCGGCAAGCGCGCGCGTTGTCGTGAACGGCGTCTCCTGCCGGTCGGCAACGATGGCGCGGGCGATACGGCGCGACTGCCGCTCCTCACCAAAGAGATAGATGATGTCGGCGAGATCGCTCTCCGAGGCGCGCGCGACGATGTCGGCCGCCGTCGGCCCGGCCTGCCCCATCCGCATGTCGAGCGGACCGTCGAGACGAAAGGAGAAGCCGCGGCCGGCCTGGTCGAGCTGCATCGAGGAGACCCCGACATCCATCACGACGCCGTCGACGGCATCGACGCCTTGCGCCGCACAGACCTCGGCGAGATTGGAGAAGCGGTCCTCAACCAGTGTCAGCCGGCCCGCGGAGCGTTCGACCAGCTCGGCCCCGCCGGCGATCGCCGTGCGGTCGCGATCGATCGCAATCAGCCGGGTTCCCGACACGTCGAGAATGGCGCGGCTGTAGCCGCCGGCGCCGAAGGTGGCGTCGACATAGATCCCACCCGCGCGCGGCGCGAGATGATCGACCGCCTCACGGCCAAGAACGGGGATGTGCGGAACCGAACTCATGCGCCACACCCGCAGAGCGTCCATGCGAGATCTGGGACGAGCGAGTCCATAACGCCTCGAATAATTCCGCGTCGCGGCGGTTCCACGACCCAACCCTCGTCCAGCATGCTTACCGAGCCCGGTCATCCCGGGTCGCAAACCCGGAGTTCCCAGTGGAATTTGTCGGGCAGCCATGGGATTTCGAGCCAAAATACGCTTTGGCCGCCTCCGGACGCGGGTCGGCTCTTCAATCCTCAGTAACGGCCCTTAGCGTTAAGAAAGCGTTGATCGGCTTGTTACAAGTCGAAAAGGTGACGCGTCGGTGATGCTCCATCCACACACATGCGCCAAAATGCATCCGTTAACCGCGCCGCGCGATTGCGTGCGGCGGAGGGTAAAGGAATAGTAAAGAGAAGGGCTTGGCCCTCTCTCCGACTTGAGTTGTCTATGTCGTCCGGTCCGTCCACGCCGTCTGGATCTGATTCGAAGCGTCAACGCGTTCTCCCGGTTCCCAAGGCCGCGGCGAACACGCGGACGTTTGAGCCGGATTCCTCGATCGTCTCCGACATCATCCCTTCGCCGAACCATGGCGACCGCAACAAGGGACGGCAGCCGGATATGATCGTGCTGCACTACACCGGCATGCCCGACGTCGAGGGCGCGCTGGCGCGGCTGTGCACGGCGGGCACCGAAGTGTCGGCGCATTACGTCGTGCTGGAGGACGGCCGCATCGTGCAATGCGTGCCCGAGGCCAAGCGCGCTTGGCATGCGGGCGTCTCGTCCTGGGCCGGCGAGGACGACATCAACTCCTGCTCGATCGGCATCGAGATCATCAATCGCGGCCATGATTGGGGCTATCCGGAATATCCGCTGCGCCAGATCGCCGCCGTGATCGCGCTGTGCCGCGGCATCATGCTTCGCCGCAAGGTGGCCGCGCACCGGGTGCTTGGCCATTCCGACGTCGCGCCCGCGCGCAAGAAGGATCCCGGCGAGAAATTTCCGTGGCATTCGCTGGCCAATTCCGGTGTCGGACACTGGGTGACGCCCGCGCCGGTCGTGCGCGGCGAGAGCCTGATGCTCGGCACCATCAGCGACGAGGTGCTGAGCCTGCAGCAGGCGCTCGCCCGATACGGCTACGGCGTGCCGCTGACCGGCAAATACGACGCCGCGACGATGGAAGTCGTTACCGCCTTCCAACGCCATTTCCGCCCGGCGCGGCTCGATGGTGTCGCGGATCACTCGACGCTGTCGACATTGCAGGCGTTGCTCGCGAGCCTGCCGGCGGACGCAACGGCTGTCGCGGCGAAGTGACGGTGTTCGTCATTGCGAGCGCAGCGAAGCAATCCAGACCGTCTCCGTGGAAAGAGTCTGGATTGCTTCGTCGCTTCGCTCCTCGCAATGACGGAGTATGTGGCAGCTACTCCATCTCCCGCATCCGTCGCCCATAGAGCCGCCGCAACGGTTCGAGTTGCGTCGCCTCCGTCGCTGCGCGGTATGCCTCGCGCGCCTCGTCCTTGCGCCCCAATCTTCGCAGCAAATCCGCACGCACCGCCGGCAACAGCTCATAGCCACGAAGCCCGCCACGCGCGGCGGTCGCATCGACGAGATCGAGCGCGCGTCCCGGACCGTCGACCATCGACACCGCCGCGGCGTGGTTGAGCTCGATCACCGGAGACGGACTGATGCGCAGCAGCACCTCATAGAGTCCGGCGATCTGCGGCCAGTCGGTCTGCTCAAAACTCGGCGCACGCGCATGCAGCGCGGCGATCGCGGCCTGCACCGCATAGGCTTGTGGTGGGCCGGGCACGCGCAGCGCAACATCGACCAGACGCAGGCCCTCCTCGATTTGCGTGCGATTCCACAACGTGCGGTCCTGCTCTTCCAGCAGCACGATGTCACCCGCCGAGGTCTCGCGCCCGGCGCGACGCGCATCGTGCAGCAGCATCAGGGCCAGCAGGCCCTTGATCCCGGCGCGATCCGGCATCAGCCGGTCGAGCAGGCGACCGAGCCTGATCGCCTCGGCCGCGAGATCAGGCCGCATCAAATCCGCGCCCGAGGTCGCAACATAGCCTTCGGTGAAGACGAGATAGATCACGGCGAGCACGCCGTTGAGCCGCGGCGCAAGCGCGGCGTGCTCGGGCACTTCATAAGGAATGCCGGCGAGCCTGATCTTCTGCTTGGCGCGGACGAGGCGCTGCGCCATCGCATCCTCGCCGACGAGAAAGGCGCGCGCGACCTGCGCCATGGACAGCCCGCAGACGGTACGCAGCGTCAGCGCGACCTGGACCTCGATGGCGAAGGCTGGATGGCAGCACGTGAAGATCAGCCGCAGCATGTCGTCGTCGAGCATCGCCGGCGGCTCGTCCGGCGCTTGGGCGTTGAGCTCGAGCTCATGCACGAGCTCCTGCTGCTTGCCGCGGAACACGGCCTGCCGTCGGATGCGATCAATCGCCTTGTTGCGACCGACATTGACGAGCCAGGCGCGCGGATTATCGGGCACCTCGCCCGCCGACCAGCGTTCGAGCACGACCGCGAAGGCATCCTGGAGTGCGTCCTCGGCGAGATCGAAATCGCCGACGAGGCGGATCAGCGTGGCAAGCACCCGCCCCGCCTCGTCGCGAAAGATCCGAGCGATGTCGGCTGGAGAGATCACTTGTAGATCATGACCGGCCTGACCTCGATGGATCCCTCCTTGGCCCCGGGAATCCGCGCGGCCAGCCCAATGGCGGTGTCGAGATCCTTGGCCTCGACCAGATAGTAGCCGCCGAGTTGCTCGCGGGTCTCGGCGAACGGACCGTCGGTGGTCAGGGTCTTACCATCGCGCACGCGCACGGTGGTCGCGGTCGTGGTCGGCTGAAGCCCGTCGCCGGCCTTGAAATGGCCGCTCTGGACGATCGACTGCGTATAAGTGCCGTACTCCGCCGACATCGCCTGACGGTCTGCGGGGGTCATCTTGCTCAATTCCGCTTCGCTCCGGTAGATCAGCAGTAGGTACTGCATGGCTTACTCCTGTTGTTCGGCCTGATTGCCGACATCCAGTCGAACGGGGCCAACATCAAACGACATCCTCGGGATAATTATTCGATATCAGGGGACGAGATCATTTGTAGATCATCACGGGCCTGACTTCGATCGATCCGTCCCTGGCTCCGGGAATCCGCGCCGCCATTGCTATCGCGACGTCGAGGTCTCTCGCCTCGACGAGATAATAGCCGCCGAGTTGCTCGCGGGTCTCGGCGAACGGACCGTCGGTCGCGAGTATCTTGCCGTCGCGAACGCGAACGGTGGTCGCAGTCGAGGTCGGCTGGAGCCCGTCGCCGGCCTTGAAGTTGCCGCTCTGGACGATGGACTGGGTGTAGGCGGAATACTCCGCCGACAGCTTCTGGTAATCTGCGGGGTCCATCTTGCTCTGTTGAGCTTCGTTCCGGTAGATCAGCAGCAAATACTGCATCGCCTAACTCCTGTTGCTCGGCTGGATTGCCGGCATCCAGTCGAAGCGGGCCCACGCCCAACGACATGTTCAGGATAAATTATTCGCAGCCGGCGTGCGCGGCGATCTCTGCTTGACGAAACCGTCACAAATGCCCATGCGTAGGCCGTCAGTCGGCCGGACGGCCGCCCCTGCAAGTGCCGAAAGGCCGCCGGGGAGGAAAGTCCGGGCTCCCTTGACATACGGTGCCGGATAACGTCCGGCGGGGGCAACCCCAGGGAAAGTGCCACAGAGAACGAACCGCTTCCTCCTCGGAGGAAGTAAGGGTGAAAAGGTGCGGTAAGAGCGCACCGCGGCTCCGGCAACGGAGCCGGCATGGTAAACCCCACCGGGAGCAAAACCGAATAGGGACGGCGTAGCGGGCTGTTCGCGCAAGCGATAACGCCGCGGGGCGATGTCAGGCCCGCCGTCCGGGTAGGTTGCTCGAGGCCATGTGCAAACATGGTCCCAGAGGAATGGCCGTCACGTATCGTTCGCGCAAGCGGACGGTGCCTTACAGAACCCGGCTTACAGGCCGGCTGATATTCTAAAGCGTTTTCGAGCGAAGTGGTTTTCCGGTTCGCATGAAGAAAACGCGTCTTACTAAGAGAGTGACGAGGGGTTCGATGCTAGCACATCGGACCCCTCACCATTTTGGCCTCCGTCGTCATTCCGGGGCTCGCGAAGCGAGAGCCCGGAATCCATCGGGCGACAGAGTTGGTGGCGAAATGGATTCCGGGTTCGTGCTGCGCACGCCCCGGAATGACGAACTAAGCGACAATCTCGTTCAACACGTCCATCAAAGCCTCGGGCGCCGTCACGTTCGGCGCATGACTCGCATCGAGCTCGAAATAGCGCCAGCCATCCTCGCTCTTCGTGCGCTTCGCGAACTGCCCGAACACGTCGCCTGGCGGAATGCGCTTGCAATAGATGTAGCTGCGCGGCATCGCCGGCTCGCCATGCACGAGCTTCAGCTTCGTCTCGCAGCATTTGATCGGCATGTTGACGCGGCGCTCGTCCAGCCAGTCGAGATCGGCCTGCGGCGTATCCGGCGGCGGCGGATTCGGCGGGATGCGGTAGCCGTCTCCCGCGGCGGCTGCTTTGCGCATCGGCTCGCGCCCGCCTTCGTTGAGATCGAACAGCGATTGCCCGTCACGCGGCACGAAGGCATCGAGATAGATCAGCTGCCTCACGCGTTCGCGGGCGCGATCGGCCACACCGGTGGCGACCATGCCGCCATAGCTGTGGCCGATCAGCACGATGTCATTGAGATCCTCGAACCTGATGACGTTCAGGATATCCTGGATATGCGTGTCGAGATCGACACCGGGACTGGCGAGATGTTCACGCTCGCCGAGCCCGGTGTAGGTCGGCACGATCAGGCGGTGGCCGGCCTGTGCCATCAACGGATGCATCTTCTTCCAGGACCATCCGCCGGACCACGCGCCATGACAGAGTAGAAAAATCTTCGGGCATCCGGCCATCTACATTTTCCATCGTTAGTGTCGGTCCGATGGAGTGTAGTGGTGGGCCGCGCCAAATAAACTTCACGACTGCTTCAGGCGGCGCGCGAATCCTTCACAAGTGCCGGAGCAAACTCGGTGGCCTCGCGCCGCAGCTTGCCCGCCTCAAAACCATGCATGCCGATCTGCCATTGCAGCCCGACGATGGCGCCCTTGGTCGGCTGCAGCAGCGCGAGTGAAGCGAACAGCGTCACCGGCAGCCACACGGCCAGTTGCAACCAGACCGCCGGCGCATAGGCCGTCTCGACCGCGAGGATCGCCGGCACCACGAGGTGACCAACCACGACCATCACGAGATAGGCCGGGAAGTCATCGGCGCGCTGGTGAAACAGCTCCTCGCCGCAATGGTCGCAGCTGTCCGCGACCTTCAGGAAGCGCCCGAACATATGTCCTTCGCCGCAGTTCGGGCACTTGCCCAAGAAACCACGCCACATCGCCTTCGTGAGAGAGACTGAACCGGTTGCCATGACAGCACCTCTTCCTTTTCACCGATCCATACAATAATATCTTGCATCCATACATTCAAAGGATATGGGCCTAAATTGCATGGATTGGACCCCTACAATCTCGGAGCTGAGCGGGCCGCGCTACCAGCGCATCGTCGAGGCCATGGAGGCCGACATCGCCGCGGGCCGGCTGGTGCGCGGCCAGCAGCTGCCGACGCAGCGCGCGCTGGCCAAGGCGCTCGGCATCGACCTCACCACGGTGACGCGCGCCTACACCGAGGCGCGGCGACGCGGCATCATGGAAGCGCGCGTCGGCCAGGGATCGTTCGTGTCGGAGACCAGCGCGCGCCGCGCGGTTGACCTGCCGCATCCCGTGGCGATCGACCTGTCGATGAACGTACCGCCGCATCCGCTGGAAGCGCAGCTCGACGAGCGGATCATGGCCGGGATGGAAGCCATCCGCGCGCAATCGGGCCTGACGGCGCATCTCAACTATCAGCCGCCCGGCGGCAGCACGCATGAGCGCGAGGTCGCGGCCCGCTGGATGCGTGCCCGCGTTCCCCACGCGCACGCCGACAGGCTCGTGATCTTTCCGGGCGCGCAGACGATCCTGTTCAACCTGCTCGCGCATCTCGCACGGCCCGGCGACGTCGTGCTGACGGAAGCCCTCACCTTCCCCGGCATCAAGGCCGCCGCGGCGCGGCTCGGCGTCAAGCTCATTGGTGTCGCCATGGACGACGGCGGCATCCTGCCCGATGCGCTGGCGAAGGCCTGTCGCGCGCACAGGCCCAAGGCCGTCTATCTCATTCCGACACTGCACAATCCGACCACCGCGACGCTTTCCGCCGAGCGGCGCAACGCCATCGCAAAGATCATCTGCGATGCCGATACGATTCTGATCGAGGACGATGCCTACGGGCTGCTCGACCGTTCGGCATCGCCGATCGCAAACCTCATTCCGGAGCGGACCTATCTCGCGACCACGCTGTCGAAATGCATCGCGCCGGCGCTGCGCGTCGCCTATCTCGTGTCGCCCGACAACGCCGCGCAGCGCGACATGCGTGCCGGCCTGCAGGCCACCGTGCAGATGCCGGCGCCGCTGATGGTCGCGCTGGTGACGCATTGGATCGAGACCGGCATCGCCGATCGCATCATCACCGCCATCCGCAACGAGGCGATCGGCCGCCAGCAGCTTGCGCAGCGCGCGCTGAAAGGCATTCAGTTCCTGGCCAAGCCCGCCGCCCATCATCTCTGGCTGCGGCTGCCGGACGGCCGCCCCGACGTTGCCGCGCATCTGTTGCGGAATGGACTTGCGGTCGTCGCCGGCGACGCTTTCACTGTGGACGGAACACCGCCGCATGCCGCGCGCGTCTCGCTCGGCGCCGCCCGCAATCGATCGGAGCTGACGGAAGCGCTGCGCATCCTGGTCGGCGCCTTGCACAGGCCCGCCGACACAAGGCAGATCGTCTAGAGACTTCTTATTGGTGGTGACGGCGGTGGCGCGGGCGAACGACTGGCGCAACGGCTGACGGATAAGCCGCATAGGCCTCGCTCGGTGCCACTGTCTCGCCACGAGCCCCGCGCGCCGCAGGCGTGAGCCGGCCGCCGTTCAGCACATCGCGGTCGGGATGGGCGGCCTGATAGGCCGCGGGTTCGGAGAACTGCGCCTGCGCCATTGTCGGCATCAGGGCCGCCGCAGACAGCAGCGCGGCTGCAACGGCAATCTTCGTGCGGGTCATGGTCGTTCTCCATCATCTCGTTCGGGGAAAGGCCAATCGGAGCACGTCATGGCGTCGGGCAGGCCCCCGGATTGAAGTATGGTCGTCATGTAGGCCTGCCTTTGGCGAATGCCCGCGGTTCGGGATCACGCTTGCGTGCGGTTTTGGAATTGACCTGCACGGCCGCAGCCGTGCTATGCGGGCGTTGGCGATCAACAGTTCGGGATCGTCCGTTGCGACAAGGACAATCTGTTGGAAACGCTCACTTATGCGCTGCTGCTGTTCGGCGCGCTGGCCGGCGGCTTCGTCTCGGGACTGGCCGGCTTCGGGACCGCACTGATGGCGCTCGGCATCTGGCTCTACGTCCTGCCGCCCTCGCTCGCGGTGCCCCTGGTGCTGATCTGCTCGGTGATCGCGCAGACCTCGACGCTGCCGTCGATGTGGAAGAGTTTTGACCTGTCGCTGGTCTGGCCGTTCCTGATTGGGGGCCTGATCGGCGTGCCGCTCGGCACCATGCTGATCGCCTCCGCCGATCCAAAAGTGTTCAAGCTGAGCGTCGGGATGCTGATCCTGATCTTTTCGACCGCTCTCTATCTCAACAAGAGGCCGCTCGCCGTGACGTTCGGTGGCCGCATTGCCGACGGCGCGATCGGCTTTGCCGGCGGCATTCTCGGCGGCCTCGCCGGATTGTCCGGACCGCTGCCGATCCTCTGGGCCAATATCCGCGGCTGGAACAAGCACGAGCGGCGCGGCATCTTCCAGCTCTTCAATTTCACCGTGCTCGCTACCGCGCTGGTGTTGCAGACGGCATCAGGTCTCGTCGAATTCAAAGTGGTCTGGCTCGCGCTGGTCGCCTTTCCGGGCACGCTGATCGGCGCCTGGGCCGGCGCCCGCGTCTATCATGCGCTGAACGACAAGCATTTTGGCGACGTCGTGCTCGGCCTGTTGTTCCTGTCGGGCCTGACCCTCGTCTGGAACAGTATTGCCGCGCTCTAGCTCGATGCTCTCTTCGCGGCGAGCGCCATGCCGCCGGCGACGCCGACACCGAGCACGTAGATCCAGCCCGAGGTGAAATCGAACAGATGCGTGTTGAGCAGTGACGACAGCATGTTCTGCACCACGACCAGCATGCCGATCCAGCAGGCCAGCCCCTCGCCGCGAAACATCAAGAGGTGCGCGATCCACAGCGCGTAGAGGACCAGCACGCCGACCACGCCCCACTGCACGGCGTTGCTGAGGGTCTGATTGTGCGGGTTGCTGACGATCTCGCCGCGCAGCGGGTCGTCGTGCGGATTGGCAGCCACGCTGGCGAACAGACCGCGGATCGAGCCGGTGCCGTGGCCGATCAGCGGCGCGTCGGCGATGAACCCAAGGGACTTCCGCCAATATTCGAGACGCGAGCCCATACCGCTGATCGAATTGTTGTCGGCCTCCAGGCTCCTTTCATAATCGCTCTGGAACTTGCCGATGGTCGCGCGCAGATGCGGCGAGACGGCCCAGAGCGATACGGCGACCAACGCCGTCGCAGCGCCGGCGACGAGCGCCGCCCGCCAGCGCAGATGCAGCAGCGCAAACACCACGAGCAGGACCGGCAGCGTCACCAGTGCCGTGCGCGAGACCACGACGAACATCATGTTGGCGAGGAAGCCGAGCGCCAGTACGGCGAACAAGGCCGCGATCCGAACGCGGCCCTGCCGGACCAGTGTCACGATCGGGTACACCAGCGCGATCGCACAGAGCGCGAATTCCTGGCTCTGGTCGATATAGTTGCGCACGGCAATCCCGCTCTCGACCTGGTAGGGCCCGCGCGACAGATAGAGCTTTAGCGAGAGCCTGGGATCGATTGCGACAGCGAAGGAATACAGCATGAGCAGTGCGCAGGAGACCAGGAACGCCGCAAAAACCCATTTGCCGAAGGGCCAGCGCTCGAACTGGTAGATCAGCAGAGGGATCACCAGCAGTTTTGCCGGCGGCCCGAGCGCGTGCAGCCGCTCGGCCCAGGGCGCATCCGACCAGAGCATGCCGACGAGTGCCAGCGCGAACAGCGCAATCGGCAGCAGGCAGATCGGGCGCAGCAGCGAGCGCGGGAGCTCGCGTAGGTCGATGAAAGCAAAGGCGATCAGCCACGGCACGAGCGCAAAAGTCACGCCGGTGGTGCTCCAGGGCAGCAGCAACGCGACCAGCGCAACGAAGCGGGCCGGTGTGCGGTAGCGCGCCGCCCAGATCGGGGAGAGCCACTGCGCTCGTCCCTGCTCGTTCAACACCTCGGTCATTCCTATCCCCAGCAGATTCGCGGCCCACCCACGGCGCGGCAAACTAGCCGGAGCCGTGGGTGGGCGACAAGCGCGCGTCCGTTCAATGTGCTACGCGGGCTCACGCATGGGAGGCACAACCGGCTCGGGATTTGCCGGCTTCGCGACCTTCTCCTGTGCCGGCAGCGCAAGGCGTTTTCTGAACTCCCGGAGCAACAGCCACACGCTCATGGCGGCCTGTAGCGTGGTCGTCGCGATCGACAAATACCAGACATGCTCCATCCGGAAGCCCGGCCACGTCGAGAGCCAGATCGACGGCAGCGAATAGGTGAGGACCCGCGTCGCCGAGGCCCACAACACCGGCTTGGTGTTGCCAACCCCCTGAAACATGCTGGAGCAGGTGAAGATCAGCCCCTGCGCCACCATGTTGAGCGAGACGAGGCGCAGAAACAGCGACGCAACCGCCATCGTCTCCTGATCCCTTGAGAAGCCGGCAAGTAGCAGACCGGGCGCGAACTGCGCGAGGATCATGAAGACAATCATCACGGCGGTCGCGATAAGCGACGCCTTGACAAAAGTCTCCCGCACACGTGCTCCATTGCCGGCGCCGAAATTCTGGCCGGCGATGGGCCCTGCAGCAAGGGCGATGGCGAGCGCCGGCATCTGGATCAGCCCGAGGAGACGCGTCCCGATGCCAAACCCCGCCTGCGCCGCCGGGCCAAAAACGCTCAGCACGTAATAGCCCACGCCCATGATGATGAAGATCATCGCAAATTCCCCGCCCGCGGGCAGGCCGACATTGAGGATTCTCTTCCACTCCCGCAGCTGCGGCCGCCATTGCTCGGGGTGAAACGCGACGTAGCGCTCCAGCTTGAGGAAATAGCCGAGCAGCATCAGCACGCCGATGAAGACGGCGATCGAGCTGGCAAGGCCGGCACCGGCGACACCGAGCGCGTGCCCGGTGCCCCAGCCCGTGATCAGGACCGGCGCCAGCGCGATGTTGATGACCACGGCCAGCGCCTGCACCAGCATGCTCGGCCGCACGATGCCGGTCGCTCGCAATGCGGCCGCCATCACTTGCGTGGCGAATTGCAGCGCCAGCGCCGGCATGAACCAGAGCAGATAAACGGTACCGGCTTCGACCGTAGCTTCGTCGGCTGCAACCGCGCGCATGTAAGGGCGCGACAGCGCGAAGCCCGCGACCAATGTCAGGATCCCGAACAGCACCGACAGGACGACCGACTGGTTGAAGACCAGATTGGCGTCGCCGCGGTCCTTCCGCCCCACGGCGTGCGCCATCAGCGCAACCGTGCCGACGCCGAGCACCTGCATCAGCGCATTGACCAGAAAGCCGGCATTGCCGGCCGCCGCGACGCCGGCGATCGCCGCCTCGCCCAGTCCCGAGACGAAGTACAGATCGACGAGCTGGCAGATCATGATGGTGATCATGCCGACCACGATCGGAGGCGCCATGTGCAAGATGTGGCTCACGATGGAGCCGCGCGTCAGGTCCTTCATCTCATTCCATCCTTAACGGCGTGACCGCGGGATTTTCGTCCCGCTGTCGCGCGCCTCTCACTCCGCTGCTGCGATATGTCCGAGCTCCACCACCTGGCGCTCGAACAGGCCGCGATAGATGCCCCCTAGCTTGCCCGCGAGCATGGCATGGGTACCTTGCTCGACGATCTCGCCGCGGTCGAACACCAGGATCCGATCGAGGCTGCGCACCGTCGACAGCCGGTGTGCGATCACGATCGAGGTGCGGCCCTTCATCAGCCGCTCCATCGCCTGCTGGATCAGCGCCTCCGATTCCGAATCGAGGCTCGACGTCGCCTCGTCCAGGATCAGCACCGGCGCGTCCGCCAGGAAGGCGCGCGCCAGCGCCACGCGCTGCCGCTCGCCGCCCGACAGCTTCACGCCGCGCTCGCCAACCAGCGTGCCGTAGCCCTTCGGCAGGCGCAGGATGAAATCGTGTGCATTCGCCAGCCGCGCCGCGTGCTCGATGGCCTCCAGGCTGGCACCGGGCCGGCCATAGGCGATGTTCTCCGCAAGCGTGCGGTGGAACAGGATCGGCTCCTGCTGCACGATCGCGATCTGGCTGCGCAGTGATTGCTGCGTAGCCAGCGCGATGTCCTGCCCGTCGATCAGCACGCGGCCACCGGAGACGTCGTAGAGCCGCTGCACCAGCTTGACGAAGGTCGTCTTGCCGGAGCCGGAGCGGCCGACCAGGCCGACGCGCTCGCCGGCGCGGATCGTGACCGACAGCCCGTCATACAGTGGCGCGCGATGGCCGCCATAGTGGAACGTGACGTCGTCGAACACGATCTCGCCAGCCTCGATCGCGATCGGCCGCGCACCGGCCGCATCGGCGATCCCGATCGGCTCGCCATGGATCGCCACCAATTCGTCCATGTCGTTGACCGAGCGCTGGAGGTTGTTGATGTGCATGCCGACGTCACGCAGATAGGCGTGGATGACGTAGTAGCTCGTCAGCACATAGGTAACGTCGCCGGGCGAAGCGTGCCCGGACATCCACAGCAGCACCGCGCCGCCGATCACGGACGCACGCAGGCATAGCAGCAGCGAGAGCTGCGCCATGGCCGTGTAGTTGTAGCGAAACCAGGTCCGCCGCACGCGCACGCGCCAGCGGTTGATGACGCGGGCGAGCCGCGTATCCTCGCGCGCTTCGGCGCCGAAGGATTTCACCACGGCGTTGCAGGTCAGCGCGTCCGCCAGCGTGCCGCCGACCTTGGTGTCCCAGGCGTTGGAGACGCGCGCGGCCGGCGCGATGTAGCGCGTCGAGAACAGCACGGTGATGGCGACGTAGAAAAGCGCTCCCACCGCGATCACCGCGCCGAGCGACGCCCAGTGCAGGCCGATCAGGACCATGGAGCCGATCAACACCAGCAGAGACGGCGCCAACGCCATCAGGATGGTGTCGTTGAGCAGGTCGAGCGCCCACATGCCGCGGGTGATCTTGCGCACCGTGGAGCCGGCAAAGGAGTTGGCGTGCCAGTCGGTCGAGAAGCGCTGGACGCGCGTGAAAGCCTCCTGGGCGACATCCGACATGATCTTGAGCGTGAACGGGACGATCGCCTGGAGACCGATCAACCTCAGCACCACGGAGGCCGCGCCCAGCGCCACGATGGCGCCGAACGCAACCAGCGCCGCGCGGCGCGCGTCGGGATCGGACGAGCCGCGCGTCAGCGCGTCGACCAGATTTCCGGAGAATACCGGCATGAACAGGTCGGCGATGGTCGCGCCCAGCAGGCCGCCGGCCACGATCAGGCCGCGTCCGGGCTGCTTCAGCCAGTGCCGGAATACGAAGGGCAGCACCACGCGTATGGCCGCGGGCCTTTTTGACAGAGAGGTCATGACATTATCCGGCCGCTTTCGGCGCGGCCGGCTCCATTGACGGACGCAAGTCGGCCACGGAGGGCTGACCGGCATCACTCACAACTGATTTTGACTTGGGAAGTGGAGCGATCGGGACTCGTGACCCGATCGAATCTGGCGGAAGGGGCCTCTAACAGGCCGCGTACATACCGAACCAGGCGATCATCGAGCGCGGGCGTACGATCTGCGAGTGCGACGAAATCATGCAAATCTCTCCCTGGCTCGATTGAATGAGGTGCGCTTTATAGATGCGTCACGTGCGATTTGCAACGGGGCCCACGCGAGATCACGGACGAGTGTTGCAATTTGGTGCGGGGCGCCTATGTGCTCCGCCGCCGCCTCAATCTCCGCTGTCATGCCCCGCGAAGGCGGGGCATCCAGCACTCCGCGGCTTCTCGGTTCTAGCCGCGCCGTCTCGGCGTACTGGATCGCCCGGTCAAGCCTGGCGAAGAAGCCGGGCGAAGACGCCGTGCGTGGCGTCAATGCGCGTCGCCGCCACCGGTCATCGAGGCCGGTTTACTCAGCAGCGTGACCAGCAGGCTGAGGCCGAGATAGAACAGCGTCAGCACGAAGAAGGCGTCGCCAAAGCTCATCACCACGGCCTGGCGGTGCACGATCTGGCTGAGCTGCTTCATCGCCATCAGCGTGGAATCGCCGAGCCCCTGGAATTTCTGCATGAACATGGTCAGGGTTTCGGTCGCGGTCGCATTGCCCCAGGTCACCCGCTCCTGAAGGCGGGTGATGTGCAAATCGGTGCGGTTGTTGAGCACGGTGTTGATGACGGCAAGGCCGACCGCGCCGCCGAGATTGCGCATCAGGTTGAACAGGCCGGAGGCGTTCTTCACGCGGTCGGGCGCCAGCGTTCCGAGCGCGATGTTGTTGGTCGGCACCATCGCGAACATCATGCCGATGCCGCGCAGGATCTGCGGTATCAACAGCTCGTAGAAATCGTAGTCGCGCGTGATCCAGGTCATCTGGTAGGAGCCGATCGCGAACACGACGAGGCCGAACGCGATCATGTAGCGCATGTCGAGCTTGACCATGAGCCGGCCGACCAGCGGCGCGACCAGGAACATGGTGATGCCCGAGACGAACATGGTCTCGCCGATCATCAGCGCGCTGTAGCCGCGCACCTCGGCGAGATAGCGCGGATAGATGTAGGTCAGGCCGTAGAGCCCGATGCCGATGCAGAATTGCAGCACGCAGCCCACCGCGAAATTGCGGTTGGAGAATGTGCGCAAATTGACGATCGGCTCGGCCGCGGTGAAGACGCGCCAGAAGAAGGCGATCGCCGAGATCGCGCAGATCCAGACGCAGATGGCGACGGACGTGTCCTGCATCCATTCATGTTGCGGACCTTCCTCCAGCACATATTCGAGCGTGCCGAGGAAGCCGGCCATGAACAGGAGGCCCCACCAGTCGAAGCGGTCGAGCAGCTCGAAATGCGGCTCGTCGAAATCGACCAGCGCCAGCACGCCCAGGGTGATGCCGATGCCGGGCACGACGTTGATGAAGAACAGCCAGTTCCACGACATCAAATCGGTGATGTAGCCGCCGACCGTCGGGCCGATCGTGGGAGCCAGGGTCGCAACAAGCCCGATGATGGGACCGACGATGTGGAATTTGGAGCGCGGGAACACGGTGTAGGCCGAGGCGAACACCGTGGGGATCATGCCGGCGCCCAAAAAGCCCTGAAGCGCGCGCCAGAGGATCATCTCCTCGATCGTCGTGGCGAAGCCGCAGAGCAGGCTCGAGAAAGTGAAGCCGGCCGCCGAGATCGCGAACAGCAGCCGCGTGCCGAAAGCGCGCGACAAAAAGCCCGACAGCGGGATCGCGATCACTTCGGCGATCAGATAGGCGGTCTGGACCCAGGCGACTTCACTGGAGCTCGCCGACAGGCCGGCCTGGATTTCGCTGAGGGACGCCGAGACGATCTGGATGTCCAGGATCGACATGAACATCCCGAACACCATGATGATGAAGGCGAACAGCCGCTTCGGCGCGATGCGCTCCGAGGCGGGGTTCGCCATCATGGCGGGTGAAGCGGTGGTGGCGTTGGCCATGGTCTGACCTCGCAGCGCTCGATTTGTGGCTACTGCGGGTGGATCGCGGTGGGATCGTCGAGATCGATCTCGCTGTCGGCGTCGGCGGCGCCCTTGTTGGTATCGACGGTCGCATAGACCGACATGCCGGCGCGAAGCAGGTTCTGCTTCGCCACCGATTTCGGCACGCGGATGCGGACCGGCACGCGCTGCACGATCTTGGTGAAGTTGCCGGTGGCGTTGTCGGGCGGCAGCAACGTGAACACCGAGCCGGAGCCCGCTGCGATGCTGTCGACGATTCCGGAGAACTTGCGCATGCCGTAGGCATCGACTTTGATCGTCACCGGCTGGCCGGGACGAATGCGCTTGAGCTGGGTTTCCTTGAAATTGGCGTCGATATAGACGTCGTCGAGCGGGACGATGTTGCCGAGGCGCTGGCCGACCGCGACGAAGTCGCCGGCGCTGACCAGGCGGTTCGAGAACGTACCGTCGACCGGCGCGCGCACCGCGGTGAAGCTGAGGTCACGCTCGGCCTTGGCGAGCGAAGTCTTGAGCTCGGCGAGCTGCGCCTGCGCTTCGGCCTGCTGCGCCTTGGTGACGTCGACATTGCTGACCGCAACATCGTAGGCGGCCTGCGCGGCCTTGACCGCGGCGGCGCCCTGGTCGCGTCCGGCTTCCGAGCTTTCGAACGTGGCGCGCGAGGCGAAGCCCTTGCTGCTCAGCGCCTGCTGGCGCTCATAATCGAGGTCGGCGCGCTTGAGGCCCGCTTCGGCCGAGACGAGCTGTGCCTTGGCCTGTGCAACCTGGCTCTCGAGCGCTGCAATCTGGCGGCCGATGCGATCGATGGTGGCCTGCTGGGTCGCGATTCTGGTCGCGGCGGCATCGACCGCGATCTTGTAGTCGCCGTCATCGATGCGGAAGACGACGTCGCCGGCGCGCACGACCGTGTTGTCGCCGGCGAGGATCGAAGAGATGTGCCCGGCAACGCGCGCGCCCAGCATGGTGTTGTTGGCGCGGACATAGGCGTCGTCGGTCGAGACGTAGAAGCGGCCGACCAGCGTGTAGTAGCCGGCATAGCTCGCGGCCGCGAGCGCCAGCACGAGGCCAACACCCATCAGCACGAATTTGCGCTTGCCGGGCTTCGGCGCGCCGGCGGCGGACGCATCCGGTGCGGCCGGCTTGTCGGTCACGGGCTTCTCCGGCGCCTCAGCGGTGCGGCGCTTGGTTTCCTCGGCCACATGAGAGCGCAACTGCTCGGCAAGGGCGACGGATTTCTCGGTCGCAGCTTCACTGCCGGCCTGCCCCGGCGTCGTCTCCACCGCTTCCTGGCGAATGACGCGCGCAGCCTGGTCTCTCGATACGGCCATAAAGGCCTCCCCAACAAAAAAAGCGGCGACCAGGGACGGCCGTCCTGCGGCCGGTTCCCTCTCGCCCATTCCAAATATCATTGACCGAACGGTTCGGTCAACATAGATAATATTCCCGGGCAGGAGCCTACTGGCCCGAATCCTTTATTTGGGTTTCATGGGTCGGGCCCGATCCAGAAACCTTCCGAGACGCTGAACCAATGGTTGTAGCCGGCCGCGAACATCTCCACGTCGTCCAGGAGGAGGACAGCTCCAAGCGCCGCCAGATCCTGGACGGAGCCCGCAAGGTGTTCATGGATCTCGGTTTCGACGGCGCCAGCATGGGCGAGATCGCGCGCGCGGCGCAGGTCTCCAAGGGCACGCTCTACGTCTACTTCGCCGACAAATGCGCGCTGTTCGAATCTATTCTCGAGGAGGAAGCGCTCCAGCACGGCCAGGTCGTTTTCAATTTCGATCCCACGCGCGATGCCGAGACCACGCTGAAGGATTTTGGCCGGGCCTATATCCACCTGCTGTGCCGGCCCGGCGGCGGTTCGGCGATCCGCACCGTGATGGCGATCGCCGAGCGCATGCCCGACGTCGGCCGCCGCTATTATCTGCGCGTGCTGGACAAGACCATCAACCGGCTCTCCGAATATCTCGAAATCCATGTCGCCTCCGGCGATCTCAAGATCGACGATTGCGACCTTGCGGCATCGCAGTTCATGGAGCTGTGCAAGGCCTCGCTCTTCTTGCCCTTCGTCTTCCAGGCCGCGCCTGCGCCGTCGGAAGAGCGCATGACCGAGGTCGTCGACAGTGCGACGCGGATGTTTCTGGCGGCGTACCGGGCGAAATAGCAGCGGCAGGCCACGCGTTGCGCAGGCCGCTGCCGCTGCACTATATTAATCGCCATGTCCCGTGATCTTCGCCCGCCTGTCGATATCCTCCATTACGAGATCGTCCAGGAACAGGCCTCAGCGCTTGGACGGATGGGTAGCGCACTCGAACAGAGCCTTGCGCGATTGCGCGAATTCGACGCCGCTCACGTGCGCGCGGAGGCGCCGGCCTCAATGCAGGCGGCGCGGCGCAAGCTGGTGATGGAAGCCGGCCAGGCGCTCTGGATGTTCGTGGTGCAACGTGAGGCGTCCGGCTTGCGCGACAGCCGCCATATCATGCGGACCTACAACGTTCCGGGCGAGGTGCAGCGGTGCATGGGGCTGGTCCCCGTACCGTCGAAGCCGGCCTCGAAATGATTGTCCGGGCCCCTGGAGCTAGGCCCCGATCTCTTCCATCTTGCGCCACCCGTGCAGGACGCGGTGCCCCTCCCGGGTGCATGCGAAGCAGTTGCCGCCGCCGGCCGCCTGATCGTGAACGCGATCGATGGCATGACCGGCATGGTGGCAGAACAGCAGCGTGCCGACGGCACCGTGGCCGACGAAGAGAACGTCACCCGGGCGATGGCGGGCGAGCACCGCCTCGGTCTCGCGCACGATGCGCGCCTGCGCATCGACGGCACGCTCCCAGCCGCGGACGCTGAGATGCGGCTGCGCGAAAAACTGGTCGGCGACCTCCTCGAACTCGGCCGGTTTGAGGAAGCCGGTCGCCGAGCGATCGTTCTCATGCATGGCCTCGCGGATCTCGATCATGAGTCCGAGGCGGCCTGCGATGATCTCCGCGGTCTCGATCGCCTTGCGCTCGGCGCTCGAGACGATCTGCGTGGTGTTCGCGAGCCAGCCCGCATTCGCCGCGGTCTCAGTGCGCGCGCGACCGACCGAACTCAAGCCCCATTGCGGCACCGGCACGGCGGGATCGATTTGCACTTGCGGATGGGTGAGATAGCGGACGATGGCCATTCAGCTGACGCGATAGTAGCCCGCATGGAGCGAAGCGGAATGCGGGGGCACTTTTCCCGGATTGCGCTTCGCTCCATCCGGGCTACTGGCGAACTGGTCTACTCGTCGGCGTACTCGTCCTCTTCCTGCTTGCGCGTCGTGCTCTTGCGCGTTCCGAGCGAGCCCGTGACATAGGGATCGCGCCGACCGGCGTAAGGGTTGCGCTGCTGGGCGCGGCCGGCAACCTCTTCGCCGGAGGTAGCGGCGGGCTGGCAGATCAGGCGGCGGCTGGCGCGGCGCATCAGGTCCACATGGATATGATCGTAGTGATAGACGTTCGAGCCCGGCGCGAGCACCGTGGTGAAATGCACGCACGCGCCCGATTGCACGTCGCGCAGGAACCCCTGCTCTTCCGGCATGCCGCGCCAGCCGTCCTTCACGGTGACGCGGCGGCCGTCGGCGAGCACGAAGGCGGCGATGTCGAGCGCATTGCCGAAGGCGTGCTCGGAAATGTGGGCATGCGAGTTGCCGTTCATGCCGCGGCAGGAATAGGCGGAGATCTGCTTGATCTCGACGACGCGGGCGCCGAACCAGCGCATCGCCGATGGCTGCACGGTGTCGGCGAGCCAGCGGTCCAGTTCGGACACGATCGGACAGGCGAGCGTCGCGGTCGGCTTGATCGCGACGGGGCCGACGGCAACGACGGGATTGCCCTGCGCCGGACCAAGACGCGGCAAAGGTTGCTGCGCGGGCGCCTGCGAGTACGGCGCCGGCCGCGTCGGATAGCTCGGCGCATTCATGTAGCGCGCCGCGCCCGCGGCATCGGTGCCCTCGGGCGGCAGGTCGATCTCGTCCTCTTGCTGTGCCACGCCGGGCGCATTCAGTGACATCGGGGCGGGCCCGTTGCCATAGCCGGAGGGCTGGCGCACCGCGCTCTCGGGATAGTTCGACCGCTGCGGATAGGAGGATGACGGATAGTTCTGGCCCTGCGGAGCGTTCGATCGCGGCTGCGCCACCGGCCATCGCGGCTGGCCGCCGACATTCCCCGGCGGGCGCAGTTCCTCGTCGGCAAAGCCATAGCTGCCCGAGGCTTCACCGATGGCAGCGACCTTCAACGGGAACTCGGCGCCGCACATGCCGGGGCCCGAGATCGGGTCGATGCGGACGAGATCCGGCCCCTCTTTCACCGCGCCTGATTTCAGGCATGCGGCTTCGGCCTCGGCCCGCCACGGTTCACGTTCGGCCTGGAAAAAGCCGCGTCCGCAACCCGCAAGCGAAACAAGGACGATGGAGCCGACGAGATACAAACGAACTCCGCGCGTCATGCACGCACGTTCGGTGAATTTACTTAAAGACTCTTCAACGTGTTGATTTCAGTGTTCTTTAACCATACCGGCACGCACGCGCATACGCCGCCCGGCAGCAGCGGAAGCAAGGCTGACTTTTTCGAAGAGAGACTCTCTGTTAACCATGACGCGCTCGCACGGGGGACAACAGCGGGAGCGACCTTATGACGTTGGCCGGGAGACTGAGCGTTATCACCGCGTGCCTCGCCATGGCCTTTGTCGGCGCCATCGTGCTCGGCATGATCTAGAGACATCACCGACCGCATCACCGGCTTGCCCCGGCGGCGCCGGATCATCCGGCCGCCGGGCCTATTGCCGTGCTCAGAAATCCGAGCAGGACGATCCCGTGACGCCGCCGATTTTGAAGTCGTGGCAGACCAGACCGGGATTATCAGGATCGGGATAGCCGTCGTCCTTCTCGCGAACGGTATGACTGAAACGCCAGCCCCGCGTGCGCATGCAGCGCTTGTATTGCGCCGAAGTCGCCGTGCCGTTCTGCGGCGCGCCGAGTCGCGCATCGCAGAACGCGCTGTCGACATGCAGCGCATCGTCGCCGCGCTGCTGCTTCAGCATCGTAGGGTGGGCAAAGCGAAGCGTGCCCACCATTTCTATAGTAGTCTTGGATCGATGGTAGGCACGGCGCAAGTGCGCCTTTGCCCACCCTACGATTCCGAGCTGGCGGAGAGAGAATCTACGACCTCGCTCCCCACTGCCGTGATGTCGTCATCATTTTCTCCCGCCGCTCCTCGACGCGCGTCCAGTCGTTGCCGGAGCACCAGAAGCGGCCGAGCGCGCAGGCTTCGACGCGAAGCCTGCCGGGGGAGACGCCATCGCCACCAAAGCGATCAATGTGCCAAGCGATGTCGCAAGCCGCTTCATCGGCGCCTCCCTCTGTGTCGCCACGAGGTTACGTGGGACGACCCGCCGCTGAATGTGGGCTGCCTCACCCAGCCGGCGCGAACCGTTGTGACGTCCATCACAGAAGTCAGGACAGGCCCGGCGTAGGGTCGAACCACGCTTCATCCACCAGCGACACCAGTTCAGACCGGCACAATTTTCGGAGGTTGTCATGAACAAGCTCACCATCGCCGCCACCGCGCTCTTCCTCGCTTCGACCGCCGCCGCGCATGCCGGCAATTCGATTGCGTTCCAGATCGAAGGCCAGCACATCCGCATCGAGACGCCGCGCAACTGCGCCTCGCTCGATTGCGTCACCATCGTGGCGCCTGGCCTGTCGAACAAACCGATCAAGCTGAACAACATCAATCTCAACGGCCTTGGCGGCTCCAAGGACGATGACGACACCACGCCGGCGACGACGACGGCAAAGCCCGCGCCGGCTCCGGTGCAGCAGCAGCCCGTGCAACAGGCGCCGGTGAAGGCGACCGCGCCGGCAGCGCCTGCTGTCGCCGCCCCCGCGGCTCCCGCCACGATTGTTGCCGCCGCTCCGGCCGCCGGCTACGACAACACCGCGCAGACCGCGCCCGTCGCGGCTCCCGTTGCCGCGCCGGCGCCGGCCGCCAATACGCCGATCGGCGTCTGGGCGACCGAAGAGAACAAGGGCAATGTCCGCGTCGAACAGTGCGGCGCCAATCTCTGCGGTTACGCCGTGAACTCCAACGAGCGCATCCTGATCAACATGAAGCCCGACGGCGCGAAGTGGAGCGGCCGCATCCACGATCCCGATTCCGACCGCAACTACGACTCCACGATCGCGATGAAGGGCCCGAATGCGATGCGCGTGCAGGGCTGCGCCTTCGGCGGCATGTTCTGCGGCGGCCAGACCTGGAAGCGCGTGAGCTGACACCGAAGCTGCCGTCTCCAAACATACACACTCTTCGTCATGCCCGGGCTTGTCCCGCCTGCGCGGCCGAAGCCGCTTCGGCGAGGCGAAGGCCCGGGCATCCACGTTCTTTGTGCCGCACATCAAGGCGTGGATGGCCGGGACAAGCCCGGCCATGACGGCATGGAGCGGCTTGGCCACAAGCCAGCATCGCGCACCGTTTGCACGTTCGCCCCTCCCATGCGACACATGTTCATCCGCCATTCAGCTAGCCCCAGTTGATATCGGCCGATCTCGCCTCGCGTTCTCACCGGGACTTCCTCGTGACATCAATGGTGGCTTGGCGCCGCTTCGTCTTCGCGCTTCCGTTGCTGGCGTTGCCGCTGGCCGGCGCGAGCGTGGCGCTCGCATCCGATGCAATCGAGCTTGCGCAGGCCCAGCCCCAAGCGCAGCCGACGCCCGCCCCCTCCCCGACGCCGTCGGCTTCACCTGCGCCCGCCACGGACGCGCAACCCGCCGCCGTCGAGCCGATCGGCAACGTCGCGACGGTCACAGGGATCGCAACCGTGGTCCGCGACAGGAACTCGTATCCGCTGCGCGTGCGCGACGACATCTATCTCAACGACGTCGTGCAGACCTCGTCCAACTCCTCGCTCGGCATCACCTTCAACGACGCCACCACGTTCAACCTCTCCGCCAGCGCGAAGATCACCATCGACAATTACGTCTATGAGGACGGCGGCAAGCAGAACTCGGCGATCTTCGACATCGGCAAGGGCACCGTTGCCTTCGTTGCAGCAGCCGTGGCGAAGACCGGCGACATGAAGATCGCGACGCCGACCGCAACGCTCGGCATCCGCGGCACCACCGGCGTCGTCGACGTTCCCGAAGGCGCGGCGGCGAGTAGCGCGAACAACGTCAACATCAAGCTCTATCCCGACGCCGACGGCCGTGTCGGCCACATCGAGGTCAACGACCGCAGCAGCGGCACGCGACTCGGCGCGCTGACGCAGGCCGCAAGCGGTTTTGCGATCCGCCCGGGCGCAAGCGGCACAGGCGGCATGCGCTTTGCCGCCGTGCCGATCACGATTGCCCCGCAGCAGATCGCGCGCGACCGTGGCTTCGTCAGCCAGGTGCATCTGGCGCAGACCACGGGCCGGCAGATCGTCACCGAGCAGCGCGACTTCCGCCGCGCGAATCCGGCCGCGATCAGCCGCATTCCGCGGCCGACCCAGCCGCCGCAGCAGCAGCAATTGCGGCCGACGACAGCGCCCGGCCAACAGCCGCAGCGCCCGAACGGCCAGCCCGGCCAGAACAATCGTCCAGGTCAGCAGCAGCCGGGCACGCCGGGCCGCCAAGGAACACAGCAAGGCGCGCAGCCGCCGCAGCGGCAAGGACAAGGCGGCGCCGTGCAGCCGGGCACGCCGCGCGCGGGCCAGGGTCAGCAGCAGCGAGGCCAGCAGCAACCCGGTCAGCAGCAAGGTGCGGGACAAGCGACAGGTGCGCCGCGTACTGGACAAGGAACGCAGCCCGGCGGCGCACGGCAGACGCAGCCACAGCGAAGCGGACAGACCCCGGCGCAGCCCGGCGGAGTTGTGCCGTCGCAGCCGGGCACGGCGCCGCAGCCACAAACGCCGCGCACCGGATTGCAGCCGGGCCAGCCGCCCGCGGCTCAGCAGCCAGGCGGCATCCAGCGACCGGGCGGATTCCAGCAGCGCCTCCCCGCCGCGCAACGTCCCGCAGCACCGCGCAGACCGGCGCCCCTTCCGAAGGAGAAGAAAGAGCGGCGGTGATTCTTCCTTCTCCCCTTGTGGGGGAAGGTGGCGCGAAGCGCCGGATGAGGGGTTGCTTCAGCGAGTTCAAATGCGAGAGGCTCACGCGCGGAGAGTGACCCCTCACCCGTCTCGCCGCTACGCGGCGAGCCACCCTCTCCCACAAGGGGCCTGTTGCGTTATCGGCTCTTGAGGCTGAAGACGTCAGGAGAGAAGGCC
>NZ_JCAMOP010000056.1:0-45446 GCF_059512345.1 Bradyrhizobium sp. Unk1
TCGAATGAGTCATGATCAGATCTCCGGTTTAGGATGACGCAGCTTAGCTCCTCTGCGCCTCAATCATGGGATCTGTTCGGCGCGTTTCCAGTCAATGCCAGCCCGCCGCGAACCGGGATCGTTGCCGAGACCGGCGGACAATCGCAGCTCGCGGGCCTCGCGGCCGGGGCAATCGTGCTGGCGCTGCTCGCGTTCGGCACGGGGCTGCTGCAGCACGTTCCGGACGCCGCGCTCGGCGGCATCCTGCTGTTCGTGGCGCTGCGGATCATCCGGGTGAAGCAGATCGCCATGATCTACCGGCAATCGTTCAGCGAGTTCCTGCTGATCGTCGCCACTGCCGCGCTGATCATCGTGCTGCCGATCGAGCAGGGCGCTTTCCTCGGCATCGTGCTGTCGCTGCTGCACGGCATCTGGAGCACCACGCGCGCCAAGCTGGTTGAGTTCGAGCGCGTACCGGGCACCACAATCTGGTGGCCGGCACATCCGCACATCACCGGCGAGCACGTCGCCGGCGTCGCCGTGATCGGGCTCCAGGCGCCGCTGTCCTTCCTCAACGCGCCGGGTTTTCGCAGCGATGTGGCCAAAGTGCTCGGCACGTCGACACCGCAATTGCTGGTGCTGGAGGCGAGCGGCATGGTCGAGATCGACTTCACCGCCGCGCAGATCCTGCTCGACGTCTTCAAGGCGTGCAGCGAACAGGGCGTCACCGTCGCGCTGGCGCGGCTGGAATCGGTGCGCGCGCAGAACGCGTTCGAACGTTTCAGACTGTTCGACGCCCTGCCCCGCGACCACGTCTTCCACAGCGTCGACGAGGCCGTGCGCAAGCTGGCGAAATAATCCTGCTTACGCCCTCGATCCTCATCCTGAGGAGCCCGCGAAAAGCGGGCGTCTCGAAGGATGGCCACGGGCGAGATCCGGGCCTTCATGGTTCGAGACGCGCGAAGACGCGCTCCTCACCATGAGGGTCTGGGTGCAACGAGGATAACGAGAGCCGCCCTCACTGCGCCAGGATGGGGTGATCATGCTGCACGGCCTCGCGGATCCAGCTGGCATGGATCGCGCGAAACAGGATCTGCGCGGTCTTGAGGTCGTTCGCCTTCATGCAGAGATCGACGATGCGCTGGACGGCGGCGTCGCGCATCAATCCATCCGAGATCTTCATCGCGATTTCCATGGCGACCTTGGCCGCGCGTTCATAGCGCTCAGCTTCGCGCTTGTCGTTGCGCGCCGAACCGGTCGCGCTCGCGGCTGCGGCGTCACAGATCGCGCGGATGCGCTCGGCGGCCTCGATGTCGCCGAGCGGTCCTTCGATCGTCTCGTCCCATATGTCCATCGGCTTCTGCTTCGCGAACCACTTCATCGCCCCGCCACAATGGTCTTCCAGTATTTCCGCGCTCCCGCCCCGCCCAGCATAGAGAGGCCGATCGGGATCGGCGAGGCGATTTTTCCGCCACGCATTATCGATCTGCAGTCAGGACGTCCGACGTGGTCCGATGGCCTCGAACTGCGCCTTCTGCTCGTCATTCAGTGTGGCGTAGAAATCCTCCAGCGCCGCGCGAACCGACTTGACGCCGTCGAGCATCGTGTCGAGCCGCTTGCGAACCGCCGCCATTCGCGCCGGCGGCGTCATCACGTCGCTGGGCTGGCAGGCCGCCTTGAGCGATGCGCTGACCTTGGCGCTGGTATCCTGGAGCACCTGCAGCGCAGCGCGCTGGGTGTCGTTGGGATGAAGCCTCGCCTCGATATCGGCGCTTGGCCAGTCGAGCGCAGCAGGCGTCGCGCAATTCTGGACCAGCGATCCCCCGGTGTTGGTGGAAGCTGTCGCACGACGCTGATCCTCGGCCAGCGCATTGAAGCGCGCCTTCTGCTCGTCGGTGAGCGAGCCGTAGAATCGATCGAGGGCGGGCTGAACGAGATCGACGGCTTTCTCCATCGCCTCGATGCGCTGCTGCATCGCCGTCAGCCGACCTGGCGCTGTCGCCGCGACCTGCGACGGGCAGGACGCGCGGATCATCTCGGACGCCTGGATCGAGGCGTTGCCGAGTTCGTCGAGGCTTGCGCCTTGCGCCTCGCTCGGCTGCACCGCGGCGGCGATCTGGTCGATCGGCAGACCGGCGATCTCGCGGCGGTCGCTGCCGCAAAGCTGATCCAGCGCAACACCGCGCGCCTGGCGCCGTCCCAGCGGCCGCTGCGGCAGATAGGCGGAAAGTCCATCGTAGCCGTAGGGTCCGAAGATGCCGGCATAGATGTCCGGATAGCCGTAGCCCCAGAAGCCGAGACCGTCGCCCCAGATCGTGTAGTCGTAGAGATCGTTGTAGGCGAACGGCCAGAACAGCGGTCCGACCCAGCCATAACCACCGCCCGCATGTTGCCACCACCCGCTGCTGGCGCCGTGCCAGCCGGCCAGTGCGGCCGCCGCCGCGATCTGAGCTCGCGCGGCCGGATTGCTGATCAGACGGCCGTTGCGGAAGGCGCTGGAATGCGCGTTGAGGGCGTTGCGAAAATTCGCAGGACGGACGGCCGCATTGCGGATCTGGCCGAAGTTCGGGCCACGATGTCGCGCGCCAGTTGCGAAGCGGGGCCCGCCATGATGTCCGCCGCCATGCGCGTGTCCGAAGCCATGACCACCAAAATGGCCGCCTCCATGATGACCACCACCATGATGACCGCCGCCGTGATGGCCACCGCCATGCCCGCCGCCATGACCGCCTCCGTGCCCACCACCATGGCCGCCACCGTGCCCGCCCTTGCCCAGCGCCGTGCCCGCCAGCACGCAGGCAAGCGCCATCACGGCAATTCCAATGACAGGTCGCAACATCGCATCCTCCCGCAGAGCCGCGCCATACAGGCATCGGAAACTGACGGGATTGGAACCGGCCTGACTGCCGAAAGTTCCGCGACCGAGCCCTAGGCCTCCGGCACGATCTTGCCGGGGTTGAAGATGTTGAGCGGATCGAGTGCCTTTTTCAGCGCCCGCATCGCATCAATCGCCTCGGGGCCGAGTTCCGCCCTAAGATATTTCTGCTTGCCCTGGCCGATGCCGTGCTCACCGGTGCAGGTGCCGTCCATCGCCTGCGCGCGCTCGACCAGGCGATGCATGAACTCCTCGCCGCGCGCCATCTCGTCGGCATCGTTGGTGTCGCAGACCAGCGAGCAGTGGAAATTGCCGTCACCGACATGGCCGACGATCGGCGACAACAGGTTGAGGCGCTTGAGATCTTCCTCGGTCTCGCCGACGCAATCGGCAAGCCGCGAGATCGGCACGCAAACGTCGGTTGCAACCACGCCGATGCTTTCGCCGGGCCGCAGCGCCTTCACCGACCAATAGGCGTCGTGCCGCGCCTGCCACAGCTTGGTGCGATCCTCCGGCTTGGTGGTCCAGGAGAAATCGCCGCCGCCGCAATCCCTTGCGATCTCGCCGAAGGCCTTGGACTGCTCGCCGACCTCGACCTCGCTGCCGTGGAATTCCATCAGCAACAGCGGCGTTTCCGGCAGCGTCAGCTTCGAATAGGCGTTGCAGGCCTTCACCTGCGCGGCGTTGAGCAGCTCGATACGCGCCACGGGAATGCCGGTCTGGATCGCCAGGATCACGGCCTGACATGCCCCGTGCACGGTCTCGAACGACACCGCGCCGGCCGCGATCGTGTAAGGGATGCCGCGCAGGCGAATGGTCAGCTCGGAGATGATGCCGAGCGTGCCTTCGGCGCCGACGAACAGATGCGTCAGGTCGTAGCCGGCGGATGATTTCTTGGCGCGCGTGCCAGTGGTGATGATCTCGCCGTCGCCGCGCACGACCTTCAGCGCCAGCACGCTGTCGCGCATGGTGCCGTAGCGCACCGCGTTGGTGCCGGAGGCCCGGGTCGAGGCCATGCCGCCGAGCGAAGCATCCGCGCCGGGGTCGATGGGGAAGAACAGGCCCTGGTCGCGCAGATGCTCGTTCAGCGCCTTGCGGGTGACGCCGGGCTGGATCACGCAGTCGAGGTCCTCGGCATGCACCGCGAGCACCTTGTTCATGTCGCGCAGGTCGATCGAGATGCCGCCGGCGGGCGCGTTGACCTGGCCCTCCAGCGAGGTGCCGGTGCCGAAGGCGATGACGGGGACGCGGTTGTTGGCGCAGATCCGCACCACGTCCTGGATGTCGGCGGTCTCCTGCGCCATCACCACGCCGTCCGGCGGCTGGTTGACGATCCACGTGGTGGTATGGCCGTGCTGCTCGCGAACGGCCTGCGAGGTGATGAGGCGGTTGCCGAACCGTGCGGCAAGCTGCTCCAGCGCGCTTGCGAGGGCTTTCGGCTCGACCCGCGGCGGATTATTGGTGATGGTCGTACCCACGGATAGTCCTCCCGACAGAAGAACCGTGGCAAAGGACATCTAACCGGTCAAGTCAAGCGACCGCGCGCATAGCAGGAAAGACACATGCCGGAGACCGCCGCTGCCGAGCCGTTCCGCTCGTCGATCATGCAGATCGAGCCGCAATGGATCGACTATAACGGCCATCTCAACATGGCCTATTACAACGTGATGTTCGACCGCGCGATCGACCAGATGTGGTTACAGCTCGGGATCGGGCCGGGCTACATGAAGGAGCGAGGCGGCTCGACCTTCACTGCCGAATGCCATGTGCGGTATCTGCGCGAAATCCACCTCGGCGATCCCGTGCAGGTGTCGGTCTGGCTGCTCGAAGCCGACGACAAGCGGCTGCACACGTTCCAGGAGTTGCGGCACGCGACGGAAGGCTGGCTGTCGGCGACCTCCGAAAACATGTCGCTCCACATCGACATGGGCTCGCGAAAGGTGGCGGCCTTTCCGCCCGATATCCGGCAGCGCATTGCAGCCGTCGTCGGCGCCCACGGCGCCGTGCCGCAGCCCGAGGGCATCGGCCGGAACGTGGCGATGCCCTCGAAGCGGTAGTGCATGGTCCGGACCCGAAGGGCCGCGTTCGCGCAAAGCGTGAAGCGGATTTCCGGTAAGATCATGCACCAATCAGACCGCGCTATATCCTGTTGCGGCCGCGGGCAAGGCCCACCACGGCCGAGACCAGGAACAGCACGACGGCGATGAAGAAGATGATCTTGGCGATCTCGATCGAGGCGCCGGCGATACCGCCGAAGCCCAGGATGCCGGCGATCAGTGCGATAACAAGAAACGTCACAACCCAGCCTAGCATGGTCAAACCCTCGTCTTGATGTCTGTCTGCGTCGGCGCGGCTGGCCGCGCCACCTGTCCAGACAATCTCGACGCGGGAACGATGGTTCCGGCCCACGCAAGCTGGAAATTCGCCCTCGCCGAGGGAACAAATCGGCCCGCCGCGCACGTGGAAAACCTCGCCCCGGCGCCCCATATAGGCAGCAATCCCTGTTAAGAAGGCTCCCTTCCACCACCCTGCGGTGCCATCGTGGGGCCAATGATTCGCATGACCGAACCGAGCAAGATCACCAGCGTACCCGACCACCAGCCCGCAGCCGGCGGCATCGCCGCGCGTGCGCGCGCCTCCGTGGGCCCGAAATATTTGTCCGGGCTCAATCCCGAGCAGCGCGACGCCGTGGAGACGCTGGACGGCCCGGTCCTGGTGCTGGCCGGCGCCGGCACCGGCAAGACGCGCGTGCTGACCACGCGCATCGCCCACATCCTCAGTCAGGGCCGCGCCCGCCCCGCCGAGATCCTGTCGGTGACCTTCACCAACAAGGCTGCGCGCGAGATGAAGCATCGGCTCGGCCAGATGCTCGGCCACGCGGTCGAAGGCATGCCGTGGCTCGGCACCTTCCACTCCATCGGCGGCCGCATCCTGCGCACCCATGCCGAGCTGGCGCAGCTCAAGTCGAACTTCACGGTGCTCGACACCGATGACCAGGTGCGGCTGCTCAAGCAGCTGCTGCAGGCCGACAACATCGACGACAAGCGCTGGCCGGCACGCATGCTGGCCGGCCTGATCGACGGCTGGAAGAACCGCGGCCTGACGCCGTCGCAGGTGCCGTCAGGCGAAGCCGCCGTGTTCGCCAACGGCAAGGGCGGCAAGCTCTATGCGAGCTACCAGGAGCGGCTGAAGATCTTGAACGCCGCCGATTTCGGCGATCTGCTGCTCGAGGACATCCGGATCTTCCGCGAGCACCCGGACATCCTGCGGCAATACCAGCAGCGCTTCAAATTCATCCTGGTCGACGAATATCAGGACACCAACGTCGCGCAATATCTGTGGCTGCGGCTGCTGTCGCAGGCGCCGGCGAAGCAAACCACGCCCGCCGTCATTCCGGGACGGCTCGAAGAGCCGAACCCGGAATCTGGAGATGAGTCCACAGCTCGAGATTCCGGAGGCGATGCCGCGCATCGCCCCGGAATGACCGAGCATGCGGTCGGCGCGCCGATGGCCATGCCGCACGTCAAAAACATCTGCTGCGTCGGCGACGACGACCAGTCGATCTATGGCTGGCGCGGCGCCGAAGTCGACAACATCCTGCGCTTCGACCACGATTTCCCCGGCGCCAAGGTCATTCGCCTCGAGCGCAATTACCGCTCGACCGGCCACATCCTCGCCGCCGCCTCGCACCTGATCGCGCACAACGAAGGCCGGCTCGGCAAGACGTTGCGCACCGAGGACCATGACGGCGAGAAGGTCACGGTGACGGGCTCGTGGGATTCGGAAGAAGAAGCCCGCGGCATCGGCGAGGAGATCGAACAGCTCCAGCGCCAGGGCGAGAAGCTCAACGAGATCGCGATCCTGGTGCGCGCCTCCTACCAGATGCGCGAATTCGAAGACCGTTTCGTCACGCTCGGCCTGCCTTACCGCGTGATCGGCGGCCCGCGCTTCTACGAGCGCGCTGAAATCCGCGACGCGCTGGCTTATCTGCGCGTCATCAATTCACCGGCCGACGATCTCGCCTTCGAGCGCATCGTCAACGTGCCCAAGCGGGGCCTCGGCGACGCCACCGTGCAGATGCTGCACGACCACGCCCGCAAGCGCCGCATTCCGCTGTTCGAGGCGGCGCGCGCGGTGGTCGAGACCGACGAGCTGAAGCCGAAGGCGCGCGGAAGCTTGCGCGACGTCGTCGCCCAGTTCGACCGCTGGCGTGCCCAGCGCGAGGTCACCGCGCACACCGATCTCGCCCAGATCGTGCTCGACGAGAGCGGCTATACCGAGATGTGGCAGAAGGACCGCTCGGCGGATGCCGCGGGCCGGCTGGAGAACCTGAAAGAGCTGGTGCGCTCGATGGAGGAGTTCGAGAACCTGCAAGGGTTTTTGGAGCACATCTCGCTGGTGATGGACCGCGACGGCGGCGCCGAGGAAGACGCGGTGTCGCTGATGACGCTGCATTCGGCCAAGGGCCTCGAATTCGACAACGTGTTCCTGCCCGGCTGGGAGGAAGGCCTGTTCCCGAGCCAGCGTACGCTGGACGAACAGGGCCGCGCCGGCCTCGAGGAAGAGCGCCGGCTCGGCCATGTCGGCCTGACCCGCGCGAGGCGCCGCGCCAAGATCTACTTTGCGACCAACCGCCGGATCCATGGCACCTGGTCGACCACGATCCCGTCGCGCTTCCTCGACGAATTGCCGTCCGCCAATGTCGAGATCACGGAATCCAAGGGCGGCTCGGCCTGGGGCGGCACCGGCGGCTACGGCGCCTCGCGTTTCGACGACATGGAGGCGTTCGGCTCGACCTATTCGACCCCGGGCTGGCAGCGCGCCCAAGCCAACCGTAATCGGGGGGGCGGCGGTCGCGGCGGCTTCGAGGAACAAGCCTCGTCGTTTTCTTCATCGTCGTCCTCGCCCGATTTCGGCAGCTTCTCCTCACGCCGCCGCGGGCCGATGACGATCGAGGGCGAGCTGGTCGCCAAATCCACCGGCACCACCTCGGAATTTTCCCTCTCCGACCGCGTCTTCCACCAGAAATTCGGCTACGGCCGCGTCACCAAGATCGACGGCAACAAGCTCACCATCGCCTTCGACAAGGCCGGCGAGAAGAAGGTCGTGGACAGCTTTGTGCAGCGGGCGTGAGGCCTGATATGCCTCAGTACGTCGCCATCATCGAAGATGCCGGTCCGGACGAAGCCGTTGGCTTGTGGTTTCCCGACTTGCCCGGCTGCATTTCCGGCGGCGACGACGTCGACGAGGCCCTGGAGAGCGCGCCCGAGGCGCTCGCATTTTATGCGCAGGAGCTGAGCGCGGACGGCCGCCAGCTTCCCCCGCCGCGGACATTGGACGAGCTCAAGGCCGATCCTGATCTGGCCGACGACCTCAGGAAACACACGGTCGCCCTGATCGAATGGCCGCCCCTCCCCGACGCCGAGTGAGGACTGTTCGCCGCACTGGCCGGACGTTCGACGGTTCTCGCCCGAACAGCCCTTGACCATCGCGAACTTCCCCGTATCAGATGCGCCCATGGTCCGGGGCTCCATCACACTGATCTTGCTGGCATTGGTTATGCCGTCGCTTGCGGCGGCGGAGACCATGAGCTTTGGCGATTCGATCGGGCTCCTGGCCAAGAGCTGCGGTGCGGAAATCGTCGCCAATTGCCGCGGCGTCAACCCGGACTCGACCCGGCTGAAAGAGTGCCTGTCGCGCAACCGCGACGTGCTCTCCCAGCAATGCCAGAGCGACTATCTCGGCGCCTTCGATGCCATCCAGAAGCGCGTCGCCGCGCGCGTCACGGTCGCGAACGCCTGCCAGCGCGAGATCGTCAAGGTCTGCGGCGGCTCGACCAAGGAGACCAGCAAGTCGATCCCCTGCCTGGTCACGACGCCCAAGGGCATCAGCAACAACTGCCTGAAGGCCGTCGACGACGCGGGGTATCGGTGATGCGCGCGTCCAGAATTGCCATCACGCTTGGCCTTGGCATGCTCGCGGGCGCAGCAAGCGCGCAGACCGCGGCGCCGACCCGTGACGACATCGTCGGCAAGCTGAACCATTTCGAACAGGCCGCCGAGGTCGACCTTCCCGCGCTGAAGCAGCAGGTGATGGAGCGCGCCAAGACCAGGATCAAGAACGATCCGGGTCCGGTGAACCGGCCGCTGATCGCGCCTGATCTGGCCAACCTGCCGGCCTTCAACGCGCAGATCCAGTTCGACGCCGACACGCCGATCATCCAGCCAGCGTCCTACCAGACCGTTGGCCGCATCGCGGACGCGCTGGTCCATTCCTCGCTGCTGCCTTACACGTTCCTGATCGTCGGCCATGTCGAATCCAATGCGAAGACGCGCGAGGCCAATGCGATCCTGAGCCAGCGACGCGCCGACGCGATCCGCGACGTCCTGGTCAACACCTTCAAGATCTCGACCAAGCGACTGCATCCGGTCGGCCTCGGCGAGGAGCAGTTTCTCGACCGGGCCAAGCCGACCTCGGCCGTCAACGGCCAGTTGCAGATCCTGACCTATGCCAAGGTGCCGGAGGACGCGCCTGCGCATCCGGCTGCGGCGCCTGGGCCTGCGGCGAAAAAGTCCGCCAAGAAGCGTTGAGCGAGAGCGCTTCACCTGACGGAACCCATTGAAGTCCCGACCGTTTTGTGGCCTGTCGAAAGCGCAACAGCCATGCTTTGCGCGACACGCGGGCCGGTTTGTGCACTGCCCTATCAGGTGCTATAGCCTGTTCTCGCCCTTCCCCGACCCCATGCTGCACGAGACCGAGATGGCTGGTTATTTTCAACGCCAACTGGCCGACTACGTCGAATATCATCGCGATCCCTGGAACTGCGCGATGCACGTGGTCGGAATCCTCCTGCTCTTCACCGGCGCCGTGCTGCCGCTCACCCTCGTGCGTTTTCCCATCTTCGGGATCGAGGTAAGCCTGGCCGTGGTTGCGGCCCTGCCGGTACTGGTCTACTGGCTGATGCTGGACGCCGGGATCGGACTCGGCATCCTCGCCGCGATGATCGTGCTGCTTTCGGTCGCAACCGCAATCGGCAATCAGGCCTCGATCGTCATGATGTGGTCGATTTTTGCGGTGCTGATCGGATTTGGCGTCGCAGCGCAGATCGTGGGCCACAGGGTTTTCGAGGAACGGCAGCCGTCGATGGTCGACCACCCCGCGCATTTCCTGCTTGGACCGATGTTTGTCATGGCGAAATTATTCATTGCATTGGGCTTCCGTCGCGACCTTGCCGCGATTCTGGCGCCTGTTCCGACCAATTCCCTTTCAACCCGATAGCTCTAGAAGCGAAACAGTAAACCTTCTGCATGGCTCTCGTACTGGTTACCGGTGGCAGTGGCTTCATCGGACATCATCTCGTAGAAGCGCTCCGCGCCCGTGGGCAGCGGGTACGCGTTCTCGATGTCCGTGCGCCGGCCGCGGCGAACGCGGACGTTGAACACGTCCACGGCTCGGTGCTGGACGGTGCCGCGGTCGAGGCCGCGATCGCCGGCGTCGATCAGGTCTATCACCTCGCCGGCCTGCCCGGCATGTGGGTCGCCAACAAGCAGGACTTCCACGACGTCAATTGCCGCGGCACCGAAATCGTGCTGGCCGCGGCGATGAAGCGCGGCGTGTCGCGCTTCCTGCACTGCTCGACGGAATCGATCCTGTTCCCCTATTCCGACCTCAACGGCGTTGCCGCCGAAGAGGCGCTGCAGCCGGCCGACGCGATGCCCGGCGCCTATACGCGGTCGAAGTCGCTCGCCGAGCACCACGCCGCGAAGGCCGCAGCCGCAGGCTTCCCGCTCGTGATCGGCACGCCGACCATGCCGATCGGTGCCGCCGACCACAATCTGACGCCGCCGACGGCGATGCTGTGGTACTTCCTCCAGAAGAAGGTGCAGCCGCATCTCAACTTCCTGGTCAATCTCGTCGATGTCCGCGACGTCGCGATGGGACTCGTGCTGACCATGGAGCGCGGCCGCATCGGCCAGCGCTACATCCTCGGCGGCGACTGCGTCCCGCTCGGCAATATCCTGCGGATGATGTCGGCGATGAGCGGCCGCCGGCAGTTTCCAGTCGTCGTGCCCGGCAAGATCGCCGAGCTCTCCGCGATCATGCTCGAATCCATCTCCGATCACATCACGCGCCGGCCGCCTAACGGCACCGCCGAGGGCGTGCGCATCGCGCTTGCCGCAAGCGACCTCTCGATCGGCAAGGCGCGCACCGAGCTCGGCTACGCACCGCGCCCGATCGAGCCGGTCTTGCGCGAAACCATCACCCATCTGCTCGCCCGCAACGGCCAGCGGCCCTCCGGCGCCATCGAGCATCACGCGCTGTCCTCGCGCGCGAGCTAAAGCCGCCGCCCTAACGCAAAGAACCTTCATGTCCTTCGATTTCAGCAAGCTTCTCTCCGTGGCCTGGGGTGGCTGGACCACGACCTGGCCGACCGAACTCCTGGCCTTGATCTGGCTCGCCTTTCTCGCCAGCTGGGTCGGCGCCTCGTTCTGGCAGGGCCGCACCCAGAAGCAGGTCATGACGCTGGAGTCGCAGCGCTATCGCCTGCCGATCCTGGTCGGCGGAATCCTGTACACGCCGTGGGTTGCACAGGTCCTGGGCTGGAAGCCGCTCTGGGTGCTCGGCAACACGGGCATCTACATCGCCGCGGTCCTCTCGGCCGCCGGCATCGCCTTCGCCTGGTGGGGCCGGCTGCATCTCGGAAAATTCTGGTCCAACACCATCACCCACAAGGAAGACCACCGCGTTATCGACACTGGCCCCTACGGCATCGTGCGTCACCCGATCTACACGGGACTGATTGCAGGCATGCTCGTCACCGGCATCGCGATCGGCCTCGTAACGACGATCCTCGGCGCCATCCTGATCTCGCTCGGCATGTGGCAGAAGGGCCGGATGGAAGAGGTGTTTCTGTCCAAGGAGCTCGGCGAAGACGCCTACGGCGCCTATTGCCGTCGCGTGCCGATGATCATTCCGTTCCTGTCGCCGCGGTGAAGCGTCCTGAAGGCGCGGTCGCTGCGTTCCGCTTTCTCTGCACGACGTTACTGCTAGTGTCGGACTTGCGCTCGATCCAAGCTTTACCATCAGTCGCTTGCTTGTCAGCCAAGCAAGCGACGATACGAAATATCTCGCAGGACGAGAGCGGGTCTGCGAGGGCATGCGGCCTAGCCCTAGCCGGGGTGCCAGAGGAGTGATGTCCGTAAACTGACAACGCTACGGAGAAGCCTATTATGCAGTTGTCAAAGGTCGCCGCGTTGGCGCTCATCGCTAGCTGTCCAAGCCTACTGTCTGTATCTCGGGCGGCGGCCGTTTCTGAATGCTCAATCTCAGGCACACTAGCGGATTGGGGCGAGAACTCGACGGCCGACATTGACCTCACGTCCGGAGGAAGTTGCCAATTTCCAATCAAGATGCGCGGCACGGTGAGTGGCTCGGACATCTCTCAAAAGCCGACACACGGCAAGCTGAAAAGGCTCAACCTGTCTACGTTCGAATACAAGGCAAAGGCCAAATATAAGGGTAGCGATACCTTTGCCATCAAAGCGACGGGTCAGGGACCGACAGCTTCTGGCACGTCGGTAATCACTGTGCACGCGACGATCAAATAGCGTTCCTCGCTCGATTGCATGGTGAACGCGGAAGCACCAGCCGCCCGATGTCTCGCGCCAATGGCACCACAATGAAAAGGGACCATCGGAGTTACCGATGGTCCCAAAAGCCTCAAAGGCTCTTCGCTGGCAAAGGCCTTGCCGTGTCTTGCCAAGTTGGGCTGCGAGCAGACTTGGCGGGCTGCTTGCAGGGTTGATGCTCGCTCTACGCTGGCCTTCTGGACCCTGGCCTCTTTGACGCTGGCCTTATGGACGCTGGTCCCGTCGGACACTGGTTGCCATCGGCTCTGGTCACGTCGGCGCTCGTCGCTCTCGGCGCTGGATGGTGCGAGAAACCGACTCGATCAACCAATGCCAATTGAACTGCCGACCCGACGAATAGTCTAGGTGTTGTTGTCTGTTCCTCTCGAAGAAATTTGGGTTAGCGAGGCTGCCAATTCCCGCATCGTTGGATGTCATTTCTAACGAAAACCGGCAGCCTGCCGACCGAATTGCGAATGGCGCACGTCCTCGCGCTCGACCCGTCAGCGCGAGTTTTGCTTTTTCGGGAATCGCACCCTTCTGGCGGGTTTTGTCACTGCAATGTCAGCCGCGGCAGGGCTTGCGACCGACGTCGCGAGAATTTCGCATTGCGCATGCATCCAATGGACTTCCGCCTTTCCGTCGGGTTGACCATCGGCGACCCAGAGGTGGTAGGCGCGCTCGCGAATTGCCTCTTCCAGATTTGGCATGGGATTTTCCTTGCGAATGATCCGCCCGGCCCCAGCCAAAAGACTTGCTCTCGTAAGGTTAATGAAATCTTAACGGGCAGCGGAAGCCAAGCGTCGCGCGGGTGCCGCTCAAGGGCGGTCGGCGCTCATTGCGAGATATCTCGGCAACGCTCGCGGACGCAGGTCGCAACGAACGGTAATCCGCATGCGGCGACCGGCATCAAACTCGTGCTTACCGAGGGTCGACGAGGCCGTGCACGGGCCGCCTCTTTGGGGGCTCGGGGCTCGATTGACACCAGCACAGCAAAACTAGTCAGTCGATTGGCGCGAGCCGTGCGTTCCACCGCGCCGCAAGGTTTTTGATCTGCTCGAAATGCAGGATCGCCGGTTCACCCTCGCGGACGATTGTCGTCCGCTTGCGTTCCTTGGGTGGCAACGTCATCGCGCGCGATACCGCCGCGCGCAGTTTCATCGAGCCGTGATCTGTCAGGGTGACGAGTTCTTCCGGGTCAAAGGCCATGGGTCCACGCCTACGCTACCGGCTGGCTCGCAAGCCAGCACACGCGCCCCGAATGCCCAATTCTCCAGATAGCCCAACATGGTTAATAGTTCGTTATCGTTTGGCTCTGTCATTTGGATTGGCGCGCGGGTCACGCGGCGTCTTGTCCCGCAAGTAAAATGAGCCTCTCAGGCTGCACCAGCCCCTATTTGGATCGAACCCAATCCCAGCCGATTTCAAATGCTCAAGGAGGTGGCTACCGCCAGGCTTGCAGCAGGGGTAGTTCGCCCGTGCCGCGCCGGTCCGCGCGGTAGCCCCCAGTGAGCCATTGCAGTCGCAATTGATCAGGCTACCGCTGCCAACCTGCCATCGGCATGCGGATTTGCGCAAAGCAGACGCTTGCGAATGGCCTCTTCAACGAGCGCGAGCGCTTCCTTGGCTTGTCGCGCTTCGGCTTCCGCAACTTCGGCGCGAAGCTCTATGGCCGTCAACTTATCCTTATGAGCTTCAATGCAGCACTGGGCTTGCTCCAGCGCTCGGCAAGCATCTTGCAGCTTACGTTGGGTGGTTACGGTGAGTTCACGCTGTGCGCGCTCGGCGGCCTCGGCTCGCCCTTCGGCCAGTTGCAATCTTTCTAAGGCGCTCGTGCAAAGCGATTGGGCACGGGCTTCGGTCTCGCGGGCGTGCTTCTCCATATCGCGGAAGACATCGGCCGCTTGATATACCAGATCGAGGGCTGTTGCTCCCTTGTCTGGTGCCAGCGGTGAGGGAAAGCTCAAGATGCCTTCATCCCCTCCAACTGGCGCTCTGGAACCACGCTGCGCCATGCAGTTCAAGCTCGTCGCGAACACACATACACGGGCAGTATCATGAATAGCTGTGGTTAACGGATGGTTAACCAGTTGCATGCCTGGAGATGTCGTAACGGCGCGCGGCGGGCAATGGCACCGAAAATCAGTCAGTTCTTTGGGCGTGCCTAGCGTAGCAGCAGAGGCCCGCGCCGGCGGCTGGACCGGCAGATCGGCCGCTGATCTTCCTCTCTCCATGCAAATTTGGTCGGCTGCCATTCCACGGGAATAGGCGCTGGTCGAGTTCCGCAACGGTTGACCTTTGTCCCACGACCCAGTTGGATGCGCGCGCAACTGGGCATGACGACATTCATCGTGGATCTGGAGAGGTCGACGATCAGGCCTGAGCCCGCGCGGGGCTTGGTGCGATCCGGTGTTGGACTGTGCACTGTGCCTAGGGTTCGACAGGGGTTCTCATGACATTTTCCAGCATCTTCGCGCAGTTCGTTGCGCTCCTCGGTGGCATCGCGCTGCAATGGCGGAAGTTATCGGGCACCATGCCTGCGCCGGCCTGGGGCCAGACGCCCTCCATTCCCGAAGCCAAGCCGCAAGGCGCAATCCCGACGCTGAAGATGCCGACGGCCAGGGGTTGGAGCGAGGGGCAGAAGCCGACGGTCGCCCCCGGGCTCAAGGTCAATGCGTTCGCGACCGCGCTCGACCATCCGCGCTGGATCGAGGTGCTGCCGAATGGCGACGTGCTGATCGCGGAGGCGACGCAGATTGCGGGCGCGCCGAGGTCGGTGTTTCACTATGCGATGCAGGCGACGATGCGGCGCGCCGCAGCGCTCGGCGTCAGCGCCAACCGCATCACGCTGCTGCGCGACAAGGACGGCGACGGCGTCGCGGAAGTGCGCGGCGCCTTCATGGAGAACCTCAGCCAGCCGTTCGGCATGGCGCTGGTCGGCAACACATTCTATGTCGGCAACACCGACGGCGTGATGGCCTTCCCCTATGTCGCCAATGCCGACCGCATCACCGCGCCGGGCAAGCGGCTCACGACGTTCAAGCCGAGCGGCCACTGGACGCGCAGCCTGCTCGCAAGCCCCGACGGCAAGAAGCTCTATGCCGGCGTCGGCTCGCTCAGCAACATTGCCGAGATGGGCATGGAGGTCGAGCAAGGCCGCGCCGCGGTCTATGAGCTCGATCTCGCCGCCGGCACGCATCGCATTTTTGGTGCGGGCCTGCGCAATCCGGTTGGACTCGCGTGGGAGCCCAATACGAACGTGCTCTGGACCGTCGTCAACGAGCGCGACGGGCTCGGCGACGAGACGCCGCCGGACTATCTCACTTCCGTGCGCGACGGCGGCTTCTACGGCTGGCCCTATTGCTACTGGGGCAAGACGGTGGACGATCGCGTGCCGCAGGATCCCGCGATGGTCGCCAAGGCGCTGACGCCGGACTACGCGCTCGGCGGCCACACCGCCTCGCTCGGCCTGTGCTGGATGCCGGCGGGCACGCTGCCCGGCTTCCCCGACGGCATGGTGATCGGTCAGCACGGCTCGTGGAATCGCAGCACTCTCTCGGGCTACAAGCTGGTGTTCATCCCGTTCGAGAACGGCCGCCCGTCCGGCCCGGGTCGCGACATCCTGTCGGGCTTCCTGTCCCCGGACGAGAAGGAATCCTACGGCCGTCCGGTTGGCGTCGTGATCGGCCCGGACAAGAAGTCGCTGCTGATGGCCGACGACGTCGGCAATGTGATCTGGCGCGTGACGGGGGCGTAGAGGTTACGTTCCGACACAAAGCGTGGCGCGCTGCTTGCGCAGCAGCGCGATCACGGAGAGCGCCGTGATCAGGCCCGTCTTGGGATTCTCCGACGGGATGTTCTCGATCGACATCGAGAAGCGCGCCGAATCCGCCTCGACCTCGATGCGGTGAACGTTGCGCGACACGGTCGGATCGGCCCAGATCTGCACCGAGGTGCGGTCGGGCCCGACGCCCGCGAGCGACAGCGCGACCGCTACGTTGAGATTGGCCGGAAAGCCCTTTGCGGCTTCACGCGCGGTACCCTCGAACAGCTTGAGCGGCTCGCGCAGATTGTCGATATCGATGTTGTTCTCGACGATGAAGGGCGCGCCCTTCAGGCCGTCGATCGGCTTGCGCGTCACCATCTTCACCGAATGAATGGTGCCGATTGCGGCGGCGTTGACGGCGTCCAGCCCGATCAACGCGCCGGTCGGCACGATGATGCGGCCACCATTGGCGCGGGCGAGATCGACGAGATCGAAATTATCGAGCAGCCCGCCGACGCTGACGACGACCGCGGCCTTGCCGCGTTTCACCGCGGGCTCGACGATCGCGCGCAATTGGCTGCTCGGAGCGCACTCGACCACGATGTCGGCGACTTCGCCGAGCTGCTCGATCGGCACGATTTGCGGCGGACGGCGCAGACCGCCGATAAAGGCCTGATGCTTTGCGGGATTGCGGACCGCGACGGCCGACAGGGTCAAGCCCTCGATACCCTGATCGAGCGCCGACGCGATCTTGGTGCCGATCGAGCCCAGGCCTGCGATGGCAACCCGCAATTCGTTCGAATCTTTCTGTCCAGTCATCGCGTCCCACCTTCTCGCCAAGCCAATGTCATAGCCGCTCACGCCTCCCGCGCATAGCTGCGCAGGCGCGCCTCCAGCACCGCCAGCATGGCATCGCGGGCCGGGTCGCGCGAACCGCGCAGCCATGCGGCGGCAAGCGGCAGCCGGCCGATGGGTCCGCTCTGCTTCGGCCGCAGCGGCACGAAGCGCACGCCTGATACCGCCATCCGCGTGGTCCAGCGCGGCACGATCGCAACGCCGAGCTTCGTTGCCACCAGATGGATGATGGTCTGCTTCTCGTCGGCGACCTGCACGATGCGCGGCGTCAGCCCCGCCTGCTCGAACAGCTTGATCGTGAGGTCATGGCTGTGCGGCCGCGAGCGGCGGTCCGGCACCAGCATCGCCTCGTCGGCGATCTGCGCCAGCGTGATCGACTTGCGCGCGGCGAGCGCATGGCGCTGCGGGAACGCCACGATGGCAGTCTCCTGGAGCAGATCGCGGAATTCGAGCCGCTTGTCCGCGCTGTCGGGCGGGCGGACGAAGGCGAGATCCAGCGCGCCGGTCAAAATCTTCGGCAGCAACCGAACGGTCTTGTCTTCGAGCAGCTGCACCGCGATCTCAGGATGCTTGTCGCGGAAATCGCGCAAGAGCGGCGGCAGCAATCCCGCCGCCGCGCTGTCGATGGCGCCGACCCGCAGCCGCCGCGCAGCGCCCGCGCGCGAGCGGTTGCGCAGATTGCTCTCGACCGCCTCGACCCGGGCGAGGATGGCGCGGGCATCGCGCAGCAGCGTCGAACCATCTTCCGTCAGCGACACCGCGCGCGTGGTCCGTGCGAACAGCCGCGTTCCCAGATCTTCTTCCAACAGCCTGATCTGCCGGCCGAGCGCGGAGGGCAGCATCTGGAGCTGCTGCGCCGCATGGCCGAAATGCAGCTGCTCGGCCGCTGCCACGAAGCATCGCAACTGATGCAATTCCATTCAAGGTCCTCTCGTCTCGCCAGGCGAGGATTATATCATTTTTTTGTATAAACCAGCGCCAATTGAGTATGCCTCCTTCCCCCGCCTAGGCTCGTTGCCGGCGTGGACCTCCGGGTCCGCCGATACAACAACAAACCGGAACTCGAGGAGGCCAGGGTGGCGAGCGAGATTCAGACGCGCGTGCTGCGCAAGATCACCTGGCGCATCGTTCCCTTCATCATGCTGCTCTACTTCGTGGCCTTCATCGACCGCGTCAATATCGGCTTCGCCTCGCTGACCATGAACAAGGACATCGGCCTGTCGCCCACCGTCTACGGTTTCGGCGCCGGCATTTTCTTCTGGGGCTACTTCCTGTTCGAGGTGCCCTCCAACATCATCCTGCACAAGGTCGGCGCGCGGATCTGGATCGCGCGGGTGATGATCACCTGGGGCCTCGTCTCGGCCGCGATGGCGTTCGTGCAGGGCGCGACCAGCTTCTACGTGCTGCGCTTCCTGCTTGGCGTCGCCGAGGCCGGCTTCTTCCCCGGCATCATCCTCTATCTCTCCTACTGGTTCCCAGCGCGCCAGCGTGCCGCGGTGACCGCGCTGTTCATGGCGGCCGCGCCACTCTCGACCGTGCTGGGCTCGCCGATATCAGGCGCGCTGCTGGAGATGGACGGCCATCTCGGCTTCAAGGGCTGGCAATGGCTGTTCGTGCTCGAAGCGGTGCCGGCCGTGCTGCTCGGCTTCGTCGTGCTGGGCTTCCTGACCGATCGCCCCGAGAAGGCGAAATGGCTCGCGGAGGACGAGCGGCGCTGGCTGGTCGAGACCATGAACGCGGAGACCACCAGCAAAGCCGCGACCGCGAGCCACAGCATCTGGCGCGGACTTGCGGACCCGCGGGTGCTGGCGCTGTCGCTGATCTATTTCGGCACCTCGGCCGGCCTCTACACGCTCGGCGTCTGGGCGCCACAGATCATCAAGCAGTTCGGCCTGTCCACGCTCCAGGTCGGCTTCCTCAATGCGCTGCCGGCAACCGCCGCCGTCGTCGCCATGGTTCTGTGGGCGCGGCATTCGGACCGCACCGGCGAGCGCACCTGGCACGTCGTGCTCGCCTGCCTGCTCGCGGCCGTGGGGCTCGCCTATGCCGGTCTTGCGGCCGGCGTCGTCGCCGTGCTGGTCGCGCTCGCTCTCGTGAACATCGGCATCTCTTCCGCAAAACCGCCGCTGTGGAGCATGCCGACGCTGTTCCTCTCCGGCCCCGCGGCCGCGGCCGGGATCGCCACCATCAACTCGATCGGCAATCTCGGCGGCTTCGTCGGTCCGGCCATGATCGGCTGGATCAAGGACCAGACCGGCAGTTTTGTCGGCGGACTCTATTTCGTCAGCGGCCTGCTCGTTCTCTCGGCGGTCCTGACCCTGCTATTGTCGCGCGCGCAGACCGCGCCCGTCGAACCCGTCCCGCAATCCCACTGACATCTCAAACGGAGCATCTTCATGCGCACTCATTCGATCGCAGCAATTCCGGCCGACGGCATCGGCCCCGAGGTCATCTCGGCCGGCGTCCGCGTGCTGGAGGCGCTGGCAAAACGCAGCGGCGACCTCGCCTTCAACGTCAAGACGTTCGACTGGGGCTCGGACTATTACAAGAAGCACGGCGTGATGATGCCGGCGGATGGCCTCACTGAACTGAAGAAGTTCGACGCGATCTACTTTGGTGCGGTCGGCGCGCCCGACGTGCCCGACCACATCACGCTGTGGGGCCTGCGCCTGCCGATCTGCCAGGGCTTTGACCAATACGCCAATGTGCGGCCGACCAAGATCCTGCCCGGCGTCGCCTCGCCGCTGCGCAATGTCGGCGTCGGCGATCTCGACTGGGTGATCGTGCGCGAGAACTCGGAAGGCGAATATGCCGGCATGGGCGGCCGTGCCCACAAGGGCCTTCCGGAAGAAGTCGGCACCGAGGTCGCGGTGTTCACCCGCGTCGGCGTCACCCGCATCATGCGCTACGCCTTCCAGCTCGCGCAGTCGCGGCCGCGCAAGTTCCTGACCGTCGTCACCAAGTCGAACGCGCAGCGCCACGGCATGGTGATGTGGGACGAGATCGCAGCCGAAGTCGCGACCGAATTCCCCGATGTCACCTGGGACAAGATGCTGGTCGACGCCATGACGGTGCGAATGACGCTGCATCCGAAGAGCCTCGACACGATCGTTGCGACCAACCTCCACGCCGACATCCTCTCCGATCTTGCCGGCGCACTCGCCGGCAGCCTCGGGGTGGCGCCGACCGGCAACATCGACCCGCAGCGCCGCTTCCCCTCGATGTTCGAGCCGATCCACGGCTCGGCGTTCGACATCACCGGCAAGGGCATCGCCAACCCGGTCGCGACCTTCTGGACCGGTGCCCAGATGCTCGAGCATCTCGGCGAGAAGGACGCGGCAATACGGCTGATGTCGGCGGTCGAGCGCGTCTGCGCGGCCGGCGTGCTGACGCCCGACGTCGGCGGCAAGGCGACGACGAAGGAAGTCACGGACGCCGTGATCGACGCGATCCACGGGACGAACGTCTGAGGCCAAGCTAGCGCCGCGAACGCAAGTGCGCCCCCTCGCCCCGTTCTTACGGGGAGAGGGTTGGGGTGAGGGGCTGCCTCAGCAAGGATGGTGACAGTTAGATTCGCGGAGAGTCCCCCTCACCCGGATCGCATCTGCGATGCGATCCGGCTTCTCCCCGCACGCGGGGAGAGGCGAAGAGCCCTACTTCCGCCCTTGCGGCGGCGGCGCCGGCGCCGCCATCGCGGCCATAGGCTCGGGCGGCGTCAGATGGCGCGGGACGATGATGGACTGGCCGGGGGTGAGGGTCGCGTTCTCCGCCAGCGAGTTGCTCTGCGCCAGCGTCCACAGCGGCACGCGGCGGGCGGCGGCGATGCTCTCCATGGTGTCGCCGGCGCGCACGGGCACCCGCACGCCGCTGTCCCACAATTCGACCGGCGTGTTCGCCGGAACGAGATAGCGCAGCGGCACCGCATCGGCCTGGCTCTGCGCGGGGATGCGTGGCAGCTGCGTCACCATCTCGATGATCTGGCGATGGATGTCGTCCGACTTCTCGATGTTGATGTGCGAGACGCGGCTGTTCTCCTTGAGGTCGTAGCTCGCATAATGGCCCCGATAGCCGGGCACGGCCACGACGTCGCCGCCGCCGAGCACGCTGTCGGAGAGGAAGATGTTGATGAAGCGCTCGACATTGAGCGGCACGTCGCCGGTCGCATGCGCGGAATCGATGGCGATGACGAGGCTGATCCGGATGTTCTCCTTGGCCGCCATCTCGGAGATCACGACCGAGCACAGCCCGCCCATGGAATGGCCGATCAGCACGATCGGCGCCGGTGTTTCCTTGTAGCTGGAGATGACACGATCGCCGACCCATCGGCAGATGGTGAATTCATAGACGTCGGCCGAGAAGCCGGCCTTCGTCAGCTTTTCGCCGAGCCGGTCCATGCCGGTCGAGAAGATCGGCCCCATGGCGCCACGGAACAGGTAGATTTTTGGCGGCGGCAGCGGTTCGGCGGGCGGGGCAGGAGGCGGCGGCGCAGCGGTCGCGACCGCGGGGCGCTTCGGCTTCGCAGGTGAGGCAACGGCCATGCCGGTGCCCAGGGCGAGCAGCGCAACCGCCGCCAGCACGACCAGCCGTCTCAGATCGATCATCAGTCCAGCAGTCCCACCATGGGAGGCAAAGGCCCCCTCCGGGGGCTTAGTGACCACCGATTGGGTGGATTTTGGGGCACGGAACCGGGCCCGTGACGCCCGTCGGTCGAGGTTCTCATTCTGCCCCCTTGCATCCCCGGCATCAATTGAACGGAGCCCATGGCTGGGCTTCGCAGGTATCGAGGATCACCGAGCTCTGAATTCCCTTGTAGGCGTCATCGTCGAAAAAGACCGAATAGGCCGGGTGTCTGTCAGACGGACCACCGCGCTGCCTCAGGCAGACGAAATACGACCCCGGCCCGTGGTCGGTAGGACGGACGCCGGATGTCTCGAGTCCCCCGGTCAGCTTGACTTCGGCGGCTGCCTTCCTGACGCCCTCCTGCACCGCCTCGGCACCAGGCGGACGCGGAGGATGATAGACAGGAGGCAAATTCCCGCTCGACGCGCATCCCGCCAGTAGCAGCGTCAAGACGGCGGACAAGGCCGCCAGCGATCTGCGACGGCCGAAGACGGAGCTTCGCTGGCCGCACCGCGCCAACTCATATCGTGGATGCATCGCTTGTCCCCGGTGCCGCGCTCGCTGCGCGCCTCATCCCCGGGTCAGGACGAGATAGAGGCAGCCGGCGACCGTGGGCAGGAACGCGACCAGGGCCGTCATCCAGAAGCCGGGCTCGAGCATCGAGTCCTGGTCATCCCTCTCATCCACTGCACGCCGATCTGCGTTCGTCCGGCTCCAAGCTTCATCGGCCGTGAACAGGGGAACGCTGCTCGCCCGCGCATCATCGCGCGCTGTGCTTTGACGCAAAGCGTGTTGGGAAGGGCGAGTTATTCCGGATGTCAGCATGTCATTGACTCTGATCGGCGACCAATATGTCGAGCTCGGATGTTGCGGGGCGCGCAGCCGCATCACTGTGTCAGCGCCTGCTCTGAATTCGCTCCTGACACAGGCGGCGGGGCCGCATTGTTGGCCGGGCTCTCCTTGGCGCCGGAATCGGTCCAGGCCGGCGGCAGGCCGAGCCCCTGCCCCGCGAAGCCGGTGATGCCGGGAAACCGTCCGAACGCTTCGCAGGCGACATATTTGGGCGCACCGCCGAAGCGCACGGGAATGCTGTCCATCGGCGGCAGCGCAGGGATGCCGCCGAACGGCGATTCTCCGGTCGTAACCAGTTTTGCGAAGTCCGTGCCGAAATCGGCGGCGAGATCGTAGGCATCGCCCTCATTGGCGACCCGCGGAGAGTTGGTAAGCGAGTTGGCGCCACGCGCCCAGACCATGGCCGCCTTCTGAAATCCTGCAAAGTCGCGCGCTTCCGCCTCGACCGACAGGCTGCCGAGCCCGACCGGGAGCCTCGGCACCGGTACAGGCACGCCGGGAAGCGCAACGGTCTTGGCAATCGACAGGGCTTTCGATGCGCCGGAGGCGGTCGGGCTGGTCGGCGCGGCATGCGTCACCGTCGCCTGCACCGTGAGATCGGCGTCGTCATCGGATGAGACGATACGGAAGCGCTCGCTCAGGCGGAGACACAGCTCGCGGCTGATGGCGTTTGCAACCAGGCGACGTTCCTTTTCGTTCAACACGACATCGGTGCGCGCGGGAAAGACGGTCGATGCAATCCGGATCGTCTTCGCCGCCAGCACATCCTGCTTGTTCACGCGGATTTTCGATCGCGTCACCAGCCCGTTCGCTTCCGACATCCGGTCGTAGCTCCTGAGCGAGCCGGCCTGTTCGAGCGGCGCGGTCGCACACCCTCCGAGCGCAAGCGCGGCACCCATCAGGGCCGTCCGTGGAAAGCGCATGGTCCCATTCCCGCATCGGCAGCTTATTAGAGAGATCGCTCTAATAATCACTTCTCACGCCCCGCAACATCCGTCAACGTAAATAGATGGAACTCTCTAATTTTGATTTTCTCGTGGCGGACCGTCGTGCTAAACGGGGCGAGTGTGAATGGAGATGTCCCATTTGAGGAAAGTCGATCCCGTCAAGCATGAGCAGAAGCGCGGGGAAATCCTCGGCGCGGCGATCCGCTGCTTCATCAGGGACGGCTTCCGCGGCGCCAGCACGACAGATATCTGCACCGAAGCCGGCATCAGTCCGGGCCACCTCTATCACTACTTTCCGAGCAAGGTGGCGATCATCGAGGCGATGATCGACCTCGGTCTCGCGCGGTCGACCGAAAAGTTCGAAAAAATTCTAGCTGCCCCCGACGTGATCGAGGCGCTGCTCGTCGATATCGAGGAAACCAGCCTGCGATTTCGTCCCGCCCAGATCCTCAATCTGGATGGCCTCGCGGAGGCCGCCCGCAATCCGGAATTCGCCGAGATCATCGAACGCCACACCAGGGCGGTTCGCCGCATGTGGAGCGATTTCCTGCGCCAGGCGCAAGACCGGGGACGGGTGGATCCGGGACTCGATCCGGACGCGACGGCAAACATCCTGATCGCCCTCATCGACGGGTCACGCGCCATGCCGATCCGCAATCCGAAGCTGGATATCAAGCAGAGCGTAGAGCATCTGAGAACGATGCTCGTCCGCTTCCTGAACCCGCCCGACGCACAGAGCGTTGCGATCAAGCCCCGCATTCAGAAGGCCGGTCGTCCCCTGAAGCTGGTCAGGAAGCGATAGAGCCCGACCCTAGAGCGGCAGGAGGCGGTTCAGCAATTCCAGCAGCGCGCGCTGCTCGGCCGCGCTGAGCGGGGCCAGCATCTTTTCGTTGTAGGGCTCGGTCAGCCTTGCCCCCTCGGCAATGAGCTTTGCGCCCTTCGGCGTCAGCATCAGCTCGACGGCACGGCGATCCGCCTTCGAGCGATTGCGCTTGATGAAGCCGGACGATTCGAGCTCGTTCAGGATCTTGATCAGGTTCGGCAGGCGCAGCCGAAGCAGGCTGGCGAGGCTGCTCGGCGGCACGCCGGGATTGTCACGAATGACGGCGAAGATCGCATAGGTCGCTGGCGTCAGGCCCAACGCGGCGAACTCCTCGTAAAAGCCTTCGAAGAACTTCAATTGCGCGAGACGCAGCATGAAGCCGGGCGTCCGCCGGAGCGCGCGCAGGTCCAGCGATTTCTCCGGCTGCTGGTCGGACTTCAACCCGGGTCTTACGGTTTTCAAGCTCATGATCCTCAATCCGCGGCGGCCACCGGCTCAGCCGAATTGACACTCTCAAAAATAGCTATAAAACATAACTATTATTTAGCGGCACCAAGACCGCCCATGGGAGGGACACAATGAACAGCAAATTCCTGCACAAATTGTGCATTTTGGCTTCGACGCTGGTTGCCGCGCCGGGCTTCGCCCAGGATGCCGTGAAGATCGGCATCCTGAACGACCAATCCGGTCCGTTCGCGAGCTATCAGGGGATCGGCTCGGTCGTCGCCGCAAAAATGGCCGTCGAGGATTATGGCGGCAAGGCTGCCGGCAAGCCCGTCGAGGTCGTCGCGGCGGATCACCAGAACAAGACCGACATCGGGATCGGCATCGCCAGGCGCTGGTACGAGAATGACGGCGTGGACGCGATCTTCGACATCCCCAACTCCTCGATCGCGCTCGCTGTCGCCGGCATGAGCGCCGAGAAGAACAAGGTCTTCGTCGGATCGGGGGCCGGCACGGTGCTGTTGACCGGCGAGAAATGCACGCCGAACACCGTACACTGGACCTACGACACCTATGCTTACGGGCGCGGCCTCGGCAAGGCGATCGTGCAGCAGGGCGGCAAGAAGTGGTTCTTCATCACCGCCGACTATGCGTTCGGTCACGATCTGGAGAAGCAGGCCGCGGAGGCCGTGAAAGCGTCCGGCGGCGAAGTGCTCGGCAGCGTGCGGCATCCGCTGGGAACGGCCGACTATGCCTCCTTCCTGCTCCAGGCCCAGGCTTCGGGCGCGAACGTCGTCGGCTTCGCCAATGCCGGCGACGATACCATCACCTCGATGAAGCAGGCCGCCGAGTTCGGGCTGACCAAGGACCACAAGCTGGTCGGATTGATCCTAGGGATGAATGGCCTTCCCTCACTCGGACTGAAGTTTGCGCAGGGTGCGCAGATCATGAACCCGTTCTACTGGGATCTGAACGACGGCACGCGGGCTTTCGCCAAACGCTTCGCCGAGCGCATTCCCTCGAAGGCCTATCCCAACGACATGCAGGCCGGCGTCTATGCCTCGGTCATTCACTACCTCAAGGCGGTCGACAAGGCCGGCGGCGCCAAGGACGGCAAGGCCGTCGTTGCCGCGATGAAGGAGATGCCGACGGACGATCCGCTGTTCGGCAAAGGTTACATCCGGAGGGACGGACGCAAAATCCATCCGCTCTATTTGCTCCAGGTCAAGGCGCCCGAGGAGTCGAGTTCGGCCTGGGACCTGCTGAAGGTCGTCGCCACGATCAAGGGCGAGGACGCATTCCGCTCGGAGCGCGAAGGCAAGTGTCCACTCTCCAGTCAATAAGCAGCATCAGGAGTTCACGATGACCGGCATCGCGTGTAGCCAGGCCGACCCGTTTGCACCTGATTTCCTGATCGATCCGTATCCTGCCTACGAAACCTTGCGTGCGCTGGGGCCCGTGTTCACTCTCGCGCGTTACGACGTGTGGGCCATGGCGGGCTATGCTGGGGTCGAGGCGGCGCTGAAGGACTGGAAGACCTTCATCAGCGGCGAGGGCGTCGGGCTTCACGGGATGAATCCTGCCCTGCCGAAGCCGCTGACACTCCAGATCGATCCTCCCGATCACGACAAGGGCCGCCGCGTCCTCGGCCGCACCCTGTCTCCGGGCGTCGCAAGGAAGCTGCGCGAGACGTTTCAGCAGGAGGCGGAGAGGAAGGTCTCGGAGCTGATCGACAAAGGCACCTTCGATGCCGTGGCCGATCTTGCGGAGGCCTATCCCATGAAAGTGTTTCCGGATGCGATCGGCATCCGGCCGGATGGCCGCGAGAAATTGCTGGCCTGGAGCACGTTCGTGTTCGACAGCTTTGGCCCGGAGAACGAGATGCTGGCCACATCGCGCAAGGCGGGCCTCGCCGCACAGAGCTGGATCATGGAATGCTGCGCTCGGGACGCGCTGCAGCCCGACGGGCTCGGCATGATGATCTACCAGGCGGCCGACGACGGCGAGATCACCGAGCACGAAGCAACGCACCTGGTGCGGCCGTTCCTCACCGCGGGGATCGACACCACCGTCAATGGCATCGGCAATACCCTGCTGGCACTCGCCACACACCCGGATGAATATCGCAAGCTACACCACAAGCCGGAGCTGGCGCGCAACGCTTTCGAGGAAGGCCTGCGCTACGACTCACCGGTGCAGACGTTCTTCCGAACCACTTCGCGCGAGGTCGAGACGCGTGGCGGCGTGATCCCAGCGCACCGCAAGGTGCTGCTGTTCATGGCCTCAGCCAACCGCGATCCCGCGCGCTGGGACAACGCGGACCGCTTCGAGGTCGAACGGAGTGCGACCGGACATGTCGGCTTCGGCGCCGGCATTCACGCCTGTGTCGGGCAGATGATCGCACGTCTGGAAGGCGAATTGATCTTCGGCGAGCTCGCACGGCGCGTGAAGACCATCGAGCTCACGGCAGAGCCCAGACGCAGGCTCAACAATTCCCTGCGTGGGCTGGAGAGCATGCCGGTCCGCGTGACGGCTGCCTAGGCTGCGCCGCATATGGCGCTGCCCTCGGTCAATGTCTGCTCTTGAGCCGGTCGCGGTGTGCGGCCTGCTTGGCGCGGTTGCCGCAGATCGCCATCGCGCACCATCGCCGCGCCCGCCTGCGGGTGTGGTCCGCGAACAGCATCGTGCAGTTATGACCCTCGCACGCCTTCACGTCGGAAAAGTCTTCATCGCAGACGAATTTCGCCATTGCCTCGCCGAGCGGCAGCAGCAGGGATTCAGGTGATTCCCAGCGCCGCGTCATCCGTAGCGCGAGGGACTGATTGCCGTCGTCGTCCCGTGCTTCGATACGACTGAAGGCTTCGTCGCGCTCCAGCAGGCTGTTCAGCGGACCGAGCTCGCGCAACGCATCTACCGCGAGCGGCCGGCCTGCATGCTTGCGAACGAAAGCCCTGAACCACTCGCGCAAGGCCCTGGCCTCATCGGCGACTTTGTCCAACTCGCCCGGCATCGCACGCGCCCTCAGCGCCTCCAACTCGTTTGTCGGCACCAGCCCCGCCTGCGCCAGCCAGTCGAACAGACCATCACCATCGTTGAGCCAATCGACGGGCGTATCGACCGGCGTCGCGACTGAATTCAGGAAATCGAGGCCGAGCGCGTCGGCGATGAACACGGCAGGCGGTCTGTTCATGGAGCGGTCCCAGCCGATCTGAAGGTGGCCGAACATGCGTAACCTCTTATATGGCGTTTGACAAGTTACTCGTAGTATGTAACCTTTTCATTGGCGTTATACAGGTTACTAATCTCACGGAGAACGGTCATGTCCCCGACCACGTATCGCACCGCGGACGTCGATGGCTTCAAGGTTTTCTATCGCCAGGCGGGTCCTTCGGATGGGCCAAAGCTGCTGTTGCTGCACGGATTCCCGAGTGCCGGCCACATGTTCCGTGATCTGATCCCGTTGCTCGCGGACAAGTTTCACATCGTGGCGCCGGACCTGCCCGGCTTCGGCCAGTCCGATATGCCCTCACGCGAAACCTTCGCCTATACTTTCGACAATATCGCGCGCGTCATCGAGCGCTTCACCGAAGTGATCGGCTTCGATCGCTTTGCGGTCTACGTCTTCGACTATGGCGCGCCGACCGGTTTCCGGCTGGCGCTGCGCCACCCCGAGCGGATCACGGCCATCATCTCGCAGAATGGCAACGCCTATGAGGACGGCCTCAGCGACGGCTGGACCCCGATCAAGGCCTATTGGCAGGATCCCTCGCCGGCGAACCGCGACGCGCTCCGCGCCTTCCTCACGCCGGAGACGACACGCTGGCAGTACACGCATGGCGTTCCAGATCCGACCATGGTGTCGCCTGACGGCCAGAACCTCGACAATTTCTATCTGGCGCGACCGGGTTCTGACGAGGTGCAGCTCGACCTGTTCGGCGACTACAAGAGCAACGTCGCGCTCTATCCGTCATTCCAAAACTATTTCCGCACCCACAAGCCGCCGTTCCTCGCAGTCTGGGGCAAGAACGATCCGTTCTTCATCCCGCCCGGCGCCGAAGCCTTCAAGCGCGACAATCCCAACGCCGAGGTGCGGTTCTTCGACACCGGCCATTTCGCGCTGGAAACGCATTCAAGTGAGATCGCGGACACCATTCGCGCCTTCATGAGATGACGAGGGAGCGCGGGGATGACGCGCACACGCTCACTCCCGCCCCTCGCGATCTCTGCGCTTGCCGGCCAATACGGAAAGATCGCTGCGCGACGGACAGCAGCCGGTCGCGCAAACCGCCTCAGTTCCTGGCCGGAGCCGCCGCCGCCGCCGAGCGCGCCCGCCGCGGTGTGGCGGGCTCGGCGACCGGAGCTGCCGGTGCGCGCGAGCGCATGATGGCGGCGTCGATCTCGCCGATGACGCGGCGCTGGATCGCCTCGTTCTTGTCGATCGAGATGTGGCCGACGCCGGTGCCGCGCACGTCGACATTGTCGAGCTTGCCGCGCAGGCCAGACGCGGCCCGCACTGGCTCACCGGGACCGTCGCCGATATAGATGTTGATGTAGCGTTCGGCTCCGGTCGACAGCCTGGTCTTGAACACGGAATCGAGGCCGATCGCGAGCTTCACGGGAACGCCGAGCTGGTTGAGCTTGGCGATCATGTCCGGCAGCGCGGTCGCGCCGGAGGAATGGCCGACCAGGACGATGGTCTTGACGCGACCGGCCCTGTAGTTGGCCGCGGCCTCATCGGCGAGCGAGGACCAGGACACGAAGTTCGCGACGGTCACCTGGATGCCCTGCGCCTGGAGGCGGGAGCCGATCGTGTCGAGGCCGAGCGAGAAGATGTTGAGCACGCCGCGGAGCAGGTAGACATGCGTCGTGGCGGCGGCCTGGCTGGGCGCGGCCCTGGCGGTGGTCGGGCTGATGGCAACAGCTGACAGCAGGAGCAGGCAGATCGCCCACACACGGAGGGCGGACAATTGGCTGGCGCCGGCGGTGTGACGGCCGTTCGGTCTCATCGATCTTTTCCCTGGGGACAATACGCTTTGCGATTGGCCGGAATCGTAGCCACGGCGCGCTCGCAGACGCAACAAAGAGGCGCGTGAGCGGCAATCTTAGCCGCAGCCCGTGACCATCGCGCAACACTTTCCCGAAACCCACCACCGAAGGGCCTGTTTTGAGACCATTTTTCCCCAGCCAATTGCGGCCGGGCAAGTGCATTCCTATTTCAGGGCTCCGCTGACCTCCTCCCGGGACGGTTCCAGCCTCCCCTCCCCAGTCCTTACCTTTCAGCCTGCGGCCATCATGTCCTCCATCATTTCCGTCGCCAATTTGTCGAAGACCTATGGGTCCGGCTTCAAGGCGCTCAAGAACGTCAATCTCGACATCAAGCGCGGCGAGATTTTTGCGCTGCTCGGCCCCAACGGCGCCGGCAAGACCACGCTGATCTCGATCATCTGCGGCATCGCCAACCCAAGCGAAGGCACGGTCCTCGTCGGCGGCGAGAACATCCAGACCTCGTACCGCAAGGCCCGCTCGCTGATCGGCCTCGTGCCCCAGGAATTGCACACCGACGCCTTCGAGAGCGTGTGGGCGACGGTGAGCTTCTCCCGCGGCCTGTTCGGCAAGCCGAAGAACCCCGCCCATATCGAGAAGGTGCTGAAGGACCTCTCGCTCTGGGACAAGAAGGACAACAAGATCATCACGCTCTCCGGCGGCATGAAGCGCCGCGTGATGATCGCAAAAGCGCTGTCGCACGAGCCGCAGATCCTGTTCCTGGACGAGCCGACCGCCGGCGTCGACGTCGAGCTGCGCAAGGGCATGTGGGAGGTGGTGCGCACGCTGCAGCAATCCGGCGTCACCATCATCCTGACCACGCACTACATCGAGGAAGCCGAGGAGATGGCCGACCGCATCGGCGTCATCAACAAGGGCGAGATCGTGCTGGTCGAGGACAAGGCGACGTTGATGGAGAAGCTCGGCAAGAAGCGGCTGACGCTGCATCTGCAGGGCAAGGTCACGACGCTGCCGGACAGCCTCAGCCATTACGAGCTCGACCTCTGCGACGGCGGCGCGACGCTCGTCTACGACTACGACACCAAGGGCGAGCGCACCGGCATCACCAGCCTGCTCAGCGACCTCCGCAATGCCGGCATCCGCTTCAACGATCTCGACACGACGCAATCGTCGCTCGAGGACATCTTCGTCGACCTCGTGAGGACGTCATGAATCATCGCGCCATCCGCGCCATCTATCTGTTCGAAATGGCGCGCACCTGGCGTACGCTGCTGCAAAGCATCGTCTCGCCTGTCGTCTCGACCTCGCTCTATTTCGTGGTGTTCGGTGCTGCGATCGGCTCGCGCATCAGCGAGGTCGAGGGCGTCAGCTACGGCACCTTCATCGTGCCGGGGCTGATCATGCTCTCGGTGCTGACGCAGAGCATCGCCAACGCCTCGTTCGGCATCTACTTTCCGAAATTCACCGGCACGATCTACGAAATTCTCTCCGCGCCGATCTCTTATGTCGAGATCGTGCTGGGCTATGTCGGCGCAGCCGCGACCAAGTCGATCATTTTGGGCCTCATCATCCTGGCGACAGCCGGCCTGTTCGTGCCGCTCCATATCCACCATCCAATCTGGATGCTGACCTTCCTGGTGCTGACGGCGGTGACGTTCAGCCTGTTCGGCTTCATCATCGGCATCTGGGCCGACGGCTTCGAAAAGCTGCAGATGATCCCGATGCTGGTGGTGACGCCGCTGACCTTCCTCGGCGGCAGCTTCTATTCCATCGACATGCTGCCGGCAGGCTGGCGCTCGGTGGCGCTGCTGAACCCGGTCGTCTATCTGATCTCCGGCTTCCGCTGGAGCTTTTACGAGATCGCGGATGTCAGCGTGTCCGTCAGCATCTGCATGACGACGGCGTTCCTGTTGATCTGCCTCGCCGTGATCTGGTGGATTTTCCGCACCGGTTACCGGCTGAAGAACTGAGCTGTCATTCCGGGGCGCGCGTAGCGCGAGCCCGGAATCCATCAGGCGGCAGAGTTGGTGGATGAATGGATTCCGGGCTCGCCCTTCGGGCGCGCCGGAATGACGACGGTGGACTCACCGGTAGCAGTGGAAGCGATGGTAGCCGTCATAGTAGCCGCGGCAGCGGTAATGGCGGTGATGCGGAATGCCGAACACGCCCTCCACCGCACCCACGGCCCCGCCAACACCGGCGCCGACCGCGCCGCCAACGACGCCACCGACAGGCCCGGCGATCCGGTTGCCTTCGTAGGAGCCTTCCTGGGCGCCGCGCACGATGCCCTGGGCGTGGCCGGCTTGCGGCAGCGACAACAGCGCGAGCAGGATGGCGGCGGCTGCGAACAGCAGGCGGACGGGCAAACCGGCCGGCAATTGCGCGGCGGCGATACGGGCTTTGTTCATCTTCGGTCCCAAGGGAATTAAAGGGGAAAGGGCAGCGGAAGCCGCCCGTCGAGGGCAGCCAGGATCAACGCCTGAAGCGGCCGAATGGTTGCGCCTTTGTGACGAATTGTCGGCGTTGTGACTGCTTGGCACGCTCGCGAAAATGTCAGCGCCGCCGCCAGCCGCGCGGCACAAAGCGGCCTTGCTTACGCCCGGCATCGCGTTAACGATGGACGGCCAGTCCGCTGGAACGAAAGCCGGATTGCAGGCATATTGCACGCCGGGGGACGGAGAGCCGCGGCGCCTAGCGTGAACAGGCCGGAGGCCAGAACTCAAATGCGTTTCCCTCAAATGCGTTTCCAGATGCGTTCCTTTTTCATCGCTTTTTCCTCGTTGATGTTTTTGAGCGCGGGCGCCGCGCAGGCCAAGGTCGAGATCACCGTCGACAAGGACAATCAGCAGATGACCGTCGCCGTCGACGGCGTCGCGCGCTATCACTGGCCGGTGTCGACCGGCATCCCCTCGCGCGAAACGCCGGGCGGCGCCTTCCGGGCCTTCCGGATGGAAGAGGATCACTACTCCAAGGAATTCGACGACGCGCCGATGCCGCACGCGATCTTCTTCACCAAGGTCGGGCACGCCATCCACGGCACCGACTCGGTCGGCCGGCTCGGCTCGCCGGCGTCGCACGGCTGCGTACGGCTGTCGCGCCAGAATGCCTCGACGCTGTACGCGCTGGTGCAGCAGCAGGGCGTGCTCAACACCACGGTGACGCTGACCGGCTCGGCCCAGGTGGCTCTGGCCCGCAATCCGCGCGGCCGCGCCAATACTGCGGTGGCCCGCGCTCCGCAGCCGGCCGAAGAGCAGTACGCCACCTCGGGCGATCCCGTGAATCTCGCACCGCCGGCGCAGCCCGCCCGCCGCTACATGCCGCAGGACGACAATTACATCTATCCGGCCGACGGCAGTGACAACGGCACGCGCTATCCCGCGCCGCGCTCGGCCAGCCGCCCGCTGTATGACGCGCAGGTCTATCAACAGCAGCAGCCGCAGCAGTACTACAATCAAGGCTACGGCCAGCAGGGCTACTATCAGCCACAGCCCCGGCAATACTATCAGCCGCGCGGTTACTATCAGAACTGACGCTACCGGAACGCGGCGTTGCCGCGTTCGACGATCTTTCGCGCAGCATCGACGAAGGCGCGCGCGACCGGCTCGAGGATCTCGGGCCCGGTCGCGGCGAGATCGTCGGACGGCGTATGAAACGTCCGATGGCGCCCAGCCATGCCGAGGAAATTGGCGTAACCCGCCGCATGCACGTCGCGCAGCTCACCGACCGCCTGCTTCTCCGTCACTAGGCGTTTGGCCTCGACTTTTGCAAAAGCCTCGTCGGTCAGCGCGACGGCGGATTTGCTCAGCACGAGATAACGCTCTTGCTCGGGCCGATTGGTGCGGGCGCCTTCCGCGAAGGCATAGCAGGCGTTCGACGATCCGAAATGAATCCACGCCAGCGTGTCCTTCGGTGACGGCGCTCCGTGCTTCAAGAACAGCTCCATGCCGCCATGGCCGATCTCGTGGCCGGCGGTGGCGATGAAAACAAGATGCGCCGGCCATTTCTCGGCGGCGACGGTGCGCGCCAGCGCGAGAAAGTTGGCGATGCCGGGGCCGCGCTCGCAGACGCACGAGTACCAGCCGGTCATCGGCGTGGAGACGACGATGACCGGCCCACGGCCGGCTCCGATCTCGGCGATGACATTGCGGCCGACTACATCGCGCTCGTAATGGCCCTTGACGTCGAAGGTCACAGGCGCGCCTGAGGCGAGCGCGCGCTCGAACACCGCTCGCGATGCCGCACCGACCACGATCACCGGCACCGGCCAGGGCGCATCCTCCTGCGTGACGTTATAGGCGAAGCGGTCGTCGGCGGGATTGCCGATCATCAGCAGGATGGCCGCCGGCTTCCTTGCCGCGGCTTCCGCGATCGCCGCACGATGGGTCGGCCCCAGATACGCGCCGCGATCGAACGGCAGATCGAGCAGAAGGATCTTGCCGGTGACATCGCCATCGCGCGCGAGCGGCGCGGCGAGATGGAAGCTGGCCTTGTCTTCCGGCGGCCACCAGAAGGGCGTCGCCTCGACAGAGATGCCGGCAGCTTCGGCGCTGGCCCGCTCGACGACATATTGCCGCCCGAGCACGACGGGCTGGAAGCTGATTTCGAAACCCGCCTGCTTCATCTCGCCGGCGATCCAGTCGGCCGTCGCGCGATCGCCCGCGGAGCCGAAGCGGTGCAGACCGAAGGATGCATAGCGCGCCACATCTTCATAGAGGCTCGCACCCGAAAGCACATCCTTGGCCATCGCCTGTCCGACCATGAGAACCGCCATCGTTGCGATGAAGATAAGCCGCATAGGAATGGCTCCCTGAACCGTTGTTTTTTGAGAGCCAGTTTCCGCCTTCCCCGGCTGCCGTCAAGCACAAGTCGACCGCGACGCTGGACGAACCGGGCGAAGATTTCATAAGCTCCTCCTTTCACCCGGGCTGCGAACCCTGATGTCGTCACGTGCCGCAACAATCCTGATCGTGCTCTCGGTTCTCACTGCGGGACAAGCCATGGCCTTTGATCTCGAAGCGCATCGCGGCGGGCGCGCGCTGTTGCCGGAAAACACCCTGCCGGCTTTCGCGAACGCGCTGTCGATGGGCGTGGATACGCTGGAGCTCGACGTCGGCGTCACCGCCGATGGCGAGGTCGTCATCTCGCATGAACGCGGGCTCAATCCCGACCTCGCGCGCGATGCAGGTGGCGCCTATGTCGCCGCGCCCGGCACGCCGTTCGTGAAGCTGCGGTTGGCCAACGTCAGGACCTATGACGTCGGCCAGATCCGCCCCGACAGTTCTTACGCGAAGCAATTCCCCGACCAGCGGGCCGTGCCGGGAACACGCATTCCCACCCTGGGCGAGCTGTTCGCGCTGGTGCGCAAGGCCGGCAACACGCGCGTGCGTTTCAATATCGAGACCAAGATCGATCCAAACCATCCGGACGAATCGCTCGATCCGCGAGGCTTTGTCGTAAAGCTGCTCGGATTGATCGAGGCCGAGGGGTTTTCCGATCGCGTCATGATCCAGTCGTTCGACTGGCGGACCCTGCTGTTCGTCCAGCAACAGGCGCCCAACATTCCGACGGTGTATTTGACGCTCCAGCGCGGCTCGGGCCAGACGGTGTCGTTGGACAAGGCGACGAACTGGACGGCGGGTTTCAGCCCGGCCGATCACGGCGGCTCGCTGCCGCGGACGATCAAGGCTGCGGGCGGCACGGTCTGGTCGCCCTATTTCGGCGACGTGACCGAGGCGGTCGTCTCGGAGGCACACACGCTCGGACTGCACATCGTGGTCTGGACCGTCAACAAGCGTGAGGACATGGCGCGCATGATCGAGCTCGGCGTCGACGGCATCATCTCGGACAGGCCGGACCTGCTGCGGCAAGTCGCGGGCGAGAAGGGAATTGCGCTGCCGGCGGGAACGCCGGTCGTGCCGTAGAAGCCTTCCCCTTGTAGCCCGGATGGAGCGCAGCGAAATCCGGGAGCAGTGTCGCCACGCGGAAACGCCCCCGGATTGCGCTTCGCTCCATCCGGGCTACGAAGACGTCCCTACTCCCCGTCCCTCAACCGCCGGTACAGCGCGCCCAGAATATTGGAATAGTCGTCGGTCCAGACCCGCACCCGGTCGTCGGCTTCGGTCTGCTCCCATGACTTGGAGGAGGCGAGCCGGCCGACATCGGCGTCCTCGCGCGCGGAGATGACGACGTCGGTCGAGAAGATATAGTCGCCATCGCGGCCCGAGTCCTCGTTGAAGACCCAGCTCTTCAGATCGTTGGCATCGGCGATACTGACCACGACGGTCTCGAGATCGAGGTGCCGGTTGGAGACATGCATCACCACAGCGCCGTGCGGCGCCAGCTTGTCCTTGTAGATACTCATCGCCTCTTCGGTGGCGAGATGAATCGGGATCGCATCCGACGAATAGGCGTCGACGATGATCAGGTCATAAGCGCCGTCGGGCTCTTTCGCGAAGGTGAGGCGCGCATCGCCGATCACCGGCTTCAGGCCCGGCATGCAGCTCGATATGTAGCGAAAGTTCTTCGGGTCGCTCGCCGCGTCGACCATGGACTGGTCGATCTCGAAGAAGGTCCAGGTTTCGCCGGGCTCGGCGGCGCAGGCGAGCGTGCCCGATCCGACGCCGATTGCGGCGACCTTCAGCGGCGCGCCCTTGCGCTCGCGGATCGCGGTGATGGCTTGCCCGATGCCGCCGTCCTTGTGATAGTAGGTGATCGGCTCGGGCCGGCCAACGACCGGCGTGCCGTCATTGTTGCGGAAGCGCTCGGCGCCGTGGATCGTGGTGCCGTGCATCAGCACATGGAAATAGCCGCCAGGCGTCACCACGATCTTGTGCACGCCGAAAAAGCTGCGCACCGTCGTGACGCGGCCTTCGTCCGCCGGATAGGCCCGGATCAACGCCAGCGCGAGCGCGGCGGTGGCGAAGATCTTCCAGCGGCTGGCGTTGAGCGCGAGCGCCAGAAGTGCTGCGAGCACGCCTACGGCTCCCGCGACCCAGACGCGATGATCCTCGAACCAGGTCGAGAGATCGCCGGTCGTGTAAGACGGCGCCACCAGCGCCACTGCGAGCACGGCGAGTGCCAGCCAGTACCATCTGACGATGCCCGCCAGCCGCTCGTTTGCCGGCGGCCGGCACAGCGCGGCCAGCGCGACCAGGATCGGATATTCGGCGATCCAGGAGAAGGTGAATGGAGCAACGAGGCCGGCAAAGAGTCCGCCGACCATGCCGCCGAACGACAGCGCGACATAGAAACCCGTGAGATATTTGGCGGCCGGGCGTGTCCGCGCCAGCTCGCCATGGCAGGCCATGGCGATGACGAAGAAGCACAATTGGTGGCCGCCGAGGGTCAGCAGCAGATTCTGTTCGCCGCCGAAGGCCAGCAGGACGATGACGCCCGCGATCGCGACCGGCTGAAGCATCAGCATCCATTTGTGCGGCAGCAGCGGCCGCGACTGGAACACCACGACCCAGGTGAGCAGATACAGCGACAGCGGCAGCACCCAGAGCAACGGCGCCGCCGCGACGTCGGTCGAGATGTGCGCTGTGACGGCGATCAGCAGGCCGGACGGCACCGCGGCGAGGAAGATCCAGCGCAGCCGCGTCACCAGGTCCGGCGCGGGCGCATTGACGTCCTCGACTTTTGCGTCGACCACGGCCAGCTTCGGCGAACGCAGCAGCAGCGCGCCGCAGGCGGCAATCAGGAGGATCAGGAGGCCATAGCCAAGGGTCCAGAACCGGTTCTGCGTGTGCAGCGTGAACATCGGCTCCAGCAGGAACGGATAGGACAACAGCGCGAGGAAGCTGCCGATGTTGGAGGAGGCATAGAGGAAATAGGGATCGTGTCCGGCAGGATGGCCGGTGCGGACGAACCAGGCCTGCAGCAGCGGATTGTTGGCGGCGAGCGCGAAGAACGGCAGGCCGATCGAAACCACGAACAGGCCGAGCAGCCAGAATGCATAGCCGGAGGCCGGTGGATCGCCGTAGGCGGTGGCGATGCCGAGCGGCAGCGTGGCGAAGGCTGCGATCAGCAAGACCAGATGCACCGCGACCGGAACGATGCGATTCCTGATTTGCATCAAGAGATGCGCATAGGCATAGCCCGCCAGCAGCAGCGACTGGAAGAACACCATCGCCACCGACCACACCGCCGGCGAGCCGCCGAGCCGCGGCAGCACCATCTTGGCGAACAAGGGCTGCACCGAGAACAGCAGCAGCGCGCTGACGAAGATCGCGGCGGTGTAGACCGTCAGCAGCAGCCGATTGCGCGACGAGGACGGCTGCTCCGTGGCGGCGGGTTGCACGATCGAATCCATGGAAGCTCCGGCTGAACTCCGGCGGGCGCCGGACGCGCGCAATGGAGCACAAGGCGCATGAACGGGCAATAAAGGGTCTCGTGATGTTGCAGCGACGATTGCTTGATATACAGATGTCATTCCGGGTCTGGTCCTTCGGACCATCCCGGAATGACCGTGGAACATTTTGAATCCTTCATGACCGAAACCGACGTCATCATCATCGGCGCTGGCCATAACGGCCTTACCTGCGCGGCCTATCTCGCGATGGCCGGCCTGCGCGTGCGCGTCGTCGAGCGCCGCAAGGTGGTCGGCGGGGCCGCGGTCACGGAGGAGTTTCACCCCGGATTCCGCAACTCGGTCGCCGCCTACACGGTGAGCCTGCTCAATCCGCAGGTGATCCGCGACTTGGGCCTCGCTGAACAGGGCCTGCGGATCGTCGAGCGGCGCGCCCAGAATTTTCTGCCCGCGCCCGACGGCAGCTATCTGCTCACCGGCGAGGGGCGGACCAAGGAGTCCGTCGCGCGGCTGAGCACGCATGACGCAAGCGCGCTCGAAGGGTTCTCGCGCGAGCTGGAAGACATCGCCGACGTGCTCAGGCAGTTCGTGCTGCGTGCGCCGCCGAACCTGCTCGACGGTTTTGGCACGAACGCGATCCGCGAAGCGGTGAACGCGTTCCAGAGCGCCAACATCCTGCGTGGGTTGACGCTGGAGCAAAGCCGCAGCCTGCTCGACCTCTTCACCCGCTCGGCCGGCGAGATGCTGGACGAGCGCTTCGAGCACGATCTGGTCAAGGCGCTGTTCGGCTTCGATGCCATCGTCGGCAATTATGCCAGCCCGTACGCGGCGGGCTCGGCCTATGTGATGCTGCACCACGCCTTCGGCGAGGTGAACGGCAAGAAGGGCGTCTGGGGCCACGCCATCGGCGGCATGGGCGCGATCACGCAGGCGATGGCGCGCGCCGCGCAGGGCCGCGGCGTCACGATCGACACGGATGCGGGTGTGCGCGAGATCATCGTCGAGCGCGACCGCGCCGTGGGCGTGGTGCTGGACAACGGCTCGATCATTCGCGCGAAATATGTCGCGGCCAACGTCAATCCAAAGCTGCTCTATACGCGGCTGATCGCGGCCGACGCGCTGCCCGCCGACTTTCTCGCCCGCATCCGGCACTGGAAGAACGGCTCCGGCACCTTCCGCATGAATGTGGCGCTCGACCGCCTGCCCTCCTTCACCGCGCTCCCGGGCGACGGCGATCACCTCACCTCCGGCATCATCCTGGCGCCGAGCCTCGGCTACATGGACCGCGCCTATCTCGACGCGCGCGCGCTAGGCTGGAGCCGGGAGCCTGTCGTCGAAATGCTGATCCCCTCCACGCTCGACGACACGCTCGCACCGGCGGGCAAACACGTCGCGAGCCTGTTCTGCCAACACGTCGCGCCCGAACTGCCCGACGGACAATCCTGGGACGACCATCGCGAGGAGGTCGCCGATCTCATGATCGCGACAGTGGACAAATACGCACCTGGCTTCGCGGCAAGCGTGCTCGGCCGCCAGATGCTCTCCCCGCTCGACCTCGAACGGCAATTCGGCCTGTTGGGAGGCGACATCTTCCACGGCGCGCTGACGCTGAACCAGTTGTTCTCGGCCCGGCCGATGCTGGGCCATGCCGACTATCGCGGTCCGCTGAAGGGCCTCTATCATTGCGGCTCCGGCGCCCACCCCGGCGGCGGCGTCACCGGCGCCCCCGGCCATAACGCTGCGCAGGCGATCTTGAGGGATCACCGCTCGCCGTTCGGAAGCCGTGGATAGGTCTGTGGAAAGAGCTGTGGACAGGCTGTTGGCAAGTCTGTTGGCAACGCTGTGAGAAAGCAGTGGGCAGCCTGCGCGCGGCAGGCCCGGCGAGCCGCGTAAAAGGCGGTGGAAAAGCTGGGGATGAGTGGCGGGATAAAGCCGTGGACAACTTTGGGGAAACGAGTGGAGGGCCTGTGGGCATTCCGGGCCCCCAAAACGACCTCGCCCGCCGGGGGGCAATTCCCCGTGCGGGCAATCGTCAGGTAACAGCCTCTAAAGAAAAACAGCCCCCGCCGGAAAATGGGAGGCGGAAATTACTTCAAGGAACTGCTAATCGAACCGAACTTGTCGTTCATGCTGGTGCCCAGGCTGTTCACCACGGTGATGATCGCCAGCGCGATGCCCGCTGCGATCAGACCGTATTCGATCGCGGTTGCACCGGATTCGTCCGACCAGAACTTCAAAACCATGCTCTTCAAGACTCGCCTCCGTTTCAATTCCAAGATGCGTTGGCTGAATCCAACACCCGGAAATGTACGGGATACAACCTGCAGTCAGGTTAAATCGGAACCTGCAAGTTATGTGGAAAATTGGGAACAAAAGTCCCAAAAATTGAACTGACGGAACCCTAGGATGCAGCTTTCTCCCACTCATCGCGCCTGCTTTTCGATCGGCACCGAGGCCGCGGCCAAGCGCGTCGTCGACGTGCTCACGGAGGTCTTTTTCGACGGCGATGCGGCGGTCGCCGCCTTCGAGCGGCCGGACGGACAGTGGGACGTCACGCTCCATTTCGCCGCGGCGCCCGATCAGGCATGGCTGCGCGAACTCGTTGCAACGACTGCAGGAAACGACATCGCCGAAACGCTCATCTTCGACATTGTCGAAGCCAAGGACTGGGTCAAGGCGAGCCTCGAAGATCTCGTCCCGGTGCCGGCCGGGCGTTTTGTCGTGCACGGCAGCCACGACCGCGACCGCGTGGCGCCGAACAAGCTTGCCATCGAGATCGAGGCAGCGCTCGCCTTCGGCACCGGCCACCACGGCACCACGCGGGGCTGTTTACTGTTGCTTGACCACGTCCTGAAGAGTTCCCGGCCGAGGAGCCTGCTCGACCTCGGCACCGGCACCGGCGTGTTGGCCATCGCGGCAGCGAAAGCGCTGCATCGCGAGGTGCTCGCCTCCGACATCGACCCGCCGTCGGTGCGGGTGGCGGCCGAGAACGCGACGCTGAACCACGCCGGCGACCAGGTGCGGGTGATCCGCGCGACCGGATTTGCCGCGCCGGACTTTGCCAGATGCGGCCCGTTCGACCTGGTCCTGGCCAACATCCTTGCCAACCCGTTAAGGCAATTGGCCGGCCCGATGGCGCGGCACCTCGCGCCCGGCGCGCGCGTCATCCTCTCCGGCCTCTTGACCCACCAGGCCCCCGCCGTGATCGCCGCCTACCGCGCACGCGGCCTCGTGCCGGTGCGGCACCTGCGGATCGAGGGGTGGAGCAGCTTGTTGCTGCGGAAGGTGGGGTGAACCGCGTCCGCGGCGGTACTGCGCCCCCTCGCCCCGTTCTTACGCGGAGAGGGTTGGGGTGAGGGGCTGCCTCCGCAGCGACGGTGAGAGTTGGACTCGCGGAGAGTCCCCCTCACCCGGATTGCTTCGCAATCCGACCTCTCCCCGCAAGCGGGGCGAGGCGAACGAACACCGCCGCTACTCCGCCGGCTTCTCGTCCCGACGTGTCGCGCGCTTGCCCTGCAGGGCACGCCTGGCGCGGCGCTCGGCGAAACGGTCGATCATCTGGCTGATGAGGCCGCGCGGCTTCTTCGGTGTCGTTGCGGCCGGGGCGCGGTGGGCCGGCGGCGAAATCTTCTCAAACATGAACGCTGGCATCGTGTGTCCCCTCGCCGTTGAGATGAACCACCTGCTCGAATTTCCTTGTTATCCGGACGAAGCGCAACTGCTGCATCCTGTACTCCACTCAATTCGAATGGAACATTTTCAAGCACAGTCCGTGCCAAATGCCGCCCCCAAATGCGTCTACATTGCGGACCAGTCCTCATGATCCTAAACTGAGCCAATGTTCGAAGCACACTTCCAGACATTCGAAGAACCCGAGGCCGGCGTCGCATTGACGGCGCGCCTTGCCGCGCTCCGCGAGGAACTCGCCCGCCGCAAGCTGACCGGCTTCGTCGTTCCACGCGCCGACCAGCAGCAGAACGAATATGTGCCCCCCTCGGAAGAGCGGCTGGCCTGGCTGACCGGCTTTACCGGCTCGGCGGGATTGGCGGTGGTGCTGACGCATGAGGCCGCGATCTTCGTCGACGGCCGCTACACGATCCAGGCGGCCAAGCAGGTCGACGCAAAGGCCTGGGCGGTGGAATCGCTGATCGATCCGCCGCCGGAGAGCTGGGTGTCGACGCACCTGAAGGCCGGCGACCGCCTAGGATTTGATCCGTGGCTGCACACTTCTTCGGCAGCCGAGCGCCTCGCCGCAGCCTGCGCCAAGGCCGGCGCCGAGCTGGTCGCGGTCGACAACAACCCGGTGGACGCGATCTGGCAGGACCGGCCGCAGCCGCCGCTGGCCCCGGTCGCGGTGCACAGCCTGCAAAATGCCGGGATCGCCGAGGCCGAGAAGATCACGCAAATCAAAAGCGAGATCGCCAAGCTCGGCGTCGACGCGCTGGTGCTCTCCGACAGCCACGCCGTGGCCTGGACCTTCAACATCCGCGGCGCCGACGTCGCCCATACGCCGTTGCCGCTGTCCTACGCGCTGGTGCCGAAGGATGGCCGGCCGACCGTGTTCATCGACCACCGAAAACTCTCCAATTTGACGCGGGACCATCTTGAGCAGTCCGCCGACGTGCGCCAGCCCGATGCGATGGCGCCGACGCTGATGGCGCTGGCCAAGAGCGGCGCCGCGATCGCACTCGACAATGCCACCGCGGCCGACGCGCTCAGCCGGCTGATCGCAAGCGCCGGCGGCAAGCCGGTGCGCGGCAGCGATCCGATTGCACTGCTCAAGGCCGTCAAGAACGCGACCGAGATCAAGGGCACACGGACGGCGCACCGCCGCGATGCCGCGGCGCTGGCGCGCTTCCTCGGCTTCATCGACCGCGAGGCACCGAGCGGCAAGCTGACCGAGATCGATGCGGTCGAGGCGCTTGAGACGTTCCGCCGTGACACCGGCGCGCTGAAGGACGTCTCGTTCCCGACCATATCAGGCACCGGTCCGAACGGCGCCATCGTGCACTACCGCGTCACCCGCAAGAGCAACCGGCGCATCGCGCCGGGCGATCTGCTGCTGATCGATTCCGGTGCGCAATATGAAGACGGCACCACCGACGTCACCCGCACCATGGCCGTTGGCGAACCGACCGGCGAGATGCGCGACCGCTTCACCCGCGTGCTGCGCGGCCACATCGCGATCGCGCGCGCGGTGTTTCCCGACGGCACCACCGGCGCGCAGCTCGACACGCTGGCGCGGCAATATCTCTGGGCCGCCGGCATCGATTTCGAGCACGGCACCGGCCACGGCGTCGGCAGCTATCTCAGTGTGCACGAAGGACCGGCGCGGATCTCGAAGCTCGGCACGACGCCGCTGAAGCGCGGCATGATCCTCTCCAACGAGCCCGGCTATTACAAGACCGACGGCTTCGGCATCCGCATCGAGAACCTCGAGCTGGTGGTCGCCGCCGACATCGAGGGCGCGGAAAAACCGATGAACGCGTTCGAGACGCTGACCCTGGCGCCGATCGACCGCCGGCTGATCGATGTCGCGATGCTGGGCAAGGACGAGCTCGACTGGCTCAATGCCTACCACGCGCGCGTTCGCGCCGAGGTGCGGCCGGCGCTGGACGAGACGACGAAGGCCTGGCTCGATCAGGCCACGGCGGAGCTGAAGGCGTAGCGCGCATAGCGCCACGCGATTTGCGCACGGCTCCTTCGCCACCATGATTGTCATGCTCCGCGAAAGCGGGGCATCCAGTATTCCCGAGGCAGCAAACGTATGCGGAGAAGCCGCGGCGTACTGGATTCCCCGCTTTCGCGGGGAATGACACCTGTGATGTGGCACCAGCAACGCGCCCAATCGGTCGCCATCGTGCCCTCATCCTAACCGTCCCGAAATCCGAATAGCCGCATTCCGAAACGCCGATATCCGTCTTGTGCGAGCACGCTACAGTCGATTCGACTTCGAAAGACGGACGACTATGCACGGCATGATCAGCAGGCCGCCGGACGCGGCGACGAAAAACATCGCGACCTCGCGCGTGGTGTTGCTGCTGCTGGTCGTCATGACCGGGATCGCGCCGATCTCGCTCTACATCCTGGTTCCGGCGCTGCCCGTGCTGGCGACGACGTTCGGCCGCGACATCTCGATCGCGCAGATGACGGTATCGCTGTACATGGTCGGCATCGCACTGTCGCAGCTCATCATGGGACCGCTGTCGGACAAGTTCGGCCGGCGTCCGGTGCTGCTTGGCGGTCTCGCGCTGATGGTCGCGGCGAGCATCGCCTGCATCTTCGCCGAAACCCTGCCGCAACTGATCGCAGCGCGCTTCTTCCAGGCGCTCGGCGGCGCCTCCGGCATGGTGGTGAGCCGCGCCATCATCCGCGATATCTACGAGCGCGACCGCGTCGCCTCCATGATCAGCCTCGTAATCGCAGCACTCATGATCGGCCAAATGGTCTCACCGCTCACCGGCGGCCTGATCGAGACCGCATTCGGCTGGCGGGCGATCTTCTACGCCGTCACGATCGGCGCGATCGCGGTCGCAATCGGCATCGCGATCGCGCTGCCCGAGACCCGCCGCGATCGCGCCGTCGGCAGCGGCGGCTTTCGCAGCGACGTCGGCACCCTGATCAAGAGTCGCGCCTTCATCGGCTATGTGATGTGCCAGGTGCTGGCGTCGCAGATCATCTTCACCTTCGCCGGCGGCGGCCCCTACATCGTCGTGACGCAGATGGGCCGGACCAGCGCCGAATACGGCGCCTGGTTCGCAACCACCGGCTTTGCATATCTCGTCGGCAATCTGCTCTGCGTGCGCTTCGCGCCCAGGCACTCGCTGGAGAAGCTGATCTGGTTCGGGCTGGCCTTGCAACTCTGCGGCAGCCTGTTGAACCTGCTCTGGAGCTTCACCGGCTGGAACGAGGCACCGGCGTGGCTATTCGGCACGCAGATGATCGTGATGGTCGGCAATGCCTTCGTGATGGCGAATTCCGCCGCCGGCGCCATCAGCATCCGCCCTGAAGCCGCCGGCACCGCGTCAGGCGCGATGGGCTTCCTCCAGCAGGGCATCGGCGCGCTGATGTCGCAGTTCGGCGCCTATCTCGGCGGCCACTCCGCGACCACGCTGCCGCTGACCTCTGCGGTACTGGCGATCTCGCTGCTCTGCGCCTGCATGATGATCTTCGTCGTCCCCCGCCGCGAATTGGTGGTGAGCGAGGAGTTGATCGAGCAGGCGGAAGAGGAAGAGAGCGGGATGATGTGAGGAGCGCGCTGGGCGACGCTTTCTTCCTTCTCCCCTTGTGGGCCTGTTGCGTTATCGGCTCTTGAGGCTGAAGACGTCAGGAGAGAAGGCCTTG
>NZ_JCAMOP010000057.1:0-45382 GCF_059512345.1 Bradyrhizobium sp. Unk1
GCCTCCACCGAATCGAGATGATAAAGTGAATCATCAAGCCCCCTCCCTGGCGAGGGGGTTCTTCAGCAGACTGCTAGCGCATCGGCCATGAGTGTCAGCGCTGAAAACCAAAAAAGCATGTCCGCTCCGCACTGACTTTGGAAATTTCCAAGGTGCCGCAATTAGGGCGCCGAGGGTAAGCGCCCGCTGCGGCCGGGGTTCCTAAGCGGTGCGGGGTCTCCGCTGTTTCGGACGGAGAGGCGCCAGCATGCGATGCAGGGTTTTCGCGTTGGCCGGCGCATGGGCGTCGTAGTCGTTGTTAAAATAGATCCAGGCCCGCTTCGCGCCGCTCTCCCTGATCCGGTCCGCCCATTTCAAAAGCTCCTCATCCGAATAGTTATGGCGGTACCAGCGCTCGGGTCCATGGAGGCGGACGTAAACCTCATCTGCCGTCCGGACGAGTTCGTCAGGAAGGCGCGGGCCGCTGCACGAGCAGAGGATGATCCCGGCCTCGCGGAAGGCACGATAGACTTCCTCATTCCACCAGCTCTTGTGCCTGAACTCGACCGCGTTGCGCCGCGCAGGATCGAGCTGACTCACGATCGAAGTGAGGCGGGCCTTTGTGTACCGGTAGCTCGGCGGGAGCTGGAACAGGAAGCAGCCCATCTGCTCGCCGAGAATATCGGCGATGACTCCAAAATCACGGATCAGCGTCTTCGTGCCTTTGAACGTTTTGACGTGGGTGATGATTTCGCAGACTTTGACGGTGTAGACGACGTCCTTGCCGCCCGGCTGGCGGCGCCAGGCTTGAACGTTCGCGACGGTAGGCCATGAGTAAAATGACGCGTTGATCTCGACGGTATCGAATGCTGAAGAGTAATGCGGGAACCAGTTCGCCTGCGGCACCGACGCGTAAAAAGAATCCCGCCATTTCCAGTAACGCCAGCCGGAACAGCCGACGAAGATTGTCTTCTTCAAGTCAGGCGGTGGCGGAAGGCCCTCGCTCTCCATCTTGAGCCTCACGCGGTGCATCTTAGCCGCGCGCAGGATGTTATTCTCGCGCTGCTTTTCGCGGCGAAGCCGGCGCCGTTCGCGTCTTTCCTCCAGCGTCAGTTGTTTGATGGGGGCAGGAGATGAGGAAGGCACCGGTCAGTCCTTCGCCTTCCGCAAATTGCCTTCGAGGCGCTTTCTAAGCTCGCGCCAGCGCTCGTCTTCTGCCTCGGCGCGGCTCTGCGCGGCCTCCAGATCCTTCGCTATGGCGTCAGCTCTTTCCTCGTGATCGGCTTCTGACTCAAGAAGCGCCGCTTGGGCCTTCTCAATTGCTTGGTTGCGTTTCTCGCGGGCCCTGGCAGCTTCGGCCTCTTCCTTCGCGCGGCGCGCTTTCTGTGCGCGCTCCTCATTCTCGTATCTCACCGCGGCCTTGCGTTCCGCTTTCTCGTCGTGCGTTCTCGGCGAAGCTTTCCTCCCGGGTCTTTCCTTCTTGCGCGGCTGTGCGTCGAGCGATGCGGCGGATGGCAACTCCGCGTGCTCTCTGAAGGCGGAGCTTGATCCGACCGGCCGCTGCAGCACGACACCGGGCTTTGCCATGGCGGCGGCGATCACCGTCTCGTCCTCCGCTTCTCTCGCGAAGCCCTGGTGGAAGAGGTTGCTGGCCGCGCCCCATGCTTCGAGCGCAGCCTTCATCGAGGGGGCCGCAATGGCGAGATCGAAAAATCCCTGGGAAGTCTGATAGACCTTGAGCTTGCGCGGCATTCCGGTCCAATGGATCGCACCACGGGTTTGTTCCGGCGCCGGAACGTTTTGGTTCCGAAATTGGAACCGGCGGGCGACATCGGGGTTGGTCGCCGACCGCGTCCTTCGACGCAGGGAGAGCGCCATGATTCTCGGAAGCTTTGATCGCCACACACTCGCAAATATGGAAGCTGCTCTCGACCGCATATGCGATGGCCGGCCCGATTGCCAGGACCACGAGCTCCGGTCGTTTATTGCGGACAGCCTCGTGCGCTGCGCCAAGAAGGGTAAGACGACCATCGGCGCTTTGACGGAAGCAGGCGAGGCCGCTCTCGCCGGCCGGTCGATCGCGGAAGTAAGCAGGCGTGAGGGACGGTACGCGACGCCTTAGCTGCTCGGGCTTCCTAGCCGGCGCGCGGCAGCCAACGCCATACGCCGAGGATGTTGATCACAAGCAGGACCGTGTTCTGGACCACCAGTTCGCCTCAAGCACACCATCCGCTATCCAGGCAAGGACGCCGCTATGAAGATTGCGAACCCCCACACGGTAATCCGTGCGTTGAGGTTCGCTGCGACCATGGCGGCCGCGATAATCGTTATGGCCGCTGCCGCCGCCCTCAGTATTTCAAGATCCATAATGTCCTGCAGTAAATAACGGACCGCACGCGGGGAGCGCGCGGCCCGGGACCGCCAACGGCTCAGGCGGCTTTCTGGTTGACGCTGCGCAGCGCCATCGTGTTCAGCTTCTCGTCGGTCGCCTTCTCCTCATCGAGGTTCTGCTGGAGGACGGAAGCGCAATCCGCGCGGCCCAGCATCTTGGCCCAGGCGATCAGAGTGCCGTAGCGGGTGATCTCGTAGTGCTCGACGGCCTGGGCCGCCGCGATCAGGGCGGCGTCCATGACCTGCTTGTCGTCGATATCGCCCGCGACTTCGCTCGCTTCTTTCAGAATGCCGTCGATAGCCGGGCAGTCGACGCCCTTCGCCGCAACGCCGTGCATCTCGAACATTTTCTCCAGGCGGGTGATCTGCCCTTTGGTCTCGGAAAGATGCGTCTGGAAGCCGTTCTTGAGGCCGGGATCTGTTGCCTTCTCGATCATGTCGGGCAGGTTCTTCGCGATCTGCTGCTCGGCGTAATAGATGTCCTGCAGGGTGTGCACGAACAGGTCGTTGAGTGTTTTGATTTCCTTGGTGAAAAAGCCCATGGGGTCCTCCGGGTTTGGTTTCGGACAGCAAACATTCCGCCGGGAGGACCGTTCCTAAACGTTCACAGGACAATGATTTCCTGGGCGCGAATAACGATCTCCTCCTGTGAAAGCTCCCGCTCAAAGCGCTCATGCAGGACCCGCCAGTACTCCGGTGCGAGTTTTGCTGCCATGACTTCTGTAACGGCGACATTGTCCCGTAGGGTCTCCCCGCCGCTGCGCCACAGGCCCTGGCCCGGCGCCCGGACAAAGCTCGTCGCGCCGCCGAACTTTCCGCTTAGCTCTTCGAGAAGTTCTTCAAACCAGCGCTGTGAAACCGGCTTGCCATCGCCTTTCTCCTTGGGCAGGAGAATCTGGATCAGGTAGGAGTTGTTCACGACACAAGCCTCGCCAGCGCGCTTCCGGGCCAGCTGTTCAGAAGCGTCTCGGTCGTGACGCACTCGACCTGCTGCCCGAAGCGGTTCATGTAGATATTCATCATGGAATCATGCGTCTCGTCGGCTGAACCGCACAGAGCATCGGTCACCAGAATGACGCGGAAGCCCCAGTCGATCGCGCCGAGCACGGTGGCGAGCACGCAGACATCGGTTTCGCCGCCGGTGATGATGACTGTATCGACACCGGCGCCGCGCAGCTGTTCGTGCAGGTCGCTTCCGGTCCAGGGCGAGTAGACGTGCTTGTCGAAGGTGCGCGCCGGGGGAACGAACTGCGCAAGGTCCGGAACGAGACCGATCATCTCGGTGCCGAGGCGATCGATCGTCATCGCTTCCCAGCGCTCATAATAATGCCGCCACATGCCGACGCCCTGGCCGGGCTTTTTCGCGGGGATAAAGCGGGTGAAAATGGTCCGCTCGGGATGCCCGCCCGCGATCAAAACGATATTCGGCAGCACGCGCCGCAGCCACGGCATCTTCCATTCAGTGGTTTCCGAGAACATCCTCTGCATATCGACGCAGATATGAACCGCATTCTCGCCGGGATTTCCCCAGCGCAGGTCGTCGTTCTTTGCCATGGCACTATCCTCAAACGCCAGCTCCAACGGAGCGGCGCAGATGCTGGTTCCTGTCCTTAAAAAGGGTTGCGGCCTGCAACCCGGCTAGCCATGCGGCAATGAGCGGGGGGCGGCGGAAGGGTGCGCTTCGCACGAGCGCGAGCGAGCTCGCCCTTGACGGCTGCAGGGGGGCGCGAGCCCCGGCTTCCAAGGGCGAAGGATCGGATCTGCCTCTGCATGACCGTGCAAAAGTGTACACAGCCCTCGCTTTCACGAAGCGTAGTTAGGCCTGCGTTGTCACTGGTCCGTTGAGGATTGAAGAGCGTCCTCCAGGCGGTCGAGAAAGACCAGCTGACCTTTCAGGATGCGATCCCGCGCATCGTGCACCGCGAACCAGGAAGCGCGGTCCAATTCAGGAAAATCCTGGTATTCGCCCGAATGCGGCGGCCATTCCATCTGGAAGGCATTACTCTTCAGTTTCTGGGGATCCCAGTCATCGTCGCTGGCCCAGACATGTACGGTTTTGCCGCCCGACTGTTTCGAGGCGCCAAGCGCTATAAACGCTCCCCGCGGCCTGTGCCCCGTTTCCTCGAAGAACTCCCGCTGAGCCGCCTCTAACGGCTCTTCCCCGAACGCGATCAGCCCCTTCGGGATACTCCAGGCGCCGGCATCCTTTTTCTTCCAGAAAGGCCCGCCCGGATGCCCGAGAAGCACTTCGATGATGTCCCGTGTGCGCCGGAAGAGCAGGATTCCGGCGCTTGTCTTGGGCAACGATACTGCGCGCGCGGTGCTCATCTATCGCACGGACGCGTCCCGCGCGGGCGCGCGCCGACTTTTGCCTTTCGCTATGGCCCGCTTTCGTTTCGTGAGATGCGCAAGCAGCTTGGGCAGAGGCATTGCGTTTAATACTCGATCTGCGGGCACGCCGCCCTTGCGGGCCATTTCGACGCCCCAGTGCATATGGTCGAGTTCGCGGATAGAGTGCGCGTCCGGATTGATGCTGAAGATGCAGCCGTAATCGAGCGCCTTCTGATGCCAGCGCCAGTCGAGATAGAGCCGCCAGGGATGCGCGTTGATCTCGACGGCCACGCCGTGTTTCGCGCAGCCCTTGAGAATCCTGTCAATGTCGATCTCATATCCGGGGCGGCGCTGCAGCTGGCGTCCGGTCATATGGCCGATGATCGTCGTATGCGGGTTTCTGATCGCGGCGAGAATGCGCTCCGTCTGCTCTTTTTTCGGCAGCTTGAAGCGGCTGTGAACGCTTGCGACGACGAAATCGAAATCTTCGAGAACCGAATGTGGATAATCGAGCGCGCCGTCCGCGAGAATATCCGCTTCGATGCCCTTCAGAATACGGAATCTGTCGCCATAGCGCTTGTTCAGGCGGTCGGCTTCGCGATGCTGCTCGGCTATTTCTTCAAGCGAGAGGCCGCCGGCATAATGCGCCGACTGCGAATGATCGGCCACACCGTAATACTGGAAACCGCGCTTGCGGGTGGCGTCCGCCATTGCCTCCAGAGTTTCCGTGCCATCCGATGCCGTTGTGTGGGAATGCAGAATTCCGCGCAGGTCCTTGTCGGAGACGAGTTCAGGAAGCTTATTCTTCGCCGCGCGCCCGATCTCGCCGCGTCCCTCGCGCAGTTCCGGCGCTATGAACTGAAGGCCAAGCGCCTCGTAAATATCTTCTTCCCGCGCTGACACCATCAGCTTCCTGCCCCGGTAAAGCCCGTCCGCTTTGAGATCGAAACCTTTTCCTTCCGCATATGCCTTGAGCTGATCAAGATGCGTTTGCGAGCCGGTTGCGTGAAGAAGTTCTGCGCCAAAGTGCTTCTTGTCGCTAACAAAAAGCTTGAGGCTCGAATTCCCGGTCTTGGCCGTATCTTTTCCTTGCGCGACAATAGCCAGATCGGAGACGAGTTCGCAGCCGCGCCGGAAGTCTCCTGCGATTTCGACGCGCGAATATTCCGGGTGATCTGCCTTGAGCGCGGTCACGGCATGCTCAAGGAGGGCGGCCGCTTTATGCAGATGCAGCTGTGTCTCGCCGCTGCGTGCGATGGAAAGGTTCTGCAGGATCTTTGTCTGAAGGGATGCGCCGAGCCCCTTGACCGGGCGGATGCGATCTTCTTTCGCCGCCGCTTCCAGCTCCGCGAGGGAGGTCACGCCGAGCGCCTCGTGAAGTTTCAGAATCTTGTCGGGACGGAGCCCGGGGAGCGCAAATAGCTGAAGCACTCCCGCGGGGACTTCCTTGCGCAGTTTTTCAAGGTTCGGATGCGTGCCGGTCTCAAATAGCTTCGTGACGATATCGGCGATGGCATCTCCAATGCCCGGCACGCTGGTGAGTGCGCCTGCCGAGATGATCCGGCCGATCGGCTGAGACAATGCGCTGAGGCTGTCGGCCGCGCGCGCGTAAGCTTTCGCCCGGTAAGGGTTGCCGCCGCGCAGCGACGTTCGCTGGGCGTACTCCCGTAGAAGGCTGGCGATTGTTCGCGCGTCTGCTTTGGCCATGGCTACGAAGTCAAACGAGACGATCCTTCCCAAGTTCCCGCTCGACCAGCTTCCTGACGCCGGCAGTACTGGAAAGATCAGCGGCAGGGCGGCGGGGCTAGTCCTGGCGGGGCAAGTAGCGCGAGTTGCACGCGGGAGGGACGCGCTGCAGTGACGAACGTGCGCGAAAGGCGACTTACAAGGCGCATAGAACTGCAGCGATGCAGCGCTTTTTGCGAGACGGCAGGCGTCTCTTAACCGGTCAGCGCAATGCGGTGCGCCGCTCGACTGATGATTGATTTAGACGGCCCGCCTGCCCAAGGTTAATCACGGATGGCGTCAACCGGCCTTATCCGACAAGCGCGCAATGCCGGCAATTGCGTCCGCAAGATCCTGTTCGAAGAATGGCTTTGCGAGGCGTGGAACGGAGCGGGCAGGTCCCTCCGGCAATTCCGCGTAGCCGGTCGCAATGATGACGGGGAGGTTTGGCCACTGACGGTAGACCTCTGCAACCAGTTCTGAGCCGGTCATCCCGGGCATCGCCTGATCGGTGATAAGGAGATCAATACCGCCTTTTTCGCTGATAAGGCTGAGCGCTTCCGCTCCGCTCCCCGCTGAAAAGACTGTATGGCCGAGATCCTCAAGCATTGCGAGAGTATTGAATGCGACGAGCGGGTCGTCATCCGCACTGACGATCCTGAGGGGGCGCGTATCGCGGGCAGCGGCCGGAGTGACCTGCCGATCTTCATCCTCGCGCTCCTCGGCGAGCGCGACCGGCAGGCAGATTTCAGCGATGGTGCCTTCTCCCGGTTTGCTTTTCAGATACAGCCTGCCGCCTGATTGCTCGGCCATGCCGAGCACCATCGGCAGCCCGAGCCCTGTGCCCTTGCCGACGCCTTTGGTCGTGTAGAACGGCTCGATCGCGCGTCGTAAGGTCTGTTCATCCATCCCTACCCCGGTATCCTTCACGGACAGACATAAATAGCTTCCGGGCTTGAGCCCGGCCTCGTCCGTCACCTTTCTCTCCCGCGCGGAAATGATGATGGAGCCGCCTTTCGGCATTGCATCGCGCGCGTTCATGGACAGATCGAGGATCGCAAGTTCGAGCTGGTTCGCATCGGCAGCCACTTTCGGCAAGCCAAGCGAAAAACGTGTTTCAATCTGGATGCCCGCGCCCAGAGAACTTTGCAACAGGTCGGCCATGCCATGGATAAGCTCGGTGACGTCGACGGTCTGGAGCGTGAGATCCTGGCGGCGGGCGAAGGCGAGCATGCGCTGCGTGAGCGCGGCGCCGCGCTGGGCCCCCTGCATCGCGTTGTCGAGAAACTGGTGCAACTGCACGTCGCTGACGGGGAGCCGGCGCTTCAAAAGCTCAAGGCTACCCTGGATCGCCATCAGCAGATTGTTAAAATCATGCGCGACGCCGCCGGTGAGGTGGCCAATCGCCTCCATCTTCTGCGATTGCACGAGAGCTTCCCTGGTGCGTTCGAGCTTCTCCTCCGCCGTCTTGCGCTCCGTGATATCGCGCGTGATCTTGGCAAAGCCGATCAGAGCGCCTTCCGTATCGTGAATGGCGTCGAGGACGACATGCGCCCAGAATGTCGTGCCGTCCTTTCGTACGCGCTGGGCTTCTCTTTCATATCGCCACTCGCGCCGCGCCGTTTCCAGTGCGACGCCTGGAAGGCCGGCCTCCCGGTCTCCGTCGGTATAGAAGAGGGAGAAGTGCCGCCCGATGATTTCTTCAGGAAAATAGCCTTTGATCCTTTCCGCGCCGGCGTTCCAGCTGGATACAAGCCCTTCAGGATTAAGGAGGTAGATCGCGTAATCCGTCACGCCCTGAACGAGTAGCCGGAATTGCTCCTGATTGCGGCGCAGTTCGGCCTCCGCTTCACGTCGCTCGGTCAGGTCGCGCGTAACCTTAGCAAATCCGACGAGCTTGCCGGCATTGTCGCGGATAGGGTCTATGATGACAAAGGCCCAGAAGCGCGAGCCGTCCTTGTGGACGCGCCAGCCTTCGCTCTCAAACTTGCCTTCGCGCTCCGCGGTCTCAAGCGCGCGGCGCGGGAGCTCCGTCGCGCGATCCTCATCCGTGTAGAACCGCGAAAAATGCTGGCCGATAATCTCCGCTTCCTCGTAGCCCTTGAAGCGGCGCGCACCGGGATTCCAGCTCGACACGATGCCGGTTGGATCGAGCATATAAATAGCGTAATCGGTCACCGCATCGACGAGCATGCGGTACCGGCCGTCAGCCGACTGTGAGTCGTCGAATGTCTGCTGGCGGTCCAAAACAACCCTCGATGCTTAGAATTTGCGCGGCATTACAAGAGCATACGCCGGGGTTGGGGCGAAAGTTCCTTTACACCGGGTGAGGCTTTCAGGCTTAGCTCGTCGCGCGCTCCGCGGAGGGCTCCGAGCTGTCACTTCGGCGGCTGGAGACTGGGCGAACGTAGCCAGTCTTGTATGCGCGCTGCCATATCGACATCCCGCACTTTCTTCAAAAGCTGGTCTCGCTCCTCGCCCGGCGGAAGGCTGTCCGACTTCAGGCGGATTCGCTTCGACTGATGCCGCAGGCGCTCTCCGAGAGATTCGGTCTGTTTGAAACGTCGACGATTCATGGTCATCTCCACGATTTGTCGAACGCCCTAACTTTGATTTTTAAGTTTTGTTCCGGGTAGGGTGGGAGCCTCCGTCTCCACAGGAACCCCAGACCGGTCAGGAGCTTATCCGCTACTGGCAGGAGGCTATGGCAGATGTTTCCAGGTTTCATTTTTGATGTGGAAGGGACGCTTGTTGACAGCGTCCCGCAGAATTTGCGCAGTCTGCAGGACGCGCTTGAACAGCACGGCTACCGGGTGCCGTACCAGACGCTACAGCTCTATTCAGGCCTTGACGGAGATCAGACGCTACAGCTCGCCATTCCGGAGGCGACCGAGGCTGAGCGGCATGAAATCCTGCAATTGCAGGCGGCGATCTATGAGCGGGACTATCTTCCAAGCGTACGGGCTTTCGATGGTGTGCGCGACCTCTTCCGGACAATCACCGAGCATGGCGGGCGGGTTGCTCTTGCGACCGACTGCAAAGGCGTGCCTTTCAAACGGTACCAGTCGCTTCTGAAGGCCAACGAGTACATTACCGCTACTGCGTGCGGCGATGACGTCGAACATGGTAAGCCCGACCCACGTCTCGTCGGTGTCGCGCTTCGTAAGCTCGCTTTACCTGGCTCGCAGGCAGTCATGGTCGGCGATACGCCATATGACGCCGAGGCGGGAATTGAAGCTGGCGCAAGAGCGGCCGGCGTTCTGACAGGCGCCTTCGGTAAGGACACGCTTTTGAAGGCAGGGTGCTTCGCGGTCGCAGCTGATGTCCGCGGACTGATTTCGAGCCTTCTACGGGGTGAAGCCGATCCTGAGCCGCACCAAACGGACTGGCTCCGAAGCGCCTGAGCGGCGCGGCGTTCTGGTTAAGGCTATCGCGTTGCACCCTTAAAGAATATTTGCTCGGCATTAGAAATGTCGCCTCGAGAGTTGTCAGGCACTTAAACCGGGGAGGACAGATCATGCGGATTTCAACCTTGATGTTTTCGGCTCTGCTTGCGGTGACGGCTGTGCCCGCCTTCGCGCAGCAAACTTCCCCGGCCCAGGTGCAGGAGGAAGCGGATAAAGGCATCAAGACCAAGAATTCAGGAGCGTCCGGCGTTGTCGGTGACCAGAAGGCTGGATCTGATAACATGCCTGGTCAGATGGGCGGCAACACAGCCGGACAGCCGAGCGTGCAAAATTCGGGAACAGGTGTAAGCGGCGCCCCGGGCGGGAAGAACGGACCTCCCGCGAACGCCACGACGACGGGAGCAATCAGGCTGTGCAGCAGCAGGACAGCTCGGGCGTGAAGGGACTCCCGGGAAACAAGAGCGGCCCTCCCGCTAAGAAGTAGCGCAACTAAAGCAACTCTTCCATCGCTCAAAGGGCAGCCGGCAAAGACCGGCGCAGGTATCTTGCGGAAGGCGCGCACGAACTGAGGATGGCTCATTACATTCTGTATAACATCCGTTAATCGCGCGGCCAGAGCTCAGGCCGCGTTAGGCGCTGCCTCAACCGCTCAGTGCGGCCGGAAATCTCGGCCGCACTGAGCTCGATTTCAAAGCAATGCCGGCGGTTTTAGCAACTGCATCGGCCGCGGAATTTATCCCTCACCTCAATAGGAGGATCAGAATGATGAGCGGGATCGGGATTCCAAGTAACCATAAGAGAATGGGCATGATCTTTCCTTTCAGTTAGCGACGGAGTTTCCAGGTGCCGTCGCGAAGGCCGCCGCCTTCGGTGGCTGCAAGACTTGCGCAGAATGCGCCGAGAAGTAGCGAAGCCGTAATCCAGAAGGCGAGGGCAGCCGTAGCCTTGCGCGCGGCGTCGGCGTCCGCCTTGATCTGAGTAACCACATCATTGACTCGCTTCTCCGCATCCGCCTGGCTGAGGCCGGTTCGCGTGGCCACGACCTTTGCCGCGTACTCACGATCCGGACCCTTGAGATCGCCGCCGTTGCGGAAACTGCGGGTGAACAGGCGCGTCACCTCGCTGCGCGTGTCGGCGGGATTTGCGTTCTGGCCCTGTGCCGCGGGGTCGCCGCGCAAAAGCGTGTCGACATAGCCGTCCATCGGACCCGCGGACTGGGCGGCGTTTGATGCTGCGCCCTGGCTTGCGCCTGTCACCGCGCTGCTGACAAGGCTCGTCGCCGGGGTGGCCAAAAGCGCAGCGCCAAGGACTGACGCAAGCGCCCAGGCGACAAAACCATGGGCCGTATCCCGAAAGTAGACTTCGTCACGCTCGACGCCGTCCCAGCCCGACCTCAGCCGGCCCGCAATATAGCCCCCGAGCGACGAGGAAATCATGGCGATGACGATTAGATAAAGCCCGGTCGTGATCTTGAAGGTCGTTGCCGATATGCCGGACCCCGCCCACGGCGAGACGACGCTAAGGCCAAGCCCTGTCCCGAACGCGATGAGGACGAGCGTCATCGCGCAGGCGACGACGGCGCCAGCGACGATTGAAGGCCAGGAAACGCCTGACAGAGAAGATGCTCCCGAGTCGCCGGGCGCGACTACGACGGTATCAATCATTTTTATCCCCTGAATGGGATGACGCAAATTTCGCCATCTGCCGGGGCAATGAGCAGACAAGGCTAAGGTTCCTGTGGGATGGAACCCTAATGCGCGGTGCCGGTTAAGAAAGCGGCTGATGAGGGCGCTATGACCGGCAAGGACAAGGGCGAGCCTTCGGGCGTATCGAAGTTCTTCGGCGATCTCGCCAACCGGACATCGCTTGCGGCGGGGAGGGCATCGACCTTCATCCTTGCCGCAGGGATTGTAATTGTCTGGGCCGTCAGCGGCCCGCTCTTTGGCTATTCTGATACCTGGCAGCTCGTTATCAACACGGGGACGACCATCGTGACGTTCCTGATGGTCTTTCTCATTCAGAATTCTCAGAACCGCGACAGCGCCGCGATCCAGGTCAAGCTTGATGAGCTGATCCGGGTCAGCGAGGCCAGGAATTCTCTTGTCGGCATCGAACACCTGACGGATGACGAGCTGGAAGACATTCGCTCGAAATGCGAGGCGAGGGCGGCCGCGGAAAAGGTTGGTGACGAAGCCGTTGACAAAACGGGCAAAGCGGCGCGGCGCGCGGCAGACCGGGTCTCAGGGTAATGACGCCCGCCGGAACGGAAAAGAGCCGATCGCCGGCGGAAAATATCGACGCCATACTGCGCCTCGAAAAGGAGGAAGAGAAGGATCTCGCCGCTCACCACCGGCTTTTTCACTGGATCGGCTGGTTTGTCGGCACGACACAGTTCATCGTACTGCAGTTCGTAGGTGTCGCCGTTTGGATGGCATTCAACGTCTGGCTCCCGCACCACGCCATCGACGAATACCCGTTTCCGCTTCTTGCACTGATCCTCGCGCTTGAAGCGGTCCTCCTGGCGTCCTGCGTGCTGATCCGGCAGGGCACCATCGACCGCAGCCTTGAGCGCCGCGACCATCTCGAACTGCAGATCAATCTCCTTGCGGAACGCGAGGCGACCAGATCGCTGCGCATATTGCAGCGCATCGCGAAACGCCTCGAATGCGACGATGACGACGACTGCGCGCCGGACGAACTCGCACGCGAAACGTCGATCGATGAGATCGCGAGGGATCTGAGGCAGCGGGAGAAGGAGAAGCCGGAGGCAGCGGATGACGATTGCTTCGCAAAAACACTCCGCTAAATTTCAGAGGTCCTAGGACTCTTCAAAATTGAAGCCCCTTCGGACGCTTTTGTGCGGCGAAGAAGATCGCCTTTCGAGGCGACTAAGGCCATGCGGAACCCGATTTCAGACATTCGCCACAAAGCTTGGCGACACATCCGCAGCTCCCCATACCGAGGCTGCCGTGACCCGCTACTCTCTCGAAGAACTTCGCCAGCGTTATGTCGTCGAGGCCAGGCCGCTTGAGGCGAGCCTCGAAGAAATTCTGCGCGCAGACACCCGGGCGGGAGCGCGTTCCATCCTCGCCGCGATTGAAAAGAGGCGCTTTGAAAACCGCTCCGAAGGGCAGCGGCTTCGCAAGATGCTGCGCTTTGAAACACTTCTCTGGGACCAAGGGCAGGAAGCTATCGCGGGCGTCGATGAGGCCGGGATGAGTCCGCTTGCGGGGCCGGTCGCGGCGGCGGCAGTAATTCTGAAGCCCGGCACGCGCATAGTCGGTATCGACGATTCGAAAAAGCTCCACGCGGACTCCCGCGAGGAACTCGCGATCGAGATCAAGGAAAAAGCAGCTTCCTGGTCCGTCGCGTTCGTCGAGGTCGAGGAGATCGACACCATCAACATCTACTGGGCCGGCATCCTAGCCATGCGGCGGGCGGTTGAAGGGCTGGGAATAACGCCGCAGCATCTCCTGATCGACGCGAAGCGCCTGAAAGAAATCGCCATCCCGCAGCAGGCGATTATCAAAGGCGACGCCAAATCCGCGAGCATAGCGGCCGCCTCCATTTTGGCTAAGGTCTCGCGCGATGCGCTAATGCGAACGCTCGACACGCGTCATCCCGGGTACGGGTTCGCCGATCACAAGGGCTACCCTGTGCGTGCTCACTACGCCGCCCTGGCTCAGCTGGGCGCATGCGCTGCCCATAGACGTTCGTTCGGCCCTGTGCGCGAAGTCCTTGGCTTGCCGCCGTTACCGCCCTGGCCTTCGCCATCGGAGCGCATCAGCTGAACTGCCACGCTCTGTTTTAGGTGATGCGCGTCTAGAGCGCGGGGGCGCCGGTGGCTGTTTCGCTGGCGGGGGCAGTTACAGTTACGTCATGGCCCTGCCGGAGCGCGATCGAGGCGGCTGCTATCGCGGCTTCGAAGGCGGCTTCCTTGGTGGCGTATTCATTTTCTGCCTTGCCATCGTGGCGCACCCGCCATGTGCCTTCCGTCCCGAAGATTTCGTATTTTGCGATGCCCATGAGGTGGACTTTCTGATTTTTGTGGGACAGCAACGCGCGGCGGCTGGCCGAGTTCCTGGCCGCGCCGAAAGGCCAGAGCGCGATTTCGTTCGCGCTCCTGGCAAACTTCTCACATGCATGTAGGGCGCTTAAAGCTGGCGATCATCTCGACCACGTTACCGTGACCATGCTCTCGGTGGCGACTTCCATATCCCACGACAGTTGAAGCTGGAGGAACGTGGGACACCGCCACAACTTACTATTCTCGCGTTTTACAGACGTGAAGTTCGCTTCCCATTCGCCGATAATGTGCTGACTGCTGTTTACTCTGACGGCGGACAACGCTGCAACGACCGCCCGGCTCGCCGGCATTGGGAAAGGGGCGGCCGCTTAAAAAGGGCCGCACCTCCCTGATCAAAAAAGTGCATGCAAGAAAAGGGCGGCCCCCTCTTGAGGTGGGCCGCCGACTGATTTACCGCACGCCGGTGCCGTAGAGTTGGCGCTCCCTGCGCACATCGTCCGCGCCATAAGGTTGAGCCGAGGGGTCGTAGTTCTTCCACCCAGCTTTCTGCCAAGCCGCGCTCCGGTCGCGCAAATTGACGGCTGACTGGTTCAAGATCGCTTCGTACCGCGCACGATCGGCATCGGGCACGCGGGCCGAAACCAGCGTGCCGCCCCTTCTCACGCCCTCGGCGTAGAGCGGAGCTTCCTCGTTGGACACCCCACCCTGTGTCAATGCTCCGACCACACCACCCGTGGCACCGCCGGCTGCGACGCCCAGCGCCGTCGACGCGAGCCATCCAGCGGCGACCACCGGACCCAAGCCCGGGATCGCCAACAGCCCGAGGCCTGCGAGCAAGCCTGCGGCGCCACCGAGACCTGCACCGACGCCGGCTCCCGTAGCCGCCCCCTCGGCACGATCGTCAACCCCATCGCGATCGCGATCGACCTTCTTGTCAGTGCTGTACCAGTTGTCGGAGTTGTTGGCGACTATGCTCAAATCTGAATGCGGCACGCCGGCCGCCTCCAGGCTTGTCACCGCGCGTTGCGCGTCAGAATAGTTGTCGTAAAGACGTGAAATTGTAACGGTCATCTTGAATCCCTCTTGTCTTCGCTGCTGCGCGGACAGTTACTTGGCTGCGTTCACGTTGCCCTGGAAATCAAGGCTAACATCGGTCGAGGCGCCGCCCTTGCTGGCCTTCCCGCGCCATACGCCGCTGTCGTCCTTCTTCAGAGAGGTGACATTGGTGTAGCCCGCTTGCTCGATCTTCGATTTGGCCTGCCCCTCGGTGAAGCTGTTTGCGCCTGATACCGGCTTGTTGGAATTGTTTTGGCCAGAGCTGTTGACCGCGTTGTTGTTCGGCCGATCAGTGGCCGGCGGATTCTGCGCAAACGACGGACCTGCCAAAAGCGAAGCAGCCGTCAGCAAAAGAAGAAACTTCCTGTTCATTATCGTCCTCCAGTAGTGGACCGACACAACATGTCCAGACCTACGAAGTTCCAAGTTTTCCCGTTTCTGATAGAGCCTGTCGGCCTCTCGACAGCGGGTCGTGTCGGGCCGCGGCATATCAACTTGCGCAGCCCTGGGGGCTATCCATTCGGTCTCCGCACCACGGCCATGCCGCTGCGCTTCTTCAGGTCAAATTGTCCGCTAAGGGGTCGTAAGCCGGATAGCCGGGCGGTGAATCAATGGGCCGGGGCGTAACGCCTGCACTTCCAGTGCCTCGTTGACAGCTTGGTTCGCCAGGCTGCGGTCGTCCTCAGGCGGAATGCAACAGCGGCCCCGCGATGTCGCGGAGCCGCTGAAGTCATGGCGTAAGACGTTAGGCCGCGGTCGAAGCCTTGGCATTGACGCCCTTGCGAAGCGCCACGGTGTTCAGTTTGGTGTTCGCCGCCTTCTCCTCGTTCAGATTGGTCGTGAGGAATCGGACGATCTCGTCGTGACCTAGCTCCTCAGCCCACGCGATGAGCGTCCCGTAGCGGCACATCTCGTAGTGCTCGACGGCTTGTGCGTTGGCCACGATGGCGGCGTCTAGAACTGCCTTGTCTTCGATCTCGCCAGCGGTCTCGTCGGCTTCCTTGATAATGCCGTCGATCGCGGGGCACTTCGTGCCGCTAGGCTCCTTGCCCAGCTTCGCGAACCCCTTCTCGAGCCGCTCGACTTGTCTGTTGGTTTCCTCGAGATGTTTCTTAAGTCCGGTGACCAGATCGCGATTGGTCGCCTTCTCGATCATCTTCGGCAGCGACTTAAGGATCTGCTGCTCGGCGTAGTAGATGTCCTGAAGGCCGTGGATCAGCAGGTCGTCCATGGTTTTGATGTCTTTGGTGAAGAAGCCCATAACCGATTTCTCCTCTCGCAATGATTTCAAAGGAACGCCGGAGGGCTGCCGCGGTTCCGCCCTGCGACGGGGGAAGCCCATGGCTGGCAGAACCGATGCCTTCGCCGCGCTACTCGGAAGCGTGGCCATGGACGTATGGGGCCGATTTTCCAGTGACATTCAGGAGGCCCTATTCGAGACTCCGATCAAGGACAGGGACGTCCAGCGCGAAGAGCTCGCTTGCTGCACGCCGTCACCCGCTCGCTACATCCCCGCAAGCCCTGCGCAAGACCGGCAAGGATCCCTTCGGAAATGGGCCGCCCGAATCATCAGCACAAAAATGCTCGACGCCATCCTGGTCGGGAGCGACAGCGAAGCCTCGGCTGAAACCGCCGACGTAATTGCCAGTTCTCGAAATAACATAAGCGAATCGCTGCCTTTGAAGAGATGCGAGAATGGTCGCTCACCAGACCCGAGAACCGAGTTGGCTGGCGATCAGGCGACGCGGTGATGTTTGCGCACTGACGAGCCCCGCAGCGCTGAGATCGGTATGGGTCAAATCCGCCGGGATGTGATCACTCAGCACCGTGCCGAGAACGGCCAGAGTGAGCATCATGGCGACCCCGCCAGACAGGCAGCGGATGGCCGCCGCCGTCGCATGGCAGCGCCGCCCGGGCGAGGCGGATCGTCGTCTTCACCGTCAAGGCGCCGCAGCGTTGCGAGGATGTCGGCGAGCCGAATGGGATGTCCCATGCCCGGGATCTCGCGTAGCGCCGGACAGGATTCAACCGCAAACATGTCGGACGCCCAGGACGACAAGATAATCCGTTTCTCGGGGGCGGAGAGTTTCTGGTCGTTCAGCACGTCGTCCGGAGACGTATAGTGCGCGGTGGGGTGGAAGAGGTGGTTGATGTTGCCGGAATTGGTCCTGGCCTTTGTCATCGGTCGTCTCCCTACGCTCCTTTCCAGGGGATGGTGATGGACGTCGGGCAAAAGCCCGCCGCCTTGTTCGTTCGAGAAAGCGATCAGGCAGCCTTCTGCTCGATCTGCGCCGAGGCACGGCCGCTGCCTGCGATCTGAATCCTGCGCGGTTTCATAGCCTCCGGCACCTTGCGGACGAGGTCGATGATCAGCAGTCCGTGCTGGAACGAGGCCTGCTTCACCTGAACGTAGTCGGCCAGGTTGAATACGCGCCGGAAGGGGCGCGCGGCGATGCCCTGATAGAGGTATTCGCCGGCGGCCGTCTCGGGCTTTCTGGCCTCTATGGTCAGCGCGTTCTGCTCAGCAGTCACGGAGATGTCGTCGGCGCCGAAGCCGGCCACGGCCAGCGTGATCCGGTAACGGTCTTCGCCTGATCGTTCGATGTTGTAGGGTGGGTAATTGTCTTCCGTTGCCTGGCGCAGCGCGCTGTCGACGAGCCCGGCCAGGTGATCGAAGCCGATGGTGGAGCGCCAGAGGGGCGCAAAGTCGAAGGTGGTCCTCATATCCAAGTCCTCCTAGGAGCAAGATGGTTACGGGGGAGCGCTGGACGGGGTCCGAAGACCTCTTGGCCGGCGCCCGTGGGCGACGATGCTCGACGAAGATTTTGCCCGTATCCGGGCGCACCGCAGCAACATCCATCGTTATCGCAGCCTGTTGAAGACGCAGCTTTCGGACCTCGAGCGCCAGTTCATCGAACGGCGTCTGTCCGAGGAGGATGCGGCGCTAAAGGCCTTGACCTCCAAAGTATTTCCCGTCGCTTTTACTCCGCCCGAACAGGTGGCGTCGCAGGCTGGCGCGGGAGCGGCGTCATGACAGACGTCAAAGATCAGGAGCGCGAACTCTACCGGAGTCGGATCGAGCGCGAGCAGCGGCTGATGGACCAACTCCGAGGTGGTTTGCCGGGACGCTTCGCGGCATGAACCCCTGTACCGACGAAGATGATGACGTTCGTTTCGACGTCGTGGCCCAGAGCCGCGGAGGCGCAGTGGTCGTCCGCGTGGCCGGAACCCGGCCGGGCGCCAGCGAATCCAAAGCCGAGCGCGCTGTTCTGGTGCTGTGCGCAGCGCGTCCCGCGCGGTCTTAGGAGAGGGCGGGCAGCGTGCTGGGTGCCATCGCACCATCGCGGGGCGCCAGGAACCTTGGACGACGTCAGCAGGTTGTCGGGTCTCGACCCGCGGAGATCGATCTGAAATGCAGGAGTATCCGAAACCGCCCTACCCCAGCCAGGGCCAGCCGATGCCTGGTTCGACCGCGAAGATGGACCCGCGTCCTGATCACGGCGAAATCAGCTACAAGGGTTCGGGTCGCCTGCATGGCAAACGAGCCATCATCACCGGAGGTGACAGCGGAATAGGGAGAGCCGTTGCTATCGCCTTCGCCCGCGAGGGCGCCGACCTCCTGATTGCCTACCTCGAGGAGCACGACGATGCCAAGGAAGTGGCAGGCCTCGTCGAGGCGGAAGGGCGCAAGGTCGTTTTGATCGAAGGCGACCTGAGGTCCGCGGACCACTGCCGGAAGGTTGTTGATCGGGCGGTCCAAGACCTCGGCGGCGTGGACATTCTCGTCAACAACGCCGCGCATCAGGCGACGTTCGCGGATATTACCGAGATCAGCGACGAGGAATGGCGGATGACTTTCGATGTGAACATCCATGCCATGTTCTTCCTCGCCAAGGCCGCTGTGCCGCACATGCCCCCGGGCTCAGCCATCATCAACACGGCCTCGGTGAACTCGGACATGCCGAATCCTACGCTTCTGGCCTACGCGACGACCAAGGGTGCAATTCAAAATTTCACCGGGGGGCTGGCGCAAATGCTGGCTGAAAAGGGTATCCGCGTGAATGCCGTGGCGCCGGGCCCCATCTGGACGCCCTTGATTCCGTCGACCATGCCGGAAGATACCGTGAAAAACTTTGGCAAGCAGGTGCCCATGAAGCGCGCGGGGCAACCAGCGGAGCTGGCGACGGCATACGTGATGCTTGCTGATCCGATGTCTAGTTACACGTCTGGCACGACGGTCGCCGTAACCGGAGGCAGGCCCTTCATCTGATGCCAGGTCTCAAGTATCCTGTTACGCCGGATCGGCGATATTTCGTCGTCCGCGATAGACTTTGGCAGATGAGCAATCCCCATCTTGCTCCACACGATAAGGCGCGGTTGGTGAAGGAACTGATGACCGCGCGGCGTGCGGTGAAAGCGGCTAAGGCGACCCAAGACCCGGAGTCCGAAGCCATCGCCCACGGCCTCGTCAATGAGGCAAAGCGCGGTCTTGGGGAACGGGAACAGTCTGGTGGACGGACGGTGCGTGCGACTTCAACAGACACGCAGTCAAGAACACGCCCTATGCCGATTGGTACGTTCGGGTTAAGCGGCAGCTTTCAGAGCATCCAGTCGCTTGTGGAGAAACGCCAGAACGGCGCCCGTCCACGCGCTGACACTCGTGGACGCCGCTTGCCGATCGATCAATTATTTTCAGTCCTCTCGATCAACACCTTCACGGTGACCTGCGCGACTTTGACGTCGTCGGAGCGGACCTCTAAAACAACGTCGGCCGGTGGGAGAATCAATTGATCTCGCGCCATCAGAATCGCCGCATCGGCAGCTTCGAGTAGCGCTGCCTCGATGTCGGGAAATTCAATACTGCTGTCGGCAATTTCACCGGGCGCAGAAACATAGTATCGCTTTGGGCCTGATTGGGTCATTCGGTGCGTCCGCCCGGTGTAAGCTGATGTAGATACGCAGGATCGAACCCGCTGGTGACTTCCACCTTTGCAAAGTCCAAGAATACAACGTGGTTCCTGCGGATGTCCAAAAGCCCTTCGCTGCGAAATTTCTGAATGATGCGGTTTGCGTGAACCGCGCTAATTCCCAACGCCTCCGCAAGCTCGGACTGCGTCACTGGAAACTCAAACTGATCCTCGTCAACCAACCCGACAGCTGCCAATCGACGGTGTAGTTCGGCGAAAAGGTGAGCCATCCGCGCGGGAGCGTCCCGAGCACCGAGATTGACGATCCACTCTCTGAAGACCGCCGCGTCGATCAGCGTTCTCTCCACAAGGCGCGAGCAACGGATGGCCGGTCGTCGATGAGCCTCAAAATGTCGGAATGCGCGATGAAGCCCAAGGTGGCGTTGGATAGCGAAATCAGGTCGTGATCCATAGTTCTCAGAAAGAGGCTCTGGAGATCCGGAACGTCACCAGGGACATGGAAGGACAGGATTTGCCGTTTACCGGTGTCAGTGATTTTCGACCTGCATGCGAAACCTTTCACGAGTAGGCAGCAGGCATTTGGACGCTCGCCGACACGCACGATCGATGTTTGAGCTGCGACCTCACGGACAGTAACTGGCAGGTGCTCAATTGCCTTGGCGTCGTCGCCAGTGATGTGGGTGTCACTCCGCAGTTTGCGGATCAAAATGTCGATATGTGGCACATCGGGCCTTGTGGTTGTGCAGCGCAGTTCGGCTAGTTGGTAGGGACCGCTGCCAACCGAGCAGAGAGGCAGTGGTTCCTCATGCTGCCCGTGCGGATGGTTGGAACCCCCGGCGGAAATGATCTGGTTTCGCGCTCCTCAAGCTGGCCGGCGATCCTTCTTTGAGGGGGCAGGTGGCGAACTAAAGCCCCGGCTCGCCACGAACCAGTTTAGGGCATTGAGCTACGCCCGAAGTAAATGGCCATCGAAGGAGCAGGCGTACAGTCAATTTCATTGATGACGATTGCGAGCAAAAAGTTGAGATATGAGTAATTTACTCAGGCGGGAAGAATGACCGCGCCTCTAACCTTTGTTGTATCTGACCTGTGGAGGCAGGAGTAGCCTTCGGCCATCACCGCGCGGACACTTGGCAGCTATCGGTGATGAGATCGCCCCATCACAGCGCTCCCGCCTTCCTCAAACGGAAAGGAGCAGCGCATGCAAAAGCGGCGTCGTTTCAAACAGACCCAAACGTTGGAAGAACGTCTTTCAGCCGCAGCGCAATCGCTCAGGCAAAGGGCGAAAGAACTAGCGCCCGGAAAGGAGCGTGAGCATCTTTTACGCCAAGCTCGTCAAACGGAGACCGCCTCCCATATCGAGGAGTGGTTGAGATCGCCGGGCTTGCGTCCTCCCCAGTGATAGCAACAAGTCGCGTTCTGATCGATTTTGTCGTGATGGCAGAGTCGTTTGGAAACTCTTTCACGTTCGTTGAAGTTACGCCTGATGACGGGTCGGAAAAGCAGCTTTGGATAGCCTACGCCAAACCGTCACAGGCAGTGACACTTGTGCTTGCGGAAGTGTCTGAGGGATGGACGGCAGAGATCCTGCCAGCAGAGATTACGGACGACCAGCAGGATACTTTCGAAGAGTTGGAGCTTATGCCGGGAGACGTCTATCGGCTGACCCCCAAATATTAGCACCACGCGTTCCCAGCCGCCGTTCGACAACCGGAGTAGTCCAATGAACAACCGTATTGACGAAGCTGTTGCCACCCGCGCCTACGAGCTTTGGGAGAAGGCCGGGAAACCGGAAGGGCGAGACGAGGACTTCTGGCGCCTGGCAGAGCAGGAGTTGCTCAACGAGGATAGAGGCTCGCCCATGCGGACGCCCGACACGTTATAGGATAAGTACGTGGAAATACATGGCGAGGATTATCGCCATGCTGAGGATAATGATGCCGATAAAGAATCGGCCCATCAATTCTCCTCCCGGACGCCCTTGAACTTCTTCGCGCTGGTCTTGACGGCAAAGAACTTGAGAAACCAGCGAGGTCGGCGGAAAGGCCTATTGGGAGGCCACCAACGATGTGGCGCTGATCAACAGGCTGGCGGGTGAATTTCCAGGTTACACTTCTGAAGATCTTGGTGAGCTACCCCAACGGGTTTACCACGATTGTCGATGTGAAGCGTGACATGGCGATCCTGGCGACCAGTGGACGAGAATGGACAGAGCGGACGAAGCGCCTTGGAGCGCGGGTGCCCGATCTAGACATCTTTTCGCAGCGCCTCGTCATACGCGATAACGGTGGCTGGAGGATCACTGACGAGGGCCGCTCCGTGTTGTCTTTCATGGAGGGCCGCGAGCCGGCCGCAAAGCCAGTATTAGAAGTTCTCGCTCGCGAAGACGCTCCCGCCCCAATGCCGCCATTCCCGCGGCTCGCCGACAGGGCCTTGCGCCGACGTCAACGCCGGGAACGACGACGAGAGGCGCAGCAGCGTGCTCGTGCGAACGCCTCGTAGATAGCTCGTCATGGCGCGCTCGCTCGACGACAAGTTGGTGAAGATCGTCAGATGTGCCTGGCAGACGGCCGGCAACGCGTCTGCGGCGGTGAAGCACGAGATAGCGAATGCACTGGAAAAACTTTGGAGAGCAGGGCGCCTTGAGCGGCAAACCCAGGAAATAAGAGTCGGTGCGAAGGAGGAGGCGGGGTCTGCGTCGTATCCGATGTCGCCTGAATCAGCGCTCGCTGTGAGGCTTATGCGAAAGCCCTTTCGGGGCCGCATGTAGTGCAATTAGTCAGAGGTGCTTTGCTCTTCAGGCCGAAAAATCCACCCTCGCCAGACCGTCAACAGCACGGCCATGATGACGGGTCCTAAAAACAAGCCGAGTAGACCGAAGGCAGCCAGCCCCCCGAATATGCCGACGAACGCAAAGAGGAAAGGGAGCCGCGCCGCGCCCCCGACCAGAGTTGGCCATACAAAGTGGTCCCCCGCGAGCATGACGATTCCGCCCCAGACAAAGACGCATGCGGCCGCGATCCCGCTGCCACCGCTGGACAAGAGCATTGCGGCAGCGGCCGTGAACACTGCCCAAGCACCGAACGGAAGCATCGCAAAAGCCGTGGTTATAATGGTAAACATTATGGCATTTGGTACGCCTGCAGCAACGTATCCAACGCCGATCAACAGGCCCTCGCCGATGGCGACGATCACAGTACCGTTCACCGTCCCTCGAATTGAATCCACGATCTTCTGCACCACGCCCTCGCCGGGGTGCCCCAGGATACGATCGCACGTCTCGACGGTGCGGTTAGCGACCGAGCGGCCGTTGTTGAGTAGCACGAACAAGGCAAACAATGAGAAGAAGAGCATGAACAGGCGACGCATCAGCTGACCGCCGAGCGTGTTAAACAGACCAGACGCATCATCCGCATTGACGGTCTTAAGCCAAGCCGTCGCGGCTTTCGGATTCGATAGGTTATCGCGCCACCATTGCTGCACGATTTCTGCTACGACCGGCAGGCGAGCGATCCAGTCGGGCACTTCGATTCCGCTCTCCCTGGCCTTCTTCAGCCAGTTCGCGATATCACCGCCTTGCTCGGCAACCTGGTAGACGGCAAGCGCCATAGGCGTAAATAGGATAAGCGCGACGATCGCCGTGAAGGCGACGGCTGCCAGCCTTGTTGGGCCTGAGGTGAGCCGTGCCGCAAACTTAATGTAGAGAGGCCACAAGGTGACGGCTAGAATGGTCGCCCAGATCAAAGGTGGCAGAAATCCCCCGGCGGTCCACAACGAGAGCGCTACCACCGCTACTGCAAAGATCACCCGGGCATTCATGCGCGCGCCCGAACCAAGGGGCAGTGGCTTTTGCTGTGCCGAGTTGCGAGACGCTTCGCGATCCGATGCTGTCGGTGTGCCGGGCTTGGCTATCCGCTTGCTAACCGCGTTCGGGTGACCCACTTAGTACCTCGCTTGGCGGCCCGGCGCTCATCGATCCTACCGGTGTCGCAAATCTGATGGCGGCAAGCAGGCACCGCTCGCCGGAAAACACCCGAGGCTTGCTCGGGGTTCCATTCAAGGTGCGGCCTTCGCTCTTGCAGGCAGCCGAAGACCATTCTTCACGAAAAGGGCTGGCGTCGGTCTTACAGGTCGGGCTGCCGATATGGGATGTCCGGTTTTTCGGAATCTGCGTAAGCCCATATAATTGCGGTTCTTGTTGACGCCATTCCGAGATGATGCCGCAGAACGGCCAGGTCTTGCTCGCCAATCTTTCAGTTTCGGATCGGCCCCGCCTTCAGCGTAACGTTCAGCGCAACGTTGAAAAAAGGATTCGGCGCCGAAGTGCTGCAGTTGATCGAAGCCAAGTCAGGCCACCTCAAGAAATGGATGCTGTCCGCGAGGTCGGCGCTCCCGACAAAGGCGTGGATCGGCAGAAGCTCGGCAGTCGTAATCCCAAGCGAGCGCAAATAGGCGGGAACGTCGGCATGGGCGAAAGCCCTTCACGTGCATCTCATAAACGATCTAAACCGGCCGCAATCGTTGAAGGTCGAAGGCTCCGACGAGCTGATCGTCAACGGCAAGATCGATCTGGCCGACCGCCGGCTCCGTGGCTGGCGGCCCCTAGCTCAATCGCTACAGCATCTCTCGCAAAGCCTGCGCGTCGGCCGGCGCCGCGCTTTTCTGGTCGTTGTCGAAATAGACATAGACGTCACAGCCTTGGCGCTTCCAGGACTTGAGTCGCTTGGCCCATTGGGCGAGCGCTGCCTGCGAATAGTGGCCGTGATAGCGTCCGCTCGGGCCATGGCCACGGACATAGACGAAGTCCGCCGTACGTTTCCAAGGCGCCGGCGCATCGTGATGGTCGGACAGGCAGAGCGAAATGTTCTCGTCGGACAGCATTCTGAGAATGCGCGGCTGATACCAGCTCGGGTGGCGAAATTCGAAACTGTAGCGGCGTTTCCGGGACAGCAGCTTGAAGAACGAGCCGAGCCGCTCGGCGTCCACCTCGAACTGAGGCGGAAGCTGAAACAGGATCGGCCCCGCCTTGCCGCGCAACAGCGACATGCGGTCCTCCAGCAGCTCGAGGCTGTTTTCGGAGCGATCTGAAAGACGCTTCCAGTGCGTGATGAACTTCGACGCCTTCCAGGCAAAGACAAAATCGCGGCCAGTCTGCTGCCGCCATGCCGTCACTGCCTCCGGCGTCGGCGTGCGGTAGAACACCCCGTTCAGCTCCGTGGTGTCGAACTGATCGGCATAGTAGCTGAGCTGGTCTTTGATCCGAAGCTCCCGGGGAAAGAACGGACCTCGCCAGGATGCGTAGTGCCAGCCCGAGGTGCCGATAAGAATGCGTGCCATTCGGACGTCGTCCAATTTAATCGGCGTTGCCAATAGGCCGTGCATGACGCCTCCAACGATCTATCGACGCTCCGACCAGAGCAATGTTCCTGATCCCGAGGAACTGGCGATGATCTCTCAGGTTTTCCCCTAACAGACTTGATGTTGAGGAACCCGGCATGCGGCAAAAGGCAAAGATTGAAAGTTACGACGCGCCCGCTGGCGGTTGGGGCTCGCTCAGTGCGGTGGCTCACATCCTCACGCAAGAAGAAGTTGCACTTCTCGGCAGCGAGATATTGCTGAAGCAGAACAAGACTGGCGGCTTCATGTGCGTAAGCTGCTCCTGGGCCAAGCCCGCAGAGCCGCGCATGTTCGAGTTCTGCGAGAACGGCGCCAAGGCGACTGCCTGGGAGATAACAGGCAAGACCGTCACGCCGGATTTTTTCGCGCAGCACACGCTCACCGAGCTACGAACCTGGTCTGACCATCAACTGGAGGAGCAGGGGCGCCTGACGACGCCAATGCGCTACGATCCCAGCAGCGACAAATATCTGCCCGTCGACTGGAACGAAGCTTTCCGGCAAATCGGCACAGAATTGAACGCGCTCGATCCGCGCTCGGTCATCATGTACACCTCCGGCCGTGCCTCGCTGGAAGCGAGCTATATGTACCAGCTGTTCGGCCGGATGTACGGCACCAACAATTTCCCTGACAGCTCGAACATGTGCCACGAAACGACATCGGTGGCGTTGCCGGAAGTGATCGGCGTCCCGGTCGGAACGGTGCTGCTGAAGGATTTCGACGAGACCGATTGCATCTTCTTCTTCGGTCACAACACCACGACGAACGCGCCGCGCATGCTGCATCCGCTCCAGGAAGCCGCCCAACGCGGGGTGCCGATCGTCACGTTCAACCCGCTCCGGGAGCGCGGACTGGAGCGCTTCGTCAATCCGCAAAGTCCCGTTCAGATGATTGCGGGCGGCACACGCATCAGCTCGCAATACTATCAGGTGCGGATCGGGGGCGACGCCGCGGCCATCGCCGGCATCTGCAAATGGATTATCGAGTCGGATGATATCGCGCGAACGAACGGTGGTCCACGCGTGATCGACGTCGCGTTCGTCGAACAGCATACCGCCGGCTTCGAGGAATTTGCCGCGTTTTGTCGCGCCCAGGATTGGGACCAGATCGAAAGGGCATCGGGACTTTCGCGAACCGCCATGCTGGACGCGGCCAACACCTATATGGCGGCCAATGCCGTCATCGCCAATTACGGCATGGGCATCACCCAGCACAAGCACGGCGTCGAAACGGCTAAGATGATCGTCAATCTACTGCTATTGGGCGGCAATATCGGCAAGCCCGGCTCGGGGATTTCGCCGATCCGCGGACATTCCAACGTGCAGGGCCAGCGTACCGTCGGCATCTCCGAAAAGTCCAAACTCGTGCCGCTCGACAAGCTCGCCGACCTCTACGACTTCGAGCCGCCGCGATGGGACGGCCTTTCGACCGTGGATGCCTGCGAAGGCATTTTGAATGGAGACGTGCGCGGCTTCGTCAGCCTTGGCGGCAATTTTGTGCGCGCAATCCCGGAGCGATCGCTGATGGAGCCCGCATGGTCGGGCCTGCGCCTCTCGGTCCAGATCGCGACAAAGCTCAATCGCAGCCACATCGTCCCGGGCGAGGTGACGTATCTGCTGCCGTGTCTCGGTCGGATCGAGATCGACCAGCAGGCAAGCGGCCCGCAGGCCGTGTCGATGGAGGATTCGACAACCTGCGTTCATGGCTCGCGCGGTCAGCGCCAGCCGGTGGCGGACAATCTCTTGTCAGAGCCGGCGATCGTCGCCGCGCTGGCCAAAGCCACGCTGGGGCCTAATCCCGCGGTCGACTGGGATGCCTGGGTCGCTGATTACGCGCAGGTGCGGGACGCCATTGAACGTACCTATCCGGAGCAGTTCAAGGATTTCAACAAACGCATGTTCGAACCCGGCGGCTTCCCTCGGCCGTTGCCGGCCCGAGAGCGCAAGTGGAAGACGCCCAACGGTAAGGCGAACTTCACCGTGCCCAAGGCGGCATTTGCGTCGCCGCGAGAAGGCGACGGCATCTATGAGCTGATGACGATGCGTGCGGATGGCCAATTCAACACGACGATCTACACGGAAGACGATCGATTCAGGGGCATCCAGGGCAGTCGGTATGTCGTCCTGATGAATCCAGCCGATATGGAGGACGGTGGGCTGAAGTCCGGAGATACCGTCACGCTGGTCACCGAAGCGGGCGATGGTGTCGAACGCAGCCTGAGCGAGCTCCAAGTCGTGCCTTACGATATCCCGCGCAGGAGCCTTGCGGGCTACTACCCGGAATGCAATGGGCTGATCCCGCTGTGGCACTATGCCGAAGGCAGCAAGGTGCCCGCGGCGAAGTCCGTCCCGGTGCGCCTGTTCAAGGATATCATTCCGGAGATCATCGAAGGCGGCGAGATTCCGATCTCGACCGACTGAGCCCAACTGCAGAGCGTGGGCCTTTCGTGTTGTCGATAGGCCCGAGCTCTCCATTGGCGCCACAGGTGAATAGAAACTTCGACGGTCCTTCCGAATTGAACCGTCATCGACTTGATGATTGGAGTTTGAGATGAAGAAGATCGGATTAGTTGGAGCCGCTGTCGCCGTGATCGCAACAGTCGCGGTCACCCCCGCGGACGCACATTGGCGCGGCGGCGGATGGGGCGGCCCGGGCATTGGCTTCGGAATCGCAGCCGGAGCACTCGCGGCAGGAGCTTACGGGGCCTACGGTCCTTACGGATTTGGTCCGGGCTATGGCCCCGGCTACGCATATGGCCCCGCTTACGCCTATGGCCCCGGCTATGCTTATGGCGGACCTTACTACGGTCATCGTCGGTACTATCGGCATTATCGACACTGGTGATCTGACCACGGACTTGGCGTCGGCGGCGAACGAGGAGAAAAATGCGCAGACGCCTCTGGGTGATCTCAGCAGCCTCCGCGATCGTGGCCGCCGCTGCGGGGATCTGGTTCCTGACTGCGCCCGTGCGTTTCACTTCGGCAGAGGTAGGCCGTGTCTCTGACACCGCCGGCGATGCCGCACGCGGGAAGCTCATTTTTGCAGCCGGCGACTGCGCCTCCTGCCACGCCTCGCCGGGACAAGCTGATCGCTTGCATCTCGGCGGCGGATTAGCGCTCACCTCGCCCTTTGGCACGTTTCGCGCACCCAATATTTCGATGGATCCGGTAGACGGCATCGCACGCTGGACTGCGAAGGATCTCGCCAACGCGCTGCTGCGCGGTGTTTCTCCCGACGGTCGCCACTACTATCCCGTGTTTCCGTATTCGAGCTTCACGCACATGCGTTCCGAGGACGTCCAAGATCTCATGGCCTATCTGCGCACGCTCCCCGCCGTGAAGGGGCGTGCGCCTGATCACGAGCTCAATCTGGTTTTTGGCATTCGCCGCTTTGTGGGGTTCTGGAAGCTTCTCTACTTCAAGCCTGGACCGATCGTGGTCGATGCCGGACATGACGAGTCCTGGAATCGGGGGCGGTATCTGACCGAGGCGGTGGCTCACTGCGCGGAATGCCATTCATCACGAGATCTGTTCGGCGGCATTAAACCAGGGACCCGCTATGCCGGGGGGCAAGATCCTGAAGGCACCGGCTTCTATCCCAACATCACGCCGGCACGGATCGGTGACTGGTCGGAGCAGCAGGTGGCGGCGATGTTGCAGACCGGAAATACGCCCAATCATGGCCGCGTCGGCTCGTCGATGGCCGATGTCGTCACGAATACGGCGATGTTGCCGGACAGCGATCGCAAGGCGATCGCCGTCTATGTGAAGTCGCTGCCGCCCCGGCCGACGCCTCGTCCCTGATCCTCACTGCGCATAGAGATAGGCCGCGACATCGCGAGCCTCCGCCTCGCTGATCCCCGTGGCCGGCATCGCTGTCCTCGGCGAGAAAGCCTGCGGCGTTACGATCCATCCTATGAGATTGTCGGGCGAGTTGGTCACCACACCAGCGATATAGACGCGTTGACGCAGATCGGCGAGAGAGCTTCCGACCTGACCGTCGCCGCCGGGGATGCCGGAAATGGTATGACATCCGGCGCAGCCATAGCGGCGGATCAGGGCAGGCGCCCGGGCTGGATCGCCGGCGGTCATGGCCCGGGCGGTATTCTCGGTCTGCTTGCGGTAACTTTGGGCGAGCCCGCCTGCCACGGCGGAGGCAGTCAGTACGCCGGCTGCGACGATCAGGGCGATAAGCATTCTACTGCGCGTGAAGGGCATCGGTTCGCTCCGTTTGCTTGGCGGCACGCGTGATCCAAAGCGCAATCAGGGTCAGGGCCGCACCGGCGTAGATCGTTCCCGCCGGCACCCACATGATGATGCCGGCCAGCTGCTGGTCCTCCAGCGGAGTGAGCCCCCACGCCCCCGCAGCCTCCTGTTGCTCCCGGTAGAGCAGATGCGGCGCAAGCGCCATCAAGGCGCCGAGCACGCTGGTGTGCAGCATGGTGATGAAGACATGCCAGGCGGCGGCCCCGGTTTCACTACGCCTGAACACCGACCACCAGAACAGGACGGCCGTCAGGAAGAAGCTGAGATGCTGCGCCCGGTGCAGGAGGAGGTTGGAAACGGCTGCGTCGAACAGGAGCGGCGCGTGCCAGCCCCAGATCGCCATTCCGTGCAGGATCGTTGCGGTGCGACCGGCGCTGAAAAAGCCCCACACGGCGTCGGTGGCAGGCAGCCGCATCCAGCGGCCGATCGACAGGCGAACGCGGCGGGGCAGGGACCACAATAGCGTTCCAACCGGTCGCGCGATCACCAGCAACGGCGCGGCTACGGCCATCAGGATCTCGTGCTCGATCATGTGAAAGCTGAGCAGCCGTTCGCCAAGCCAGTGCAGCGGCGACACCAGCGCTGCGATCAGCGAGAGCCAGCCGGCGGCGCAGGCAACGACTTGCCAGAGTCCGGCACCAGGAACACGAGCCCGTCGCCGGAGCAGAACAAGCGCGCCGACGCCGTACATGAGACCAAAAACCATGAGAGGGAGGACGATCCAGGGATCGAGCGTCCAACGCGCGCCGCTCACGTCCGGGGTCAGCTCGTGGGCATGTGCCGCACCACCCGCCAGCAGGCCAGCCGTGATTGCCGCTATCTTTCGCATCCCGTCAGCACCAGAGAGGCCCCGCCCTGCATCGCAAGAGCAAAGGTGAAGAGGCAGGCGGAAAGGGCGCTGACCGCTCTGGCGAAATCGATCGTATGAGCGGGCGCGCTCGCGACCCCCAGCCTTCTTGCGCAAGACCACGACGCGACGCCCGACAGAGCCGTCAAGATTGCGCCTGCAAGGGAGATGATGGCGGAGACATGCAGCGTTGATCGGCAATCGACATCGGGCGGGATTTGTCCAAGCTGCATATTGACGGCCCAGATCACGGCGGCGAACCAGAGGCCGGCCCAGATCGTGAGATGGGTCAGGAATTTTGATGCGCTCATAGCCGTGCCAGCCAATAGATGCAGCCATAGATCGGAAGCCACGCCGCAACGACAAAGTTCCAATACATGGCGTTGTCCTGGACGTCGCCGAAGCGGCGGGCATTTTGCGCGTGGCGCGTAAACATCAGCGCGGCGAGGACCAGGGTGTCGGCGAGGTCGGTGATGATGTGCGTGGTGTGGAGGCCCAGCAGGAGCCAAACCACGGAGCCGTAGGCATTGGTGTCCCAACTGATCCGCAACGCAGGAAATTCGAAGACGCGCACGATCAGCGGCGCGATTCCCAGGATCGACATGACGACAAGGCCGATCCTGACCTTGCGCAGGTCTTGCTGCTCCGCCCAGCGCGAGATCAGGATGTTGGGCACCAGGCTGACGAGCAGAATGAGCGTCACCAATGTGCCGGGAAGCAGATCGGGTGGGGGAGCGTCGATCGGCCAAGTGGTCGCCAGGCTCATCAGATAGAGGTAGACGGCGATCGCCAGGGCAAAGCCGGTGCCCTCGATCAGCATGAAGGCGAGCGTGCCCCACCAGGTGGCACTCTGTGTCCCCATCCCGTGTAGCGGCAGCTTGCGGAGATCGAGCACGATCCTTTCCCTCATGCCTCGTCCTCCGGCGTTCCCTTGGGCCAGAACCAGCCGATCAGGGCGATCGCGATCGGGATCGAGCCCCACACCACCGCCCAGGGCGTGAATATCGACCAGATCAGCATGATGCTGGTTGCGATCGCCGTCAGCAGTGGCCAGATCGAATTCCGCGGCGAGGCCTCGCGCGCCTGTGGTTCGGCAGTATTGAGCGACGTCACCACCAGCTCGCGCCGATCGGTACGCAGGCCCTTTGCCACAGCAAGCGCATCGCGGCAATCCCAGAGCGGATGCAAACTATTGACGACGGGGATCATCGCAAAATTGAAGCTGGGCGGAGGCGACGAGGTGGCCCACTCCAAAGTGGCTGCATCCCAGGGATTGTCGGAAGCGACGTCGCCGGCCCACGCGCTCCGGATGACATTAATGAAGAACACCAAGAACCCGGCGGTGAGCACGATGGAGCTGAGGCTCGCGAACACATTAAGAGCGTGCCAAGGCAGGTCGGGCTGATAGGTGTAGATTCGCCGCGGCATGCCCTCCAATCCGAGGATATGCATTGGAAAGAAGGTGGCGTTAAAGCCGGTGATGATCAGCCAGAACGACCACTGCCCAAGCGTCTCGCTCATCATCCGTCCGGTGAGCTTGGGAAACCAATAGTGGATGGCGCCCAGTAGCGGGAAAACGGCGCCGCCGACCAGCACATAATGGAAATGCGCGACGACGAAATACGTGTCGTGCACCTGGGTGTCGAACGGGACGGAGGCAACCATCACCCCGGTAAGGCCGCCGATGACAAAGGTGACGAAGAAACCGATGATGAAGAGGAGCGGCGTCTTGAACACCGGCCTGCCGTCCCACAGCGTCGCCAGCCAGCAGAAGATCTGAATGCCGGCAGGGATCGCGATGGCCATGCTGGACGCCGTGAAAAAGCTCTCACCTAGTCGTGGCAGACCCGCCACGAACATGTGGTGCACCCACAGGCCGAAGGCGAGGATGCCGGTTGCAATCAGCGCCATCACCAGACCGAGATAGCCGAAGGCCGGTCGCCTCGCGAACGGTTCGATCATGGTCGAGACCATGCCGGCCGCCGGCAGGAAGATGATGTAGACCTCGGGATGGCCGAAGAACCAGAATAAATGCTGCCAGAGCAGCACGTCACCGCCCTCGGCCGGATTGAAGAAGTGCGTGCCGACGAGGCGGTCGAGGATCAGGCTGGTGCTGGCGACCATGATCGCCGGCATCGCCATGATGATCAGGAAGGACGTCACCAGCATCGCCCACACGAACACGGGGATGCGGTCGAGCGTCATGCCCGGCGCGCGTTGCTTGAAGACGGTGACCACCATCTCCACAGCGACTGCGAGCGCGGAGACTTCGGTAAAGGTGATCATCTGTGCCCAGATGTCGGCGCGCTTGCCGGCGGCATATTGCGGCCCGGATAGCGGCACATAGGCGAACCAGCCGACGTCCGGTCCCATGTCGAGCGCAAAGGCAATCCAGAGCAGCGCGCCGCCGGCAAGATAGATCCAGTAGGAGAATGCGTTGAGGCGAGGGAAGGCGATGTTGCGGGTGCCGACCATCAGCGGCACCAGATAGACCGCCACGGCCTCCATTACAGGCACGGCAAACAGGAACATCATGTTGGCGCCGTGCATGGTGAAGATCTGATTATAGCGGTCGGGACCAAGCAGGCGCGCCTCTGGCTGCGCGAGCTGGATCCGCATCAGCACGGCGAGGACTCCTCCGAGCACGAGGAAGACAAAGGCCGTGAAGATGTAGCGGCGGCCGATGATCTTGTGATCGACGGTGGTGAGCGCGCCCCAGATGCCGGGCGGCGTCTTCCATGTCTCAGTCAACGCCTCTGTCAGGCACGAGCCTTGGATGTCGATGTCGCGCGTGTCGGACGCTTTGGCGGGCATGTTCATTTCAGGCTCGCCAGATAAGCAGAGACATCGCGCAACTCTTCCGGTGCGAGCGGCACCATCGGCATGTTATTGCCCGGCTTGATGGTCTGTGGATCGGCGATCCAGGCTGCGAGCGAGCCGCGCGTGGTTTCGAACAGCCCCGCCGCGATGGTCCGGCGGCTGCCGACATGGGTGAGATCGGGCCCCGTGGTGCCGGCTGCAATGGTGCCACGGATGGTGTGGCAGGCCGCGCACGGCTTCGTCAGGAACGTCTGCATTCCCGCAGCCGCCTCCTCTTCGACAGGCTGGGCCGCCGCATTCCGCTCCGCGTTCGCCCATTTGTCGAAATCGTCCTGCGACTCCGCGATCACCAGCAGCGCCATGTGCGCGTGCTGCATGCCGCAATATTCCGCGCACTGACCGCGATACACGCCAGGCTGCTCCGCCCGGATCGTGAGCTCATTGGAGCGGCCCGGGATCAGGTCTTGCTTGCCGGCGAGGCTCGGGACCCAGAATGAATGGATCACGTCGAGGCCCTCAAGCTTGAGGTGCACGCTGCGGCCAACCGGAATGTGGATCTCGTTGGCGGTCTCGAATCGCCGGGATGGATCCGGGCCGAGATACTCGATGCCCCACCACCATTGCAGGCCGCGCACCCGGATCGTCAGATCGTCCTGGCCGGCGACGCTGAGACTGCGCGTGGCAAAGAAGCTCATGATGGTGAAGGTGCCGATGATGACGGCGGTGACGATGACGGCGCCGATGACCGCGATGGTCATGCGCCGTTCGCGGCCAGGCTGAGGTGGTGTCGACAGGCCTTCCCGCCGGTGCCACAAAGCCCAGATCAGCGCGACCATTACCAGCATCCAGACGACGGAGCAGACTGCGACGATCAGAAGGATGAGATGCTTCAGGCTGATTGCCGAGGTGCCGTGAACGTCGAGCGCGGATTGCCAATTGCTGCCGCACGCGGCCAGCGGCACGGCGAGCATCGCGCTCAAACAGATCTTGCTCAGGGCGCGGATCACGGCGTCGGTCCCTGATCCAAATGGACCGGCGAGGGGCCCTGATCAAATCGCAGTTTGGCCGGTGCGCGATTTTCGGCAGGTCGCGTCTGCTTCTCGTCGTTCCGGCTCGGCGCAGCGGTCTTGCCTTCATAGGAGCCGATGGTCTGTACATAGCCCGCAAGCTGCCAGATCTGATCCGTCGTCATCTTGTCTCGAAACGACGGCATGCCGTGGGGCCGCCCATCCCGGATCGAGGCGAAGATGGAGACCATCTCGGGGCCGTAGTACCACCAGCCGTCAAGGAAGCTCGGCCCGCTCCCACCCTGACCGTCGCCGTGACAGCTCTTGCAGCCGAACCACGAATACAGTCGTTTGCCTTGGCTCAGATTGTAGGCATTGGCCTCGTAAGGCTTGCCCAGTGCGAAATAGACCCGCGGTGGGGCGCCGGCGATGCCATTCGGCATCAACGCGATCTTGTCGAGCGCATCGGCTGTCGGCGGGTCGAGCCGCAACTGCCGCTGCTCCCGCTGGCAGCCCGCCAGGGCCGCCACAACTGCGAGGAGAATGCTGGTCATCCGCTTCATCTGACCCGTCAGCTCAAGGGAACTATAAATCGATGCGCTTCGGCTTGGTTCCTGCGAGTTCGGATTCCTTACCGTAAGCTTCCGGGCTGGCTGAAGACTTGGAACTCGCTGCCGCGCGCGACGCCGACCAGCGTGATTCCCGACGCGGTCGCAGTTCGGACGGCGAGTGCGGTCGGGGCAGAGACCGCGATCAGAATGCCGATGCCGATGGCTGCAGCCTTTTGCACCAGTTCGATCGACACGCGGCTGGTGAGAATGAGCGCGCCAGAGGACCCGGTCACGCCCTCTGCTTCCATCGCTCCCGCGAGCTTATCGAGGGCATTATGCCGGCCGACATCTTCACGCAGCAGCAACAACCCTGAGCCAGGCCGATATAGCCCGGCTGCGTGCGTTGCTCGGGTCGCACGATTGATATCCTGCGCCGCTGTCAGCGCATGCACGGCAGACGAAATGTCCTCGGCGGTAAGCGACAGGTGGTTTGTAATGTGGGGAACGGGCGGACAGGCGTCGGCCAGGCTTTCGATACCACAGAGGCCGCAACCCGTTGGGCCTACCAGACGCCGCCGCCGCGTTGCAAGGCGATCACTCCGGTCGGATGTGAGCCACATCCGCAGCTCCACGCTGTCCCCGTGCCGGACGATGTCCAAATCCTCGATCTCGGAAGGCCCGGCAATAATTCCCTCCGTCAGGCTAAACCCTATGGCGAGATCGGTGAGATCGGCGGGTGTCGCCATCACAACCGCAAGCGTCGTTCCGTTGTACGCCAGGGCTACGGGGGTCTCTTCAGCAAGCGTGCGGGCAGCAAGTCGCCCGTCCTGGTCGCGACAATCGACGCCGACGACCGCGTGCGGCAGGTTCGCTTGGCGCCTGAACTGCGAGCCGTGCAACGCGTCCTCCCTCAAAAAGAAGCGACGCCGCAAAGGGAGGATGGTTCCTAAGCCGAGGCCACCCAGGTCCGCGCTGCTGTCGCATGAGACACCGTCGACTGTCGGTTCGAGAGCCGGTCATCACAGCGGTAGATTGTCCGTCATTCCTTGCGGGACCTCACCCTGTTCGGATCGCTCGGCCAACAACTCGGCCTCCGCCTTGTACCAGAGGTCGTCCATCGCCCCTGCGGGTTCGCCAGCCTGCTTCCAAAGAAAATAGGCCCTGCTGCGAATGTCTTCCTCACTCAAGCCCATTTCATGCTCCGTTCGTTCGTCCTTGGCAAAGCAGAGCGGATCGACAGGTTCCAAAGACGCGCAGTTCTTGGCAATGGTGCATTGTCGCATGACCATCGTTGGTGGAACGGGCTGTGCTGGATCACGTTGGCTGACATGTCATCCGCGGATCTCAAGGGCTGGCTTACCAAAATTGGCGTAGCGACCTCGCGGCCGGCGGCATTCGTCGTCTTCCTGGCCTACGGATCTTGCTGGCTCGTCCTGGGCAACGGATTGGAATGGCATTCGTTCGCAACGCTCGCGACCTGGGGGATGACACTCCTCATCCAGCGCGCCGAGCATCGCGACACTCAGGCCATTCATGCCAAGCTCGACGAACTCCTGAAGGCAGTCGGGAATGCCGATGACGACCTCATGGACGTCGACAAGAAGGACGCCGAGGAAGTCGAGCAAGAGCGCGCACAGGTCCAGGCATCCTGATGGCTGCGCGTTGATACGCCGACCCGAGCAACCTCCGATGAGGTACGGAATTGAATCGCACCAAGCAAATCAGCAAAGTTAATATGAGGGCGTTTACAATGGTCGTCGCGGCCGCCGCAACCGTTCCGAACGGTCCCTGCTCGGGGCAGCTTCCAAAGTGGAGCTCGGTGGGATTGTGAGGGGCGTATTGGATTGTCTGATCGTGGGCGGCGGTCCCGCCGGCCTCACCGCCGCAATCTATCTGGCGCGATACCGGAGGCGCGTAGCCGTCTTCGACGAGGGAAAAAGCCGGGCAGCCTGGATCCCCAAGAGCCATAATTATCCCGGATTTCCTTCCGGCGTCTCGGGCCGAGAGCTGCTCGATCTGCTGCGATGTCAAGCCAAGTCTTACGATGTCGAGCTTGTGCGGGAACGGATTTCCTTCCTGGAAAAATCCGACATCGGTTTTCGAGCCGTCTATGGCGATCTCGAGATTCGCGCACGTCGTGTGCTGTTTGCAACGGGCATCGTGGATGAGGCTCCGGATATCGACGGCGTGGAAAAGGCGGTCCTTGCAGGTATAGTCCGCTATTGTCCAGTATGCGACGCCTACGAAGCCATCGATCGGCGTATAGCCGTGATGGGCCAGGGAGCAGGCGCTCTCGCAAAGGCGAGATTTCTGCGGCACTATTCCGACCGAGTCACCTTGGTCGTTACCGGAGCCCCCACCGCCGAGCATTTGGCGGAAGCCGAAGAGGCAGGAATCTCGGTCCAGCTCGCTGATAGCCAATTGGAGATCAAGGCCGGGTCGATCCACGTTTCCAGTGGATCGAACGGTGCGGGGACGTTCGATGTGCTCTACCCCGCTCTGGGCTGCTCTGTCGGATCGGAGCTCGCCGTCCGACTGGGCGCCGCTGCAAACGAGGTCGGTTGTCTGGTGGTGGATGGGCACCAACAGACGACGGTCGAGGGAGTCTACGCGGCGGGAGATGTCGTTTCAGATCTTCACCAGATATCCGTTGCGACGGGGCACGCCGCGGTTGCTGCCACGGCGGTTCACAAATCGCTAGGCTAAGCACGGGCGACAACGAAGGCCAACTGGCCGCCCCGGCTTCCTGGGAGCTCGTCATGCCCCGTCTTTCGGCCGCCGCAGAAGCGGCGTCTATCCGTGGCCACACGAAGGAAGCAAGTAGGAACGAATCAACATAGCGTGAGTTCGTCTCGCAGCCATTCAGAAAATCGAGCGAGGCGATGCGATGACACGATCCGTAGAGGAGCTCCGGCGCGAATCCGAGCGCAGCCGTGCCGAGCTGGCGGCGACGGTCGACCGGTTGAAGGACAGCATCACCGAGACGGCGCAAGACATTCGCCACGCGGTTTCGCCGGAGCATATCAAGTCCGAAGTTTCCGACTTCGTCGGTCGGAAGACTCATACGTGGATCAGCGATCTCAAGGACAAGGCGCTGGAGAATCCCATTCAGAGCCTTGCGGCCGGTGCTGCTGTGGCGCTGCCGCTCATGCGGATGGCGCGCGGCGTGCCCCTGCCTCTGCTCATGATAGGCGCTGGACTCGCTCTCACCTCCAAGACGGTGCGTGCCCGCGTCCAGGACGCGGTCGATCCCCTCAAGGATCAGGCGGGGCAGGTTCTGGATCAATCCAGGACAGCCGCGCAGGGATTTCAGGACAATGTTCAGCAGACTGCGTCTTCAGTCCGCGGCGGAGCTGCGGGACTGGCCGATACCGCCGCTGACGCCGCCGGCGTTCTCAAGGACAAGGCGACCCATACCTTCGACACTCTTGCTGGCAAGGCGTCGGACGGCGCCGACGCAGCCAGGGATGCGGCCAAGGACGCGTTCGAACGCCTGCGTAGCGGCGCAAAAGAGACGGCCGATGCGGCCAGGGATACCGCCCAACAGGCCCCCGCAGAGGCGCGCGAGGTCATCGGTGACAACGCCGCATTGATCGGCGGTCTGGGTATCGCGATCGGCGCGATTATTGCCGCGGCACTCCCGCCAACCGATGCCGAGACCAAGGTTATGGGGCAGGCGAGTGGCAACGTCAGACAGGCCGCGAACGATGCCACGGCGTCAGGTTTCGAGGCCGCAAAGGACGCGGCGCTGTCGGCCGCAGATGCCGTCGCTTCCAGCATCGCCGACGCGGATCTCGGAAGACACGCCAGTCGCATGACGGAAGGCGTCGCAGAGAGACTGAAAGAAGCGGCAGACGGCATCGTCGCGGCCGCCTTTGATCAAACCCGTAAGCCCAATACCACGAACTCGAATACCTGAAGAGGCACCCGATGAGCGATCTCGACCTGAACCAGAGAAATGCCGCCCAAACGCCGGATGCCCCTCTGTCGGAGCGGTTGAAGGACCAGATGCAGGACGCGGGAGCCGAAATGAAGGAGCGCGCCGGCGAGGCCCTTCGGGCTTCCACCGATACAGCGCGAGAGAAATTCGCGGAAGCGGCGGATGCGGCGAAGGACGTGGCGTCCGGGGCCGTCGATCAGTTTCAGGACCGTGCGCGCGGCAAACAGCAATCCAGTGCTGATTTCATCGAGCGTTTCGCCGGCAACATCCGGGAGGCCGCACGCGCGTTCGAAAACGATGCACCTTTCGCGGCAAAGGGGATCAACTCGGCGGCGGAATACGTCGAAGGTGCTGGCGAGAAGATTCGCAACGGCAGCTTCCGAGATCTCGTCGACAACGCCACCGGTTTCGCCAAGCGTCAGCCGGCTGCCTTCCTCGGCCTATCGGTTCTCGCGGGCTTTGCCGCCGTGCGTTTTCTGCGGGCCTCAGACGGCGGTTCTTCATCGCAGGGACACGATCGATCGGCGTCTTCAGGGAACGACAATGCGCGGTCCGGCGGATCCGGCGGATGAGCCATCGCGAGATCATCGCACCGGCAGATCAATCAGAGAGCGGCGAGTTGACATGACCATTCAAGACGACGTCAAGACCGGACGAGACGATCTGCGAGCGGTATCAGGCCTTTTCGGCGATGCGCTTTCACAGGCCGCGAAGCTTTTCCAGAACGAACTCGATCTCGCCAAGGCGGAATTGACCGAAAAGACGCGGACCATGGCTGGCGCAATCTGCTTTCTGGCCGGTGGCGCCATCCTCGTCATCCCCGCCCTGGTGATGGCGCTGCTTGCCCTCTCGGCCGCTTTGATTTCCGCCGGCTGGTCGCAGCCGCTGTCCTATTTGACGTCAGCCGTGGTGGCCGCGGCCCTCGCGGGACTTCTGATCGCGATCGGGATGAATCGGTTGGATCCGAAAAAGCTGATACCCGGTGAGACGATGCGGCAACTCGAGAAAGACAAGAATACCGTGAAGGGAATGGCGCGATGAGCAGCGAAAAGCCCGGTTTTGTCGATAGTCTGTTGGCAGCTGCGAAGGATAATCCCCTGGCGGCGGCCTTGGTCGGAGGTGGCCTGCTTTGGCTGATAACCGGTGACGAGAAGATGCGGACGGCTGCCAAATCGTTCACGGCCGCGATGGCGCCGGCCAAGGATCTCGGTGCCAAGGCCGCGCAATCCGCCGCATCGGTCTTTGAGACATCTCCGCCGACCGCCCCGGATCTGGACGACGAAGCACACGAGACGGCCGGTGCCATGCGCAAGGCCGCGGGCGCCGCGTCCGACGCAGTGTCAAACACGGCGGAGAAGGTGAAAGGGCGTCTAAACGATGGCATCGCCTCTGCGCAGGAGACCCTGAGCGGGATCGCCGATTCATCGGCCGGGAAGCAAACTTACGAAAAGGCGCGATCCTCGCTGGCCGGCGCATTCGAACGGCAGCCTCTGCTGCTCGGAGCCGTTGGCATAGCGATCGGCTCGGCGGTTGCGGGAGCATTCCGGGTGACGGCGCTTGAATCCGAGACGATGGGGAGGCTGAGCGACGATGTGAAGAATGACTTCGGCAGGCGCACGCAGGCCCTGGCACAGAGCCTTCGCGAAGCCTCGGATACCGTGAGGGCGGAATTCACCGATCTTGGCGACGAGGCGCTGGACCGCGTCAGGCAGACGGGGATGGACGCCGTGGACGCGGCGAAAGGGGCGGCCAAACTATAAATGGATGTCTGTTTCAAAGATCATTAGCGGCATGCCTAGCGAGCCCGCCGACACCATCATCGGAAATCTTAGCCAGGCAACCGCGCCCGTCGAATTTAGGTCGGATCGGGTCTAAATCAGAAGTCCGGCGAGATTGACCGACTATTATATTGCGAGGTGGAGGGAGGCCTTGAGGCGCACCGATCAAGACCGCAGGTTATCCCTTACCCCCGTTTTCCCATCGGCTCTCCGCAGCACCAGGGGCACGACCGCCGCCCTGGCGAGGTCTTCCAGGGCGGTCGCAATGTATTTCGCGTAGTGCCGCTCGATCATTTTGACTGAGGTGTTGTGCAGTTTGGCGACCTGCTGGATAGGCAAGCCCTTTCGGAGACCGCGCACGATGCTTGAGTGCCGCAAAGCATAGGGAATCACCTCCGGCATACCGGCGCGCTCGCGAATGGCCTTCCAGGGACGTGCAAGTTCGCCTCTTTTCCACGGACCGCGTTCAGACTTCTTCCAGGCGATACCTCCCGGCTGCTGTTCATGGATCCACCGCTCGAAAAGAGGTGCATCGTTTGGCCGTCCGGCGATTGCGGGCAAAAGCACCTCAATCACATCGTCGCCCACCGGGACCGGGTCTGAGCCGCTATTGCCGCCGCGCCCCTTGTAGGAGCCCGGCACCATCAGACGCCGTGCCGAAACCTGTACGTCGCCAACGCGCATTCGCCTGACTTGGGCATACCGCGCGCCGGTCGCGGCCAGACACACGACGATCCGATATAGATCGCCATCGAATCCTTGCTCCTGATCGACTTCACACGCAGCTTGAAGGACGGACCCAACTTCCTCATCCGTGAGGATCTGGTTATCCCGAGCAACCGAGACATCATCCTCATCATCGATCCGCTCGGCTTTGAAGCCGGCCTTCACAATGGCCAGGAACGTCGGATTTAGTTTCTTCCGATCTGCGGAAAGCCGTGGCCACGCGGCATTTAGTGCGGCCTTGAGGTCATTCACGAACCGCTGCTTGGTCGTGATCTTTAAGTCCTCCGGCAAACCCTCGCGCCACGTTATCAGGTCATCTTCTGTCAAGGAATGCAGATGCACCGCTGCGAGAGGAGCAGCTTCCGCAGCTTAGGATGCGCGGTCCGTCCTGACTGCGCACGCGGAACGAGAGGTAGACTTTGCCCTTTACGGCGTTGGCCTCGACGTGCTGGGGCAGCCGGCGGCGCTTTCTCATGTCCAGCCCTCATCGGAGGCGGCGAGCTCGCCTTGATGGGGCAACCTATGGACGGCGATGTCAAGTTCCCTGACGTCCCAAGCCTGCCGCCGATCGGCCAGCACGCGAGGGCGCGGCATGCGACCCTCCTCCATCATCTTGTCGAAGGTGTTCGGGCTGACGGAGATATAGGCCGCCGCCGCCTCGCGCCTGATCAAGCGCGGCGGCAATGTGGAGGAAGAGCGGTCTGCTTACGCATCTTGGACTAGCCGCCGCCTCCGCCGCCGCTCTTGCCCTTGCCACCGCGATTCTTCTTGCGGGCCAGGGCTGCAGTCCGCGATTGTCTACGGGCACCCTTGGCGCGGGCGACCTTCTTGGCCACAACTGGCCGTTTTCCTTCCTTCAAGGCGGCGTTGGGCGCCAAGCCAAGCTCGACGCATGCTTGATAGACGTCGAGGCGCAGGTTCAGCCATTCAGACGCTTGGCGGCAGAGTTCTTCGCTTAGGTGTTCATCGAACAGATCACGGATCATCTCCTCGATCTCGTCATCGTTCAAAGTGCTGGCATCGCCAGTGTTGGTCTCGCCGTAAAGAGGCTCCTTCGTTGTCTCGCTCATCGCGCTGCCTCTTTCTGCTGCTCGCGCTCGGCTCGCTCGCGCACAGCGCGAACGAGCTCGCACGTCATGCTGCTGACGTTGTGCGCGGCCCACGCCTTCAACAACGTACGAACGTCGTCGGGGATCTTCAGCGACAAAGTCGCCATTTCGTTGGACTGATTCACAAGCGTGCTCCCGTGTAGATTACGCACGCCTAAAATATTGCACGGGTGCAGCCAATTTCCAGCAAATGTCATGTCGCCGCAACAAGGGTCCCTACGCACACCCAACGTTGATGTTGCTGATTAATTTCGGTCGATAATCTTGGGAAGGCGCTGGCGCAGTCTTGGTAAGGAATTATACGCAAACGTGATTGAAAAACGGAAAAGCCCGCCGGGTTAGCGGCGGGCCTTTGCTGCTGTGAAGCGAGCGGCGCGATCAGCGCGCGGCGATGCGCTCGGCGTCGGCCGGCCGGTTGAACATAGGCTCCATCGCCACGATCTCCCTGAGCCTCTCTCGCTCTTTGTCTGTAAGTCCGTCCAGAAATGCCGCCGCGGTCAATATCGAAAAGGCCGTCTCCACCGCCTGATAGTGAGACATCTCACCTTTAACGCCATACACGCACAAACCTTCGGCTCCGGCCCAGACATTGAAGCGGAACGGCCGATCATTGCCGAAATAGTAGCCGCAGAAATCGACGCTCGCCCACGTCGCGGGGTTGGTAGTATACGCCTTATAGGTGGAGCGGATTCGCTTCGAAGGTCGTTTGCTCATTCTGAGCCTCCCTTTGAGAAGATTAAGACAGCACAGAGCGACTGGTGTTGCGCTGACTGGTGATCGGCACGCGGCCTGTTGCGGTCTTGACCGCCAAGACCCTCGCCATTGGATCTGGGCTGGGCTCTTCGCCGATACGCTCGCGGGCCTCATCGATGGTCAGCACGCCGGAGTCGACATACGATGTCAAAATCTCGGCTTGCCGCTTCTGGTCGACCTCGTCTTTCTCGATCCAGGCAAACTCGACGTCATCGAAGCCGGTCTCGCTACGGATGACGTCGTTCGCGAGATCGCTGAACCACTGCTTGGTCGGCTCCACGCCTTCTTCCTCGGCGGTGCGCTCGGCCTGCTGGGCAGTCGCGTGATTGACTTGTTGATCCAGCGCTGAGACGGGGTAGGAGAAGGCCAGGCAAATGACGCGTGCCAACCACGCGTCCATTTCGTTGGTAAGCGCTGATTCCTTGATCGGAATGTATGAGTTGCTTCCGTTATCAGTGGCCAAGAATTTCATCCGGCGACGCGTCGCGAGGTTTCCGCTGTGCAGGTTGTCCTAGTAATCTTGAAATCTCTGCACTTGGTACGGTCCAGCTCGCAGGTAAGGAAAACAACGCCTCCGGCTGATTACCGCTTTCGTAATATTCGCACTGATACTGTGCCCGCCGGATTGCGATGTTGACCGTGCGGAGTATCTGCTCCGTCGGGGAGAAGCCGAAGACGTGACCTGGTCGCAGGTTCATCGGCCGGTAGACCAAGTCCCGCACCGTGAGATTCGCTGCCGGCAAGCCGTGAAGTAATTGCTGATAGGCTGCAGGAAACGCGACATTCCCTTGGATGACATACCTCTGCGAGGACGCGTCCGCGCCATCATCCCAGAGGCGCGGCTCCGGTGTCCGTCCGTGGGGATCGATGATCCTCTTTATGGTAGCACCATCGGTGATTTGAAGTCTGACGAGACGTCCGAGCCCATCGCGTTTGCAGAACAGCGACGGCGCATCGATGACGAGGAGATCCTCAAGCAAGCTCCGCAACCAGGTGCTGAAGGACAAAAGGTAGTCCGGCTCCCTGAAAAACGCTGTCAACGATCGAATGCGCTCACGCTGTGCCGCCGGTAACGCTGATAGTTTCGGTCTCCGGTGTGCTGGACCATCGTGTCGGGCGCGAATGGTCCACGGCAGACGGCAAATTTGATCCTTTTTGCGCTCCAGAACGATCCTGAGCAAATCGCAGTTCTCGGCGAGCGAGCGGAGCATCTCGAAGGTAAGCCCAAAGCTGATATTCGTCGAGGTCGCCCCCGCCTTTGCGCGCCAAAGCCCGTCCAATGTAGATTTTCGATTTTGAATGAAGCGCTTCGTCGTTAATCGCAATGAAGACGTTTTCAGGCATCGATAAGAATCCTCGCAAGGCGCCGGCCAGAGCCGTGGTCTGGCGCCGCAGTTCGGCACTGTCCTCGCCGCGTGCCTCGGCTCGCTCGGCTAGAAACACCAACGCGGCCGTATTCGCGGCCCAAATTCGGTCGCGCATTGACGGCGCGCGATCGGAGATCGGCAAGGAGGCCCTCGGCAATCTCGCGTCGGCGGGCGTCAGCGGCCTTCAACGCGCGGCCGAGAGATGTTCGCCCATCGATCTTCAAACGTGCGGCTATGTCAGCCATTTTGCGTCCTACCCGGCCCGCAATTTCGTTCTATCTCCGTTCTATATAGGCGATCTCATGAACAAATCAATAAGCTATTGATTTTGCACGTGTTTTGTACGTAACTCGTGCATCTTCGCAGGAGAGAGCGCTAGCCGGGGCGGTCGTCAGCGGCGCGTGCGGAGGCCGTCCAGCCGCCGTCCATTCGGCGGGTCCTGGAGGCCGGCCGACTCACGCCACGCGCTGGAAGCGTGCAACTGAATGTCGACCCGAAGCTACGGCAACGAGGCCGGACCCATCAGCGCCAGGGAATAGATCGCGTGTGATCCCGTTCACATGCGGCGCGGCGAGGCTGTGGTACCGCACGCCATTCAACGGAGGGCTCGGTCTTGCCGCCCGCCATTTTCGATTTTCTATACCGGGAATATTGCCGCGCGCGCCTCGTCGAGATGCGCAGACAGCTTCTCCTGAATCGGACGAACAGCCCCGAGTCCACGGAAGCGGATGGCAACATCAGCTCTGACGGCGCGAATGACCGGGGTAGCAACGTAGGCGACTCGCAGCGTGACGACGACCAAGCCGGGCCAGGTTAGCCGCGCTTCCAAATGCAACGGGTCGCGATGAGCAACCCACCGGAAAACATAGCCCGCCAGTCGAATATCGCCGATGCCAATAGTGGTCCTGCCGCGCCTTCTGAGCAGCCCTTTCTGAGACCGAACTTCCGGGCCCGCGGAGGCGCACCAACGCACGGGCG